>JAFDCJ010000112.1 GCA_019312835.1 Deltaproteobacteria bacterium
CTCAAGGCTTATGATGGAGAGTTGGTTTCGAAAACGGGTCATACCCTGCGCCAGATTGCCTGCCATGCCGTGGGGCTGGAGGAAGAAGATGTCGGCGGGATTACGGCTTCGCTGACGGTGGGCGTTGTGCCGATTCAGTGGGGGCAGGGTGTCATAGAAGGGTTTTGCGATGCAACGGCGGGGATTCTAAGGTATCTCGGGTTCAGGGCTTTTGTAACCGGACAATCGGATGTTTTAGGTATAGCCGAAGCCTGTGCGGCCAGGGCCGATGTTGTCTTTCTCTCCGATGACGATGATTTCGTTGCCATACCCATCCAGACCCGTCAATATGTTCACAATGCGGAAGCGACCGGGAGAGGATTTGCCGCCGGTCTGGATTTAATGGCAGGTGGATTGGGTGACCGCAGGGTTGTGGTCCTTGGATGCGGCCCTGTGGGGCGCAGTGCGGTTTCAACCCTGCTCAACTATGGCGCAATCGTATCCATTTATGACACCAACGCCGATAGTTGCAGGGAATTTATCAATACCCTATCCGCACGAGATTCCAACAGAATAAAAATCGCCGCGGATATTAAGACCGCCGTGGCAGGGCATGCCCTGGTGGTCGATGCGACCCCTGCCGCCGGGATTATCGGCGCCAGAGCTATCTCACCCCAGACCTATATCGCCGCACCGGGTATGCCGCTGGGTCTGAGTCGGCGCGCATTGGAAAAAGTGTCGGATCGGATTTTGCACGATCCCCTGCAGCTGGGCGTGGCCACCATGGCGATGACGGTGGTGAAGCAGTTGATGCCGCCAGGATAACGATTAAATAAAAAGATAATCCCCCAGGGGCGGATAAATATTGAATATCGAATTTCGAAGGATTGCATGCTGTCTATTTTTATCCCATAAAGATTGAGAGCAGCCCGACACTCCTTCGGGATTCTGCATGCGGCGATTTTGCGGTTCGCGGTTTGTGGTATCAGCGAACCTATGAGTCTGTCACTGTGAGGGGTTTTAAGAAGGGCGGGCCACCGTGCCCGCCAGAATCATTTGCGCGTATATCGCGGCTAGCGCGCGGCACGGAGGCTGATCCTGCTTTATTTCACAATGATAGTGATACGGCACTTCGCAAAGCTTCTTACATGGACAAGAAGAGCGTTCTCTTAAAGCTGGAAATTATCAAGGGAAATTCAGGTCGTGGTAAATAGACCCAAAGAAAAAAAGCCGGCCAAGCGCTACTATCGAAAGCGGGTTGAGCTTCTCAGGTTAATTGATAAAATTAAGCTCTGGCCTTCCCGTCGCGGGCTGTTGCATGGCATCAAGACGGTTGAAATTGCCGGCGCTCAGGCGAAAATCACCACCCACTGCAACAAGACATTCTGGGTCACCGATTCCAGAAACAGCCGGGCGGCGCGCTGGCTCAGAAATAAGTGGTTCAAGGGGACCTGTGGTGACTGCCGTATTCCCGATTGGAAATTAGCCAAGTATTCGTCCACCCAATTCAAACGCCATTATGGCGCAACATTGCAAAAGCGTTCAGAGCCCTAAGGTTCAGAGGTTCAAGGGATGGGTTCAAAGGCTCCGGGTTAAGCGTTCAAAGGTTTGAAGTCCAAAAGCTCTGAAAAGCGTTTCTAACCCTGAACCCTGAACCCCGAACCCTGAACCTTTCTTGTAAATGATCAATTGACAGCAGGTCTATCACCGATTAGATTTAGCAGGATATTCAATTCTTTTAGACGTGGAGGAAAAGATGCCCTACGACCCCGAAATGGATAAGATGCTTAAAAAGTGGAAATGTGAAGAAACGGGCCTGGTGGTTTCGATCAATCAATACGGTAATGGAGAACCGAAAGTACAAATCGGTCCCCGTATTCTGCTGAAAAAAGACGGCACGGAAAGGGCACCTGCCAAAGCCGGCCGTTTAACCATCGAAGATATCATGTGGCTTTATGATATGATCGATGAAATCAAGGATGAAATGACAAAATTAGCCAAACCGGAATAGGCAGCGGGCAGCTCACCAATAGACTCTAATTTATCTAAACGCACGTGACATACACGAGGATGGGCGTTTGGTTGCCCTACACCCGCTTCGCTCCAGACCCAGAGGACACAGGGGAATAATTTTTTCCGGGCGGGAGACGTCGTCCGGGGGAGGCCCTCCGCCGCTTCGCGGCAGGATCAGGTATCGCTTAAAAAAACTTGTTTTTCCTCAACAATGATGATGGCCCGAAGGGGCAGCGGTTTATTGTCCGCTGCCGTCTCTTGGCGGACAAAAGAAACTTTTCTCTGTGCTCTCAGTGTCTCTGTGGTGAATCTAATATTAAAATTGATCGAGGCTATCTGCCATTGTGACTACCTACGATGCCATCGTAAATCCGGTTAAATCGAAAAACACACCCGCTATCGGGCCGGTGGCCGTGATTGCGGCAACCGAAACGGATCTTTTTTTTCTGTGTGATCTTTTCGATCTCAACAAAGATGATTACCGCCGGCTGTTTACCAGCCGATTGTATACCCCGAACTCCTCACCCGACGGTATCTGTTTGGCCGGCCCCGGCATCGGAGCGCCCTATGCCGCTATGATACTGGAAACGCTTATCTGCTGGGGGGCTCGCCGGGTTATATTTTTAGGGTGGTGTGGGGCTGTCTCCGAACATGTGAAAATCGGGGAGCTTATCCTGCCGACCGCCGCCCTGGTGGATGAGGGTACCACTCGAAATTATGTCGAACCAGCCAGCGGACAATCAAAACCGGCCTTATCAATGCTATCTGTGGTTGAACAGGTGCTGCAGGATAACCGGATTGATTTTCATCTGGGAAAAATCTGGACCACGGATGCCGTTTACCGTGAAACGCCGGAGAAGGTCGGCAACTTTCAACAGCAGGGCATTTTAGCCGTTGAGATGGAAGTTTCAGCCCTTTTTTCAGTGGCACGGTTTCGGCAGGTGGAGCTTGGCGCCATGCTGGTTGTATCGGACGAACTCTCCGCTTTGAAATGGCGGCCCGGCTTCAAGGACAAACGTTTCGTTGCGGGTCGGAAAATCGCCTGCAGAATGGTAAAAGAGGTATGCCAGCAGCTATTGATCCTGAAATAATTGACAGAATTCGATCCCTCAGAAAAACCCTTCACCAGCATAATCACCGCTATTATGTCCTGGATGATCCGGAGATCTCTGATGCTGAGTACGACCGCCTGATGCGCGAGTTGATCCAGATCGAAACGGATTATCCGGCTCTGGCCAGCCCGGATTCCCCCAGCAGCCGGGTGGGTGCCCCGCCGCTGGCAAAATTTGATACGATTGCCCACACGATCCCCATGCTGAGCCTGGATAACGGGTTTGCCGATGATGATATCCTATCCTTTGACAAGCGGGTTAAGCGTCATCTCAATCTCGAGTCCGAAATCGTTTATACCGCCGAACCTAAAATGGACGGCGTTGCCGTTGAACTTGTGTATGAGAACGGCCGACTGTTCACAGCCTCCACCCGAGGCGACGGGTTTCGCGGTGAAGTCATCACCGCCAACGCAAAGACCATCCGCGCCGTTCCCATTGTGATGCGATCGGTTGATCAATCCGTGATGCCGTCACGCCTTGAGGTCAGGGGGGAGGTCTTTATCGGGATCGAGCCCTTTAAAAACTGGAACTCGGAGCGAATTGACCAGGGCCTGCCGCCTTATGCCAATCCGAGAAATGCTGCCGCCGGCTCCTTGCGACAGCTGGATTCCAAGATCACGGCCTCCAGACCTTTGGAAATTTTCTTCTACGGCGTCGGGCTGGTGGAAGGCTATGAGGCTGAATCACACTGGGAACTTTTACAAGCGCTCCAGAACTGGGGATTTCGGATCAATCCTCTCATTCGCCCCCGGATTACCATTGATAGCGTTTTGCAATACCACCGGGAACTCAGCGAGCAACGCCACCAGCTGCCCTATGACATAGACGGCATGGTAGTGAAGGTGGACAGCCTGTCCCTGCAGCGGCAGCTGGGGGCAACCAGCCGCAGCCCCCGTTGGGCAATCGCCTATAAATTTGAGGCGATTCAGGAAACAACTGTGCTTGAAAATATCGAAATCCAGGTAGGACGAACCGGCGTCCTCACCCCGGTAGCCCATCTTAAGCCGGTTAAAGTTGCCGGTGTCACCGTCAGCCGGGCGACCCTGCATAACGAGGACGAAATCGAAAAAAAAGACGTCCGCATCGGCGATACCGTGCTGGTGCAAAGGGCCGGCGATGTTATTCCTGAAGTGGTTAAAGTGATACGATCCAAACGCACCGGCGCAGAGACCCACTTTACGATGCCCGACCATTGCCCCGTTTGCGGTTCAGATGTCGTTCGCATCGAAGGCGAGGCTGCCACGCGCTGCATTAATTCAAGCTGTTCGGCCCAGGTCAAGGAGCGTATCAAACATTTTGCATCCAAAGGCGCGCTGGATATTGATGGGCTGGGGGATAAACTGGTTGATCAACTTGTTGACAAAGGCCTGATGACATCCTTTGCCGATTTGTTCAAATTGAAGCGGGAGACGCTGGCAGGTCTCGAGCGCATGGGAGAAAAATCAGCCGAAAATCTGGTCAACGCCATAGAAGCCAGCAAACGTGTCCACTTTGCCAGATTTTTATATGCTCTGGGCATCCGGCATGCAGGTGAACACGTGGCCCTGCTGCTTGCGGAAAACTTTGGCAGTCTTGAGGAATTGGTCGGCTGCTCCCAAGAAGATCTGGAAAAGATTGAAGGTATCGGTCCGGTGGTCGCAGACAGCATTGGCGGATTTTTCAAGCAGGCAACCAACCTGAGCAACATCCGGTCCCTGCTGGACAACGGGGTGCAGATCGTTTTTGAAGCCGGGAAAAAAACCGGGCCCTGCGAAGGCAAGACATTTGTGCTGACCGGCACTTTGAAGGATATGACCAGGCGGCAGGCCAAGGAGATGATTACGGCGGCCGGCGGTAAGGTCAGCGGATCGGTGAGCCGCAATACGGATTTTGTGGTTGCCGGCGAATCGCCGGGATCCAAACTTCAACGGGCCAATGATCTGGGGGTGCCTGTGATAGACGAGGCAGAATTCAAAGAGCTAATTAGCTCATAAACTGCCGAGTTCGTAAGTTCTTGAGTTCGTAAGTTCATAAGTTGTCAGAACGTATGCTTATCAACTCACGAGCTTATCAGCTTAACAACTAATTGCGAGGTTATCATGGAAAACAAGGCCAGGGCCCATGCCATCATTAGCGGTCGAGTGCAGGGGGTATTTTTCAGGATGGAAACCAAACGCGCTGCCGATGGATTCGGCGTGTTTGGCTGGGTGAAAAATCGCTTGGATGGCACGGTTGAAGCAGTGTTTGAGGGTGACCGCGACCGGGTGGACGCCATTTTGGATTGGTGTCGGCAAGGTCCCCCGGCTGCCAATGTAACGGGTGTAAAAATAAGCTGGGAAGATTATACCGGTGGATTCAACGGATTCAATATTGATTTCGCAAAGTGGTCCTAAAGCTGCAAAAAAATCGGAGCGGCCTTTGCAGTCGCTTTCCTGCCAGTAAACCGCCCCGAAGTGATTTTTCTAGATGGCGTCCTTGAGTTTCTTACCGGGACGAAATTTAACGACGTTGCGAGCCTTGATCTTGATGGGCGCACCGGTTTGCGGATTGCGACCCTTGCGGGCTTTGCGGCGAACTTTTGAAAATGTTCCAAAACCGACCAGGGTGACTTTACCATCTTTTTTCTTCAATGCTTTGGTGACGCTGCCGATAAAAGAGTTCAGCGCCGCCGCCGCCGCTACCTTGGAGACCTTGGCATCCTTTGCCGCTTGTTCTACCAGTTCTGCCTTTGTCATAGTACCATACCCCCTTTTGGTAAATAGTTAATAGTACTGAGCCGGGCCCAATAGCCTATTTTCCTGTGTGCATATAGGAACTAAATTTTCATGTCAACAGAAATCGTTAATTCTCAATACTTTTTTTACAATATTAGTCGCGAAAGCATGTAGAGATGGCATTTGCGAGTCTGTATTCGCTGAAATCCAGTGATAATCCTTATGGGGATATACGGGAAATCGTATAGTTTGCCACAGGTGCAGAATAAAGAGCAATTAAGATTCTAAAACAAAGCATCAATAAATTGCTCAGCGTCAAAGGGCCGGAGGTCTTCGATTTGTTCGCCGACACCGACATATTGAAGGGGAATATTCAGCGAGCTGCATATGCTGATAACAATTCCACCTTTAGCGGTGCCGTCGAGTTTGGTCAGGGCCAATCCGGTAAGCCCCAGAGCCTCATCAAACAGTTTTGCCTGGGATAACGCATTTTGGCCGGTGGTGGCATCCAGGACCAACAATATTTCATGGGGCGCACCGTCAAGTTGTTTTGCTACCGTGCGCTTGATCTTTTTTAATTCTTCCATCAGATTGACTTTGGTATGCAGCCGGCCGGCTGTATCGAGCAGGACGATATCGCATCCGCGGGCCTGCGCTGCCGACACTGCATCAAAGGCTACGGCGGCCGGATCTGCATTGGCCCGGTGTCTGACAAATTCTGCCTCCGCCCTTTCAGCCCATATGGCCAGCTGTTCAATCGCCGCTGCCCGAAACGTATCGGCGGCGCCAATCAGAACTTTTTTCCCGGAAGCTTTGGCCGCGGCGGCCATCTTTCCGATGGTCGTGGTTTTCCCGACACCATTGACGCCCACCACCAGCACAACATGGGGTTTGGCGTGGACCTCTTCCGCTACAGACGGTTGTGAGCCAAGAATCGACAGGATCTCATCTCGTAGGATCTGTTTTACCTCACTGACATCGGCAACTTTGGCTTTTGAGAGGCGCTCGATGAGCTCCATGGTGGTCTGGACGCCAATATCCGATGTTATTAAAAGCTCTTCCAATTCCTCCAGCACGTCATCGTCGATTTTCTTTTTGCCGGCAAGGGCCCTGTCGAACCCACTCGATAAAGATTGACGCGTCTTGGCTAAGCGCTGTCGCAGGCGCTTGAAATATCCGGTTTTCTCCTGCTCAATTTCGGATAGTGACTGGACCTGGATTTGCCTGGACGGATCTTCGTCTCCAGCTACCGTTTGCGGTTCTTCGTCTGATGCCTCGATGCCGGCCTCGGGCGACGGTGGGTCCTCGGCCTGGTCTGACGGCGATGGCTCTGTTTCCGCCGGTTGGAAACTTTCTATTTCTTCCGATGCCGGTAGTTCGGCAGCGGTCTCGTTCTTGGGCTTTTTTTTCTTGTTTTTATTTTTTCGAAACCAGCTCAATGCTATCGCCCTTTGGAATGTCGAATTATTGAAGTCGCTTCGCTCCGTCGTTTAATAGTTTGGTGACGATTGGATAAAAAAAATCGATTGTTGTTCCTGACTACAATCGATTCAAAAATTCGATTAATAATAGATAGAATTCCTTAATTCGTCAATCGTCATTCGAAATTCGTCATTCCAGGAGTTCGTCATTTTCGATGAAAATCAACGGAGACAACCTTTGAAATACCTTTTTGTTCCATCGTGATGCCGAACAGCATATCGGCAAACTCCATGGTGCGTTTGTTGTGGGTGATGACGATAATTTGAGAATTTTCGCCGATGATTTGCAGCAGATCGTTGAAGCGAAACACATTGGCGTCATCCAAAGGTGCGTCAATTTCATCGAGCAGGCAAAAAGATGCCGGTTTGATCAGGAAAATGGAAAAAATAAACGCAATGGCCGATAAGGCCTTTTCACCACCCGAGAGCAGACTGAGGCGGGTCAGTTTTTTACCCGGTGGATGGATCATCAGCTCTACCCCTGATTCAAGCGGTTTATCCGGCTCGATGAGGACCAATTTCGCTTCACCGCCGTCAAACAGGCGGGGGAAAACTTCAGTTAATTTCTCATTTATTTGGTCGAACGTCTCCATGAATTTTTGCTGGGTGATTTTGTTGATCTTCCTGATCACTTTTTGCAAATCGTCAATCGCCTTGAGGAGATCATCGCGTTGGGTTTCAAGAAAGTCAAAGCGATCCTTTAGCTGTTCATATTCCTTTATGGCTCCGAGATTGACATCTATAATTTTGGTTATTCTTTCTTTGCTGCGGGTAAGATCGGCCTCCATTTCCTCAAGGGACATTTCTGCCGTGATCGCATGGGCCGCTTCGTTCTCACGATAACCGTCCCTCAGTTCCTCATAGGAGCTTTGATAGCGATCCTGCAGGCGACCGGCGACATTTTCGCGTTTCAGTTTGAGCTGGGACCGCTCAAGCTCCAGCATGCGAAATTTTTCCAGGGTTTTTTCCTGTTTGGTTTTGAGTTCGCTTATTTTGTTGTCGCTTTTCTGCAGACGGGCATCGATTTCCTCGTAGTCGGCCTCACTGAGTCCGATGGCGTCATCCAGACGTTCGATGGTGCCGTACATTTGGGCTAGTTTTTCTTCGTTATCGGACACTGCCTGGCCGGATGCTTCCTCTTTTTGTTGCTTTAATGCAATTTCGCGGGACAATTGATCAAGTCTCACCAGGCCGTCTTGCTGGAATTCTTTTAAACGCTTTAAGCTGCTGTCGCTGTTTTCCAGCCTGGCATGCAAAGCCGTCAGTTTTAGTTTAAACTCAACCACCGCCCGATTAAATTCTTCCATTTCCGTCGAGACCGTGTTGATCTCATCGGAGAGGTGCGCCACAAGATTCTGGGCTGAACTGATTTCACCGGATACCTTAGACAGGGCCGTGTTATATTTGTTCATTTCATCGTCAATGTCGCTGGCCTCTCCCAGAAGCTGTTCCTGTTCCAGTTGGACGATTTCCAGATGCCGCCGGGCATTTTTAAGATCTTCGCCGGCCTTATAGAGTGCTTTTTCGGCCTCAATCTCATCCGCGGAGATGCGGTTTTTCAGCTCTATCTGCTTTTGTAATGAGGTTTCCAGGCCCTGCACTTCCGATTCGATCTCCTGCTGCTCGCTGCGGGCCTTATCCAATTCCTGGGCAAATTTCGAATCCTGGCGTTCAAGCGCTTTTATTTCATTTTTTTTGGCTAGAATTCCGCTGAGCTTGTCCTTACTGCCGCCGACCAGAATTCCCTGGTGTGTGATGACGTCGCCGTTTTTGGTGACGATCCGCTTGAACGTTCCGTTTTTGTTGTACAGCGCAATCGCTTCCTCGATGGTTTCCGTTAAGATCACATCCCCTATGATTATCTGGGCAATTTTCTCGTAGCCGCTTTTAACCTTGATGTGATTTAGCAGCCGTCCGTCCGACGGCAGCGGACGGGTTTCATCTGATGCGACGGGTTTCACGGAAGAGATCGGAATAAATCCGCTGCGGCCGGCGCCGTGGTGCTGTAAATAGTCAATGGCCTGAATGCTGGTCTGCTGGTCTTTGACAATGATGTACTGCAGCGATTCGCCCAAAACGGCCTCGATGGCTGTTTCATAAGCTTGATCCGCCTCTATGATATCGGCCATCAGATCCAGCACGTTGTCCGCCAACTCGCGGCTTATGCCCGGCAACCCGGTGCTCTGGTCGTCATCCACGGCGTTCGGGGGTCTCATAATGGCCTTAACGCCGTCACGATACCACTCGAAGTTGTCTTGCATTTTTTTCAAGGTGCTGTATTTGGACTTGGCCGTATTGCGTTCCAACTCCAGAGTCTGGACCTGCTTAACCTTCTGGGCCAGAGCGCTTGATTTTTGGTCCAAAAGCTCTTGGGTGGCGGTGATCTCACCGGCCAGCTCATCGATTTTTACTTTCAGGGCGGCCAGCCCTTCCCGGACCCGGGACTCTTTGGTCTGATCCGCTTCAATTCGATTCCGGGCCAGGACTTCCTCCTCATCCGTGCGTTTGAGACGTCTCTGGAGGCTTTCTTTGCTGCTGGCCGCGTTTTGATAGATATTTTTATACTGGGCCTCCTGGGTCATCAGGTTCATCAACTGGGTCTTGCGGGAGTCGAGCTCTTCGTTGAGCCGGGCTAGTTTCTGGTTGATCTCATCGCTGCTCTGCCTTTTCAGATTAAGCCTTACCTTGATATCTTCGATTTCTGACCTGAGCTGGGCGTTCTCCTTTTCAACGGCCGCGATTTCATTAAGCATGTCCTGGTTTTTTTGAACCAGATCTTCCCTGGCTTCGGTCAATTCACCGGCTTCCCGGGCGAGGCGTTCGATGTCACTGCGCAGGTGAGCCAGGTCATTCTCGGTTCGATCGACGATGCGTTGGGTTTCGTATTTTTCAGCTTTGCGCTCGGAAATTTCCTGGTTTTTCTGCCAGCGTTTGAGCTTTATTTCTTCTATCGCGGCATCCAGTTTCTTCAATTCAGAGGCGTGCCCGATATCCGCATCTTTGAGTTCCGTTATCAGGGAATCGGCCTGTTCAATCTGGGCACTGAGGTCTTCAAAATAATGGATCCCCAGATGGACGTCCAATATCTTGATACGCTTTTGAAAATTGTTGTATAGCTCAGCCTTGCGGGCCTGTCGCTTAAGGCTGGCCATTTGCCGTTTGATTTCGGCCAGGATGTCGTTGACCCGGTAAAGGTTTTGACGGGTAATTTCCACCTTGCGCAGGGCTTCGGTTTTGCGGCTTTTATAACGGGTGGTGCCGGCCGCCTCTTCGATAAAATAGCGGCGTTCTTCAGGGTTGGCTTCGGTGATCGCGCCGATATTACCCTGCTGGATCACGGCATAGGATTTGGAGCCCAAGCCACTGCCCAAAAAGATATTATGAATATCTTTTAAACGGCAGGGCTGCCGATTCAGAAAGTAGCCGGTTTCGCCGGAACGGTACAACCGCCGGGTCAAATTTATTTCCGTGAAATCTTTGAGCTCCTCGGGCCCGGTGCCGTTATCATTGGCAAGGGTAAGCGAGACTTCGGCCATGTTCAAGGGCGATTTGCCATTGGTGCCGGAGAAAATGATGTCTTCTTTGGATTTGCCCCGGAGCTGTTTCAGGCTTTGTTCTCCCATCACCCAGCGGAGGGCATCGAGAATATTGCTCTTGCCGCAACCATTCGGCCCCACCACAGCCGATATCCCCGGGGGAAATTCAATGGTGGCCTTATCGTAAAATGATTTAAAACCGGTAATTTCCAGCTTTTTCAGTTTCATTTACCGCGTTTCTCCTCCAAAACACCCTTACCAAGATACCGGTGGACTCACCTTCCATTCGGTGTTGGAATTCGTGTAATATCCGCGAACTTTCAGACTTGAAGTGCCAGGTGAATGGAAGCTATCTCAAAAGGTCCACCGCTGATGATAAACACCGATGGGTCATCCAGCTAGGCTGGAAAGTCTTCTGGCCCAAAATCCTACTTTTGAGATGGCTTCCAGAATCGTTTGCAGTGCAGGTTTAATTAAGGGATCATAGCAGGAAGCGAAATCCTTGTAAAGGGAAAAACACAACAAGCGGTATATTTTTAGGGTTTAGGCCACAAGATGTGGGGGGTGTCGACTATTGAGAGATTCCTTAAAATTACAATAATATTGTTTGATATTTCGTTGCCAAATTCACAATGGAATGTTGGGGTAATGGAATATAGGAATAATGGTTCGGAATACACGGTTATATGACGCCTTAAGGCGGCTTCATTATAATTTCAGGATAATTCCTTCATAACCCCAATATTCCATCATTCCATTATTCCACGATTCCATGCGTGAGATCGTGATCCGGGCCTTTGAGAAAGCTCCCAATTCTGGTTGAACCCTATATGATTCAATCGAACTACAGAATCTGGCTCAAAAACAGCTTGGTTCGTTCGTGGGTGAGATTGGTGAAAAAATGCTCCGGGGTTCCCACCTCTACGATGGCGCCTTCGTCCATGAATATGACCCGGTCGGCCACCTCCCGCGCGAATCCCATCTCATGGGTGACAACGACCATGGTCATGCCTTCTCTGGCCAGGGTCTTCATAACATCCAACACTTCCCCGATCATTTCCGGGTCCAGGGCCGACGTCGGCTCATCGAAGAGCATGACTTTCGGGTCCATGGCCAGCGCCCGGGCAATGGCCACCCGCTGTTGCTGCCCGCCGGATAAATTGTCCGGATAAGCGCCGGCCTTGTCCTGTATGCCCACTTTTTTCAACAGGGCGTTGGCTTTTTCACCCGAAGCGTTCTTGGAGCGTTTGCGGACTACCCGCTGTGCCAGGGTGACATTGTCGAACACCGTTTTGTGGGGAAACAGGTTGAAAGACTGGAAAACCATGCCGACTTCAGCCCGCAATTTGTTGATATTGGTTTTCTGGCCCAGCACATCGATGCCGTCTATAAGAATATGGCCGCTGTCCGCCTTTTCCAGCCGGTTCAAACATCTCAGAAAGGTACTTTTACCGGATCCGGACGGACCGCAAACCACGACAACTTCTCCGGCACTTATCTTGGTTGAAACATCTACGAGCGCCTTTACTTCGTGGGGAACATGGAAGGTTTTATTTATTTTTTGTACATCAATCATGACACCGCCATCCTTCTTTCAAGTTTTTGAACCGCCATTGAAAGGGTGAAGGTTAATACCAGGTATAAGATCGCTGCCAGAATATAAACTTCAAAGGGCTGCAGTGAGGCTGAAACGACTTCCCGGGCCGCCTTGGTCAACTCGCGAATCGCAATAATTCCTAAAAGTGAGGAGTCTTTTATCAGGCTGATAAACTGCCCCGCCAGGGGCGGTAAAATTCGGCGTAAAGCCTGGGGCAGGATGATATACCGCATGGATTGGGCGTAGCTCATGCCCAGGGAACGGGCGGCCTCGGTCTGTCCCCGATGAATGGACTGGATGCCGGCTCTCACAATTTCGGTGACATAGGCGCCGGCAAAGCAGGCCAGAGACGCCACGCCGTACCAGAAGGCCGGTAGCCTTCCCAATCCGTTGGCGGCGAGCAGGTCGTTGATCACCGTCCCGAATACAAAATACCAGATAAGAATTTGGACCATCAGGGGCGATCCCCTTATGATTTCCACGTAGACGATCGTGGTCCATTTAAAGGCCGGATTGGAGGATAGGCGTGCAATTCCCCCGATAATGCCGATGATGATGCCGGCAATGGTCGCAATAATACTGATTTTAAGCGTAATCCACAGACCGATGACCAAAAGACCCGGTCGCCACTCGGTGAAAGTGGCCAATGTGTCAGCGTATGAAATGATTTCCCCGTCATCCACCTGCACGCTTTCGGCCGGGACCCTATATGACTTTGATTCATCTATGCCCTTAACCGTAATGACGGCTTCATCGCCTTTGGCGGTGATCGATTCGACTTCGCCTTCAATATCCGAGACGATGTCAATGATATCTTCATAGGCAAAATAGATGGGGACCCGGTTCCAGCGCCAGTTGTATTCGATTTTCTGGGTGGCATAGTAAAACATGCCGGTGACGATCACAACGAAAACACAGAAGACACCGACCCAGGTGTTATAGTTGGGAGGCCTGTTCGAAACCCTTTGATTTGAATTTTTATCCATAGCTAGTCATCGCTTTGTTTGGGGTTTCCAGCGCGCGCTTTATAGCCGGAATGATTGCTATCGCACAGCTGTCAAATTATAACTTACGGCAATCTTAAAAATATCCCTAATTATCGGTCATGGGTTTTAACATAAGAAAAGGCCGGCCGAATCCCCACCGGGAATGGCCGGCCTGTCGCATAACGAATGTCGGTCAATCGCCAAATTAGCTATTATTCAAGTTCTTTTTTCCAGCTGGAGCCGATGATCCATTTTTGATAGACTTGGTCATAAAAGCCGTCGCCCTTGGTCTGACGCAGGAAATTGTTGAGATAATTCAGAAAGTCGGGATCGCCTTTGTTGATGGCCCAGGCCAGCGGTTCGTAGGTGAACGGGTCGCTCAGAAACACCGTCTTGCCTTGGCCCTGGCTTCCATAAAGGAAACCGCAGAAGGGCAAATCATATACCAGCGCATCGGCTTTGCCGTTGATGACCTCGAGGCCGGCTTCGGCTTCGGACTCAAATCCTTTATAGGTTGCTTTGGGAATATACTTTTTGATGGCCTGCTCACCGGTGGTGCCCATGCGGGAGGTGACGATATATTGGGGGTTGTTGAGATCTTTGTAATCTCTTACTTTGTTTTGGAGCTTCTTGTTTAACAGGATGGTCTGACCGACCACGATGTAGGGATCGGCGAAGTTTACCTTGAGGTTTCTTTCCTGGGTGATGGTCATGCCGCCCATGATGATATCGAATTTATTGGTCATCAGGGCTGGAATAATGCCGTCCCAGGCGGTGTTGACCGGCACAAACTTGACGCCCATTGATTTGGCGAGTCGGCGACCGAAATCCATGTCGAATCCGATGAAATTGCCTTTTTTATCGGTCATTTCAAAAGGGACATAGCCGGATTCGAAACCGACGCGAAGCTCGCCCCTGGCTATAATTTGCTCTACATGTGATTTTTTGGCCAGGTCGATATCCGCGCTGAAGGCGGATGTTGCAAAAAGAAACCCAGCTACCATAAGAACTGTTAAGCCAACCAAAAATCCTTTTTTCATCTTCTACCTCCTTCTTTTAGTTGATAAAGCATATTTAGGATTTGAATCCCAATTGGATTTTCACTTGTATATCATAAAAGCCATATTGTAAAGCATTCTTTTGGCTGATGGCGCCTTGCGACCAGCGGTTATCTAACGCAATGTCGACTGCAACTGAATCTTGAATCATCTTGACTTTCCCTTGCCCGGGCAGGTATTAATATTGCCAAATGGGCAGCGCCCCTTTGAAAGTTAATCGTTATTTGTTATTGGTTATTGGAAAAGCATTTTTCCCTTATTTTTACTCTCTGCAATCTTTAATGACATCTCGACCCCCGATTGTAAGGTACGAATAACGATTAACGATTAACAAATAACCCTTCACGGGATCTTCGTGAAAACAATACTAATTGAATTGCTTACAAAACCTTAAAAATCACCAGTAAATCCATCCGGAGGATACCATGGCAAGGCAGAAGCAAATCATCAATCTGGAAGAAATTTTAAACCATCCCCAGGTCCAGAAGGCCACTGATGACACCAACAAGGAGTTGCTCGATAGAAGAAAGTATTCGCCCCCGAAGTGTGACGTGTTTGCCAAGCCTTACACGGTGCTGCGGCAAATGGATACTTACCGGTTCGAATTGGACAAGGAAGCTGAAAAACAGCTGCCGAATATCATCGGTAACAGCGTCCAACTGGTCGAAGGCCGCGATGCACTCGAGGGTGATGGCGCCGAACGGTATGAGAAAAAACGCCATATCGGCATCGTCTTTTCCGGGGGACCGGCTCCGGGTGGTCATAACGTGATTGCCGGTTTATACGATGCCGCCAAAAAGGCCAATCCCCAGACCCGGGTTTACGGCTTTCTGGTGGGACCGGACGGGATCATCGAAAACGAAGCGGTCGAGCTTAGCGATGACCTGGTGGATGCCTACCGTAATCTTGGCGGCTTTACCATGATTAAAACCGGTCGAACCAAGATAGATACCCCGGAGAAGATGACGCTGTCCCGCGAAACCTGCCGGCGTTTGGAACTGGATGCCCTGGTGATTGTAGGCGGGGACGATTCCAACACCAATGCGGCTTTTCTGGCTCAGGAAATGCTGGCCGACAATGTGCAGGTCATCGGCGTTCCCAAAACCATTGACGGAGACATTCAGGTCAGAGACGCCGACGGCAATGTGCTGTGTGCCATGTCGTTTGGCTTTCATACTGCCGCACGTGCGTTTGCCAACTCCATCAGCAATCTGTGTACGGACAGCAGTTCCGACATCAAATACTGGCATATTTGCAAAGTGATGGGCCGGGTGGCCAGCCACCTGGCGCTGGAGGTCGCGCTGCAGACCCATGCCAACATGACCCTGATCGGTGAGGATCTTGCGGATTACACAGATAAGGAACGTCTTGAAAAGGCCCAAAAACAGGATCGATCCGATTACCATGCCTACGGCATGACCCTGCGACATCTGTCACGGGTGATTTGTGAGGGCATCGTCCGACGCGCGGCCGCCGGAAAAAATTACGGCGTTATTGTCATCCCGGAGGGGGTGCTCGAATTTATCAATGAAATTCAAGTTTTTATCATCAAGCTAAACACCATCATCGCCGAATACAACCAGACCCATGACAAGGATTTTCATGCATCCTTTCCCCGCTTAGAGGACAAGCTGGAGTATCTGCGCCGCCTGGCCCAGCGCTCACGCGAGGATGCGTCTTTTAAACTCTGGCATACCCGGGATGACGATTTGTTCAACGATATCCCCGCCTTTTTTCAGGAAGGGCTCTTGATGGAAAGGGACAGCCACGGCAATTTCCCCTTTTCCCAGGTTGAAACAGAGAAAGTTATCATGGGACTTGTCCAGGATTATTTAAACATCCTGAAAGAAGAGGGGACTTACAAGATCGGCCTTCACAAAAGCTACTATCAAAAAATTCTGCAGAGCGCCGGGCTGGATCCGGCCCAATATGGGGAAGCGCTATTTGACAACTATAACACCGATGGGCCGTTGATCATGAAACCCGCCATCATTTCCCTCAAAACCCTCGGTCAAGAACTGGAAAACCGCGGCCTCATTCAAAAGGGGGATAAGGTTCCGCCAGCGGTCGAAAAAATCTATAAAAAATCCATGCCGAGCTTCAAAACCCAGATTCATTTCTACGGTTATGACGGCCGGGGCAATGACCCCACCCGCTTTGATTGTATCTATACGTATAATCTGGGGCTGACCGTTTTCAGCCTGATTGCCGCCGGTGCCACCGGCCAGATGGCGGCGATAAAAAATCTGGAAATGGATTTTTCCCGTTGGGAGCCCCTCGGAATACCAATTGCGCCCCTGATGCATCTGGAGGAACGCAAAGGCCGATTGGCGCTGGTGATCGAAAAAAGCGTCGTTGATGTTGACTCCATCGCGTTTCAGGTGGTCAAGGCCCACCGGGAAAAATGGCTGGCGGCAACCCCCGGCGTCGACCATTTTAGACGCCCCGGTCCGATCCGGTTTACCGGCAAAAGCGAGGAGGAGCGCCCGCTTACATTGGAGCTGAACGCTATTGGTGCAACTGATAAACAGGCTGGAGCCGGGAAGGATTGATCATAAGGTAGATCAAATATATTTTTTGGATATATTCAGGGTTCAGCGTTCAAGGGTTGGAACATGTCTATCGGTAAGATACTGAATTCGCCAACCCTGAACCCTGAACGCTGAACCGTTGAACCTGTTTTAGCTAACACATGAACAACCAAATCAGCAAACACATCAGCATTGCCAAACACATCGTTGACGGATCCCTCACCATCGATTCGGTGAAAGAATTCAGGAGCGTTGTCAGGATCTTTCCCAATGATGCCGCCCTTCATCGCGTGTATGCGGATCTACTGGCCCGCAAAAATTCGCCCAAGCCTGCCGCAGCGACCTACAGAAAAGCAGCCACGCTTTATATTGAATCGGGGATGATGTTGCAGGCCGTTGTATGCAAAATTTTAGAATGGCGACTGGATCCCCCGACGCCGCAGAAGGCCCGGCGCTTTTATCAGGCCCTCAATGGCGGCCGGTACCATGAAACCTCGTTGAATGTTTTCTTCAGCAGCCTTTCATTTCCTGAATTCGCGGCGGTTGTCAATCAGCTCAAGCGTGTCCGGGTAGCCGCCGGTAAGACGATTAAAAAAATCGGCGCACAGGAAAATTTTCTTTATTTCATCGCTGCCGGAAACGTGACGGCCACAACCCTTCACCCTCTGACCGAAAAGGAAAAAGAGGCCGGAAAATCCAAAGCCTACCTTATGGAGAACGACTTTTTCGGTGACATTTATCCGTTTGAATCGGATAAAATTTCGCAGTCCTACTTTGAAACCACGGCGGTTACCGAGTTAATCAAGATTTCCAGGTCGGCATTGAAGCGGCTATGCAAAAAATTCCCCAATATCGAACTGGGGATTATTGATTTGTTAAAAGCCCGGTCAGCGGCCGAGGATGATGACATTTTGCGCAAAGTCCGCAGGACCGCCCGGCATCATCTGCCCATCAAAATGGATCTGCAGATCTATCCCGGCAAATCCGGCCATCATCCCATCGTCCTGGAGGGCTACTCCCGGGATGTCTCCATCGGCGGGATGTGCATCGTCCTGGATCCCGGATATGAGCACCTTCCTTCCATGTACCGTGAGATCAAGGATTCCCGGGTCCAGATTTCCATGGCCAACGAAGCCATGAAATTAAGTGTCGCCGGAAAAATGGTCTGGAGCAAGGCAGTGGACTTTGAAGGTCAAAAAACGATTGCCCTGGGAATCCAATACCAGAATATGACACCCAAATTAAGCGGTCTTGTGGTTGTTTTTGCAGATATATTAAAAAGTTCAGGATAGGTGATCCGTGTCGCGTGTTGCGGGCTGCGGGGATATTAGGAAAAGCCGAATCGCGAAATCGCGACTGGTTGGCCGACCAAAAGCCAGTCCTTCATTCTTCCAAGGCGAATTTAGATTCCAGCTGTTGCTTGCGCTCCTCAGTCAGCATTTCCAGTTCGACCATGAGGTCTCCAATGCCGGCGTCCCTCAGGTCCTCATTTTCCATAATTGTCTCAGGTCTCTTGTTATCCAAACTGACAAAGGTGTCATGCAAATTGAGGGTTGTTTTCTGTAGCAGGTAGACATTATGTTTTTTAAAAACAAAATGATTGTCTAGAATAAAATACACGGCTGCCGCTGCCAGAGCGATTAAAAGATACTGTTTGAGTCTCTGTTTCATGATAAAAGTTCCTAAATTTGCAGAAAATATCTAGGCGTAAATTAGAAAGTGTTCCGGTTTTAAAACCATTACCAACATTTTATCAAGATAGACGGTCGAGGTCAATCATGCAGCGATAGAAATGGCTGTATTATTATGGAATAATTATATATTTTAAGCTTAATCCAATCGGAGAATTACGTTTTCAATGATACTGAACTCGCATTCGAAACCATCGGTAATCAAAAAGAGGGCCATTGCGAATTTTTCTGAGCATGTGTCTTCAGCCAAGGCGGCATTTTTCCAAAAATATGGCATGGACTTCGTCATGGGCTCCCGCAAGGGACCGTACCTGCGGGACATCGATGGTGCCAAGCGCCTGTTCAATCTGCATTGCAACGGTGGCGTGTTTAACCTTGGGCATCGCAATAGTGAACTGATCGGGCTGCTCAAAGCCGGCCTCGACGAATACGATATCGGCAACCACCACCTCATGAGCAAGGCCCGGGCAGATCTGGCCCGGCTGCTGGCAGAACTGATGCCCGGGGATCTAAACTACACCGTTTTCGGCGTGGGTGGCGGAGAGGCCGTTGATCTGGCCTTCAAAGTGGCCCGTGCCTATACCAAGAGAACGAAGATTATTTCCGCCAAAGGCGGATATCACGGGCACACTGGTTTGGCCCTGGCGGCCGGAGATGCCAGATACAGCCGTCCCTTTGGTCCCCCGGCACCCGGATTTGTTCAGGTGCCGTTCAACGATGTCGGAGCGATTGAGGCGGCTGCGGATACTGATACGGCCGCGGTCATACTTGAAACTGTTCCGGCAACGCTGGGGATTTGCATACCGGGCGATGATTATCTGCCATCGGTGCGCAAAATCTGTGATCGCAGAGGGGTCTTGCTGATAATGGATGAAGTTCAAACCGGGCTCGGGCGAACCGGTAAACTCTGGGCTTTTGAGCATTTTGACACGATGCCGGATATCGTCGTGGTGGGCAAAGGACTGTCCGGAGGCCTCTATCCCATCTCCGCGACGGCTATGAAGACAAGCGCATGGCCTATCACAATAGTTTTATCATCGCGGATCCAGAAGGCGGGTGGGTATTGGAGACGGCCGGAGATCTGTGGGCCGCTGCCAGGATCAAAGATTTTTATTCGATCAGCAACGGACTGACGATCGGGGAGGCCTATGACGAATCACATCCCCAACTCCTGGAAACGGCTCGTCGCAAAAGGTGGCTGAAAAAGGGCGCAAGCTTTCATTTTGCGCGGTGTTACGGGGACTGGTTTTACACGACGTTTTCCGCCAGTCGCCAACGCTGCGACCGTGTCCGGCAGCTTATTCACAACAACCGGGGCGCCATCGATGTGGCCATGAGCCTGCAGATTTTGCGAGATCACATCACACCGGATTATCGACCCGATTCCCACTTTCTGGGAAACCGCATCTGTGCCCATGCCGCCGGCAGGCTCGCCCGACAGGCTACCCAGACGACCGGATCCCTGCTCGCACACCTTCAGCCGGACCGGCAAACCTATTTCGTCACCGGCACCTCGGCCCCCTGTACGTCGATATTCAAACCCGTGTGGTTGGTTGATCAGATGCTGCCCCCCGTCGGTCCGACGCCCACCGGTACCTACCATCACGAATCCCTGTGGTGGCGGCATGAAAAGCTTCACCGGACGGTGTTGTTGGATTATGCGGCTCGATTGGGCCGTTATAACCGCGAAAGGGATGATATGGAAAATAGGTGGATTCGTCGGGCAATGGCTGCCGCTGGCAGTGAATGCTGGTCGCTGACCCGGGATGCCTTTTTTCAGGCGCGGCGTAAAACCGATGAATGGATCGACAGGGTGCAGCGGCAACCACTAAGACTTCAAAACAAATGGTTTTACCGCCGTTTTTGGCAGCGTCAGAATGCGCGTGCGGGCATTTTGGTTGAGTAAAATGATGGTTATCTGCCCGGCCTGTTCTCAAAATAATCTGGTTTTGGGGCTTCAAATAGGTTAAAATAGTAGGCTGATGACCGTCCAGGGATCAACGGTTCAGGGTTCAAGGTTCAGGGTTGTTCAGAATACCAGAGCTTCTAAACCTCTGAAACCGCCGGAGGCGAATGAACCTTGAACTTTGAACCCTGAACCTATTTTACTTTTAAATCTTTGCAAATACACAGGGCGGAGACCCGACAACCCTTATGATGAAACCACGCGACATCATCAGCAAGCGCCTGAATCTGGCCGATCAGATGGTATTGATCGGCATATTTCTGGCTTTTTTATACTGGGGCATTGAGGCGTTTTTGAATGTATTTTCACCTGAAGAGATTAGTTTTTATCGGGAGATTTTCGGGCCCAACGTCAGTGAAATGTGGATGCGGCTGGTCGTTATCTGTCTTTTCATGATTTTTGGCTCCCATGTTCAATACACCATCAACAAGCGCAAAAAAGCCGAGATGGATTTGCTGGAATCCTATCGCAAATTGCAAAATGCCAGGATGGCTACCATTCTGGGTCTTGCCAAGCTTGCCGAATACAGAGATGAAGGCACCGGGACTCACCTGGAAAGAATCCGTGAATATGCCAAACTGATAGCTGAGCAGATGGCCGAAAATCCCAAATACGCCGGCCATATTACACCCGAATACATCGATGACATTTATCAGTCGTCCATTCTGCATGACATCGGCAAAGTCGGCATCCCGGATGCGATCCTGTTAAAGCCCGCTAAACTTAGCGACGAAGAATTCGATGTGATCAAACGCCATACAACCCTCGGCGGTGACGCGATCAAGGCCATCGAGGCCAAGATCGAAGGCCAATCCTTTCTCGCTCTGGGAAAAGAGATCGCCTATAACCACCACGAAAAATGGGACGGCAGCGGGTATCCCCGGGGGCTTAGCCGAGAGTTGATTCCATTATCGGCCCGGATCATCGCGCTGGCGGATGTTTATGATGCTCTGACCACCAAGCGGTTTTATAAAGAGGCCTACAGCCATCAAGAATCCAGACAAATGATCATCGACCTGAGGGGCACCCATTTTGATCCGGAGGTGGTCGATGTTTTTTTAACCCTGGAGGATGAATTTGACCGCATCCGTCGGGAGAACCTGGAGGATGAAACGGAGCTCATGCAGCCCCTTGAAAAGGCAATCGCGGTTTCTTAACCCACCCATATGCAAACAATTTTCCATCTTCTGTTCCGGCCTGCCCGTTATTTTCCATTCCGCACCCTAGATGAAAATTGGTCTTAAGTTTTACCTATTATAAACCGATACAATTCATGGATATCAACTTGGCGGGGATTTTGCTCCGCAAGGCGATGATTTACAACAGGTACTTATAAAAATTCTACCATTATATCAAGTTTTTAACTGGAATTTGAGCCCTATTGCGGTGCAGGCGTCCAACCACCCGGAAAG
The DNA here is from genome assembly GCA_019312835.1 of Deltaproteobacteria bacterium. Classification (GTDB taxonomy): domain Bacteria; phylum Desulfobacterota; class Desulfobacteria; order Desulfobacterales; family JAFDCJ01; genus JAFDCJ01. The sequence goes on from JAFDCJ010000112.1 coordinate 22,056, forward strand.
ATCGTTTCCCAGGGTGGGGGCAGGATATTCTTATATCTATGACCGGATTTGAACCCAAACATCTCGGAAAATATCAGCTTCTTGACAAAATAGCGGTCGGAGGCATGGCCGAGCTGTTTCGTGCCAAATTGACCGGTGCCCAGGGATTCGAGAAGCTGATCGCCATCAAAAAGATTTTACCGAACCTGTCAAGAGAGGAGAATCTTGTAACGGCCTTCATCGACGAGGCCAAGCTGGCGGCACTCTTGCACCATGAAAATATCATCCAGATCTATGACTTTGGAAGTATGGATGACCAATATTTTATCGCCATGGAGTACCTGTTCGGCAAAGATCTGCGCACCATTACCCGTACGGCCAGAAAAAAGGATGTGGCGCTGGGCATCGAAAACATCGTTTACATTGTATCGCGCATCTGCGCCGGACTCGACTACTCGCACCATCTCAAAGACCTGCAGGGAAAACCGCTTAACATTATCCACCGCGACATTAATCCTCAGAATATCCTGGTCACCTATGAAGGCCAGGTGAAAATCATCGACTTTGGTATTGCCAAAGCGGCAAACCATAATACCCAAACCAGAGAAAATTTGATCAAGGGCAAACTGGCTTACATGTCACCCGAGCAGGCCAATGGAATGCAGATTGATCGCCGGTCGGATATTTTTTCAACCGGGATCATATTATATGAACTGCTGGCCAACCGGCGTATGTTTACCGGCGAAACCATGCATGTTCTATCCCTGGTCAGGGATGCACAATACGATCCCCCGGAGGAGGTTATTCCCGACCTGCCTTCCAAATTGAAAGAAATTTTATGCCGCTGCCTTGCAAAGGACCCGAACGAACGCTACCAGACCGCCGGTGAAATGCAGGCGGACATTGAGGAGTTCATGTTTGAGCTTTCGATGCGTCCCAATGCCAGGAGCTTTGCGGGATACATCAAAGATCTTTTTGAAGAAGAGTATGCCGAGGAAGAGCTGGCGCTGTGGACCAAGTCTCAGGTCTATGAAGCCGGAGATCCGTCACCGGTGGATCCGTCGGGGCCGCCGGAAGAAACCTATGAGACCACCATCATATTGACCAAAGAATATCTGCTCGAAAAATTAAAGCAGCTCAAAAGCGCTTTCAGGCTGCCGGAGATCAGCAAGCTCAAGACCCTGCTGCCGTGGGGAAAGCTGAGAAAATTGAATTACCGCCATGTTGCGTTGATCTTAGGCTTGGTGGTTTTGGCGGTCTTGGCCGATATCGGTTATAAAAAACTGCCCTTCACACGGCAGGAACGCGAGGTTTCCGCTTATCCGACCCAGCCGGCAGCGACGGTTGAACCAGTGGAATACACCAAGGTAAGCGCAGCCAAAGCCGCGCTTGAAAGCAAAAGGTTTATCCTGGCTGCCATGCTGTTCGAGGAGGTATTGGCCAGCCGACCTTCCATGCAAGCAGAAATTGCCGCGGATTATGCCAGAGCACTGCAGGGGCAGGCCACCGACATGATAAAAAAGGATTCTAAAGCGGCCCAGAATTTGCTGCTGAAGGCCCTGGATGTTGATTCTAAAAACGTATCCTGTCTGTCCCAGTTAGGCTATATCTACATGGAGCGCCAGGATTATCCCCGGGCGATCCAAACCTATCTCAGGGTGACGGAGCTGGCCCCGCAACAGCCGGATGCCTTTTTTAATCTTGGCTATATATTTACCATTACTAAAAACTATCAAAAGGCCCAAAGCATGTACGGGCGGGTTGTGGAGCTACAGCCTGCTTTCACGGATGAGGCCCTTTTCAACCTTGCCGTCATTTATGAGAAACTGGGCGAGCGCGACCGCTGCATCAAAAAGCTTGAGCAGGCCGTCGCTTTTAATCCCGGAAATAAATCGGCGAAAAAATACCTGCAACAATTGAAACGAAAAACAGGAGAAAACGGATGAAAACCCATCTTCGATATCTGACCCGTGTCGGATTTATCGGATTGATCCTGATCTCTGTCTGCCTGGGCTGCAGCGGGGTCGGTCAGAAACTGGATAAATGGCAGACAAGTGTCTCCGAATCGGTTAAAGACACCTTCAATTTTGGCGATTCCGATGATGAGAAACGCAAAAATACTGATGTGTATTTTATACATACATCGCGCTGGCAATGGGAAACCCTGGAGATTGTGGCGGACTGGTATACGGGCGATTCCCGTAATTGGCGGAAACTGGCGGAAATCAACCCCAAAATCGACCCCCAGAAAGTCGCCGCCGGCAGCGAGATATTTATACCGGTTAACCTGTTAGAGACCCGCAAGGCGCTGCCCAAAAATTACGCTGCCGGATACTGTAGGGAGTGTTACCGGCACACGGTGCGCTGGCCCGGGGAGTCGATGTCTTTGATTGCCCGCTGGTACACGGGCTCATCGAGAAACTGGCGAAAATTGGCCAAGGCCAACCCCCGCATCAACCCCAACCGCATCAAAAAAGGCAATGTCATTCTGATTCCCGCCAAATTGCTGAAGACCAAAGAACCCTTACCGCAAAAACTTGCGGCACGTTATACCGAAAATTATTTTGCCCACACCGTCAAGCGCGATGGCGAAAAGATGGCGGTGATAGCCAACTGGTACACCGGCAATGCCGCCAACTGGAAGGTTATTGCCAAGGCCAACCCGAAGCTTGATCCCGATCATCTGGTGGCCGGCAATGAAATCTACATTCCGTCCCAAATACTCAAAACAAGACAACCCATCCCTGAGGCCCCGTCCGCATCGAACACTGAAGCGCCCGACAACGAACCGGCCGCGGTGGATCACGAGGCAACGTCGGATGAGGACGAGGAAATAAAAATTTTTGGACCCAAACAATTCCCCAAAAGCTAGGCACTTAAATGAGCGTGCGACGCTCATTTAGGTCCCTACCTACCCACCTGCAGCGGATGATTGGTGTGCAGGATGTTGAACCGGATGACGGCCCCTTCATGGATCCGCTGACGGCCCCTCCAGGAGTGACTGAACGAATATTCACCAGCGAAATTCTGGTCTTTTTTGATCCGTCTAATCTTTTCAGTCAGATTCATTAAATTTTCATATCTTCTAATATACTGTAATAATATAATATATATTTTTAGCACCATTGATTGGATTTAATTTTTATTTTTCTTGACAAGGTGATAACGGGTTTGTTAATGAATGAATATTCATTCATTATACTGCAAGTGGCTTGCCCACCTAAATGAGGAGGTTACCATGAAAAGAAAGATCAGAACAGCGGCTGTTATCGGCTCCGGTGTTATGGGAGGCGGTATTGCGGCCTTGCTTGCAGCCGCCGGTGTCAAAACCTTGCTGTTGGACATTGTTCCCTTTGATTTGGACGAAGCGGAAAAGAAGGATCCGACCGCCAGAAATCGCATCGCAAAAGCCGGCCTGGACGCCGTTCTGGGGTCTCATCCCGCTTTATTGATGCAGAAAAAAGATGTCGATCGAATCTCGATCGGCAATCTTGAAGATGATTTCGACAAAATCGCTGATGTGGATTGGATCATTGAAGTGGTGGTTGAGAATCTGCAGATCAAAAAAGATCTCTTCAAACGCATCGAACCGGTCAGGACCAAGGGGACGATCGTCTCTTCCAATACCTCCGGCATTCCGCTAAAGGCCATGTCCGAAGGACTCAGCCAGGACTTCAGGCAGCATTTTCTCGGAACTCATTTTTTCAATCCGGTGCGCTATATGAAACTGTTGGAAATCATTCCCGGAGAGGAAACACTCCCTGAAATCCTCGATTTCATGGCCGACTACGGCGAACGCTACCTGGGCAAGGGGATTGTGTGGGCCAAGGACACCCCGAATTTTGTCGGCAACCGCATCGGCGTCCAGGGCATGGTCAAAACCATTCAAATGGCCCTTGAGGACCAGATGACCATACCCGAGGTGGATGCCTTGTTCGGCGCGGCAATGGGAAGGCCCAAAACGGCCATGTTCAAAACCGCCGATCTGGTGGGCTTGGATACCCTGGCCCATGTCGCCAGGAATACCTACGAGCTGGTGGTGGATGATGACGCGCGCGACAGCTTTGTCATGCCGGAATTCGTTAACACCATGATTGAAAAAAACCTGCTGGGCAAAAAAAGCCAGGGCGGGTTCTATAAGACGGACCTGACACCGGACTGGAAGCCCATCCGCAAGGTGATTGATCCCGCGACGCTGGAATACAACGAGTTCGAATTCGCAAGTTTTCCATGCCTTGAAAAAGCCAAAGAGGCGAAATCATTACCTGAGAAAATTCGCACAGTGGTATACGGCGATGACCGGGGCGCCCAATTCGCCTGGAAAGCCATCGCCAACAACCTGATCTATGCTGTCAACCGCATACCGGAAATCTCGGACACGATCGTGGAAATTGATAATGCCATGAAGTGGGGATTCAACTTCGAGATGGGCCCCTTTGAAACCTGGGATGCCATCGGGTTGGAAAAATCGGTTGCCAGAATGGAAAAAGACGGCCTGGCGGTTCCGGCCAAGGTCAAACAAATGCTGGCTGGCGGGAATTCATGCTTTTACAAAACCGAAAACGGCAAATTGTTCTATTATGATTTCGCCAGCGGAACGTATCAGGAGAGAACCGTCAGTGCCAATATCGTGTCGCTGGACGCTTTGAAATCCACCGGCAAAGTCGTCAAAGAAAATGCGTCCGCCTCGCTGGTCGATCTGGGTGATGATGTGTTGTGCCTCGAGCTGCACACCAAGATGAATTCATTGAACCGGGAAATCGTCGAATTTTTACCCGAGGTCCTGGAAACCGTCGATCGCACAGCGGCCGGACTGGTCATCGGCAATCAGGCCGGCGGCATGCCGGGGGCCTTTTCCGCCGGCGCCAATCTGGTGGAAGTCGCCATGGCGGTCAAAGCTAACCGGTTTGCAGACCTTGAAAAGATGATTGCCGGCCTGCAATATGGATTGCTGAACTTAAAGTACGCACCCTTTCCGGTGGTGGCCGCCCCCTTTGGTCTGACCCTGGGCGGGGGCTGCGAGCTCAGTCTGGCTGCGGACAGATCGGTGGCGCATGCCGAATTATACATGGGTCAGGTCGAAATCGGGGTCGGCTTGCTTCCGGCCGGGGGCGGATGCCTTAATTTATGGCGTAAATTTTTAGATTCGGTCCCGGAGGCGGTAACCGAATTGGATCTGGCCAAATTTTTTATCCCGGTGTTTATGTCGATTGCCATGGCCAAAGTCTCCACATCGGCCGCTGAAGCCCGGGCCAATGGTTTTCTGGGCCCGAAGGACCGCATCGTAATGAACCGGGATCATCTTATCGGGGAAGCGAAGAAAGAAGTTCTCACCATGCTGGACAACGGATACGCCCCGCCGCTAAAGCGGCCGTTCAGGGTGCTGGGCCAGGCTGCCCAGGGAATGGTAGCGGCCCAGATCGCCGATATGGCCAATGGTCAGTTTATCAGTGAATATGATGCGTTCCTGGCGCGGCGAATCGCCTATGTCATCAGCGGCGGTGAGGTCAGAGACAATGCCGAGGTAACCGATGATGTTATTCTGACCCATGAAAGGGAAGCTTTCATCGATTTTCTGAAGCAGGAAAAGACCCAGGCCAGAATTGAGCATATGTTGAAGACGGGCAAACCCCTTAGAAATTAATCGAAATGGATCTTTTTCCGATATGCTGCGTTCTCCGCGAGTTTTAGACCTTGACCTACTAACAGTACGCCTCGGCCTAAAACTCTTGTGCGGCCTTGCCTATCGAAAAAATCTCTCATTTCTTATTTAGGTGATTTTTTAAGTTTACGGAATAATTTGTGGGAGCGGCTTCCAGCCGCAATAAATTAGGAGGACATTGAGATGCGTGATGCATATATCGTAACAAGTATTCGTACCCCCGGCTGTCGGCGCAACAAAGGCGCTTTCAAGGATACCCGACCGGAAGATTTGCTGTCGTTTATTTTATCCGCAGCGGTCGAGAGAACCGCCAACCTGGAGAAAAAAGATGTTGAAGATATCATGGTAGGCTGCTCTTTTCCGGAAGCCGAGCAGGGGCTGAACATTGGCCGCATTGCCGCGCGCATGGCCGGATTTCCGGTCGAGACCACCGGGGCCACTGTTAACCGCTTCTGTTCATCCGGTCTGGAAG
>JAFDCJ010000113.1 GCA_019312835.1 Deltaproteobacteria bacterium
CGCTCCGAAAGCGGTAGCGATCATTTTTAATTTTTCTAAAGGATTACGACGATGGTTTTAAAATACATAGATGAGTTCAGGGATTCAGAGATTTCTCAGAGCCTGATCAAAAAAATTAAAAATACGAGCTCCCGCGACATTCGTTTGATGGAGGTTTGCGGAACCCACACGGTTTCTATTTTTCGCAGCGGCATCCGTACCGTTTTGCCGTCCAGCATTTCCCTGCTGTCCGGTCCCGGCTGTCCGGTTTGTGTGACCGATCAAACCGAAATCGATGCTTTCATCGAACTCGCCCGGGTTGAAGACGTCATCATTACGACCTTCGGGGATTTGATGCGGGTTCCGGGCACGACATCATCCCTGCAAAAGCAACGGGCCGAGGGAAGGGATATCCGGGTGGTTTATTCGACCGTTGATGCCCTGGAAATTGCCCAAAAGAATCCGGACAAGCGCGTGGTGTTTCTCGGGGTCGGTTTTGAGACCACCGCCCCCACCATCGCAGCGGCCATTTATTCCGCAGACCAGATGCAGGTGGGCAACTTCTCGGTCATTTGCGCCCATAAACTGGTGCCGCCGGCGCTGGAGGCTTTAATGGCCGCAGATCATGTCAACATCGACGGTTTTATTTTACCCGGGCACGTCTCGGTGATTATCGGTGAAAAGGCCTATCTGCCGTTTAGCAAACGACATCAAATTCCCTGTGTCATCGCCGGATTCGAACCGGCGGATATCCTGCAGGCCATCAGTATGCTGGTCGAACAGATTGAAAGCCGGCATCCGAGTCTTGGAAATGCCTATAAGCGCGCCGTTACCTTCGAGGGGAACACCAAAGCCCAGGAAATGCTGGATGATGTTTTCGAAACGATCGATGCCCGCTGGCGTGCCATCGGCGTAATTCCCCGAAGCGGTCTGGGGATTCGGCCAAAATATGAACGTCATGACGCGGGCAAGATTTTTGATATCAAGGTCACCGGCTCCCTGGATCCCAAGGGCTGTGCCTGCGGCGAAATTTTAACCGGCGCCAAAACACCACCGGAATGCCCCTTGTACAAGACGGTGTGCACCCCGGTTGATCCGGTGGGGCCCTGCATGGTGTCGACTGAGGGGACCTGCGCGGCGTATTATAAGTACCATATCTAATTTTGGGGATACCAGAATGCGGTGAAAGCATCCAATACCGGAGCAAAAACCAAGTGGTGGAAGGTATACGGTGTAAGGTATAAGGTAAAAGGCTGAAGGCTCAGGGCGCAAGGTTAAAACCGGGAAATCCCTTTTGGCTGCATTTGGCCTTAAGCCCTGCGCCCTGCGCCTTGAGCCATTCAATCATTTACCTTCTACCCTATACCTTAAACCATTTAGTTCTTGGCCACTAAAAACCAAGGACCCAAAAAGCGTGTGACGAATATGAAAAACGACAAGATACTGCTCGACCACGGCAGCGGGGGTAAGATTTCCCACCAATTAACCACCGATATGATGTTGCCTGTTTTTAACAATCCGATTCTGGCCCAGCTAAATGATGGCGCCATCCTGGAACTTGACGGGAGGCGGATTGCATTTTCGACGGACTCCTATACGGTCGATCCGATCTTTTTCCCCGGCGGCAATATCGGCGATCTGGCCATTAACGGGACCGTCAACGATGTGGCCATGTGCGGCGGACAACCGGTTTATCTGAGTGTCGGTCTGATAATAGAGGAGGGCTTTTCCTCCCGGGATCTTGAAACGATTGTGGGCGAAATGGGCAGAGCTGCTGAAATGGCCGGGGTTACCGTGGTAACCGGTGATACCAAGGTGGTGCCCAGGGGTGCGGTGGACAAAATTTTTATCAACACCTCCGGGCTTGGTTTGATACCGCCGGATGTCGACATCGCCAGTCACAAGGCCAGACCCGGTGATCGAATCATTTTAAGCGGCACCATTGCCGATCACGGCATTACCATCTTAACCCAGCGTGAAGGCCTGAGCTTTGAAACCAGCCTCACCAGTGATACAGCGGCGTTGAACCACATGGTCAGCAGCATGTTTTCTGTCAGCAACGGTATCCATGTGCTGCGGGATCCCACCCGGGGTGGAGTCGGCACGGCTTTAAATGAGATTGCCGCAAAGTCAAACATGGGTATCAGAATTGTTGAGGCCCAAATTCCACTGAAAAATGAAGTGGCGGCAACCTGCGAGTTGCTGGGGTTTGATCCATTGTATCTGGCCAATGAGGGCAAGCTGCTGGCCTTCGTTACGGCAGCTGACACCGAAGCGGTATTGGCCGCCATTCAGGAAAACCCCTTTGGTAAAGATGCTGCCGTAATAGGGGAGGTGGTTGACGATCACCACGGTCAGGTAATTATGGAGACCCGCATCGGCGGCAGCAGGATTGTGGAGATGCTTGCTGGAGAGCAGCTTCCCCGCATCTGCTAAAACCGGGTTTTATAACCCCATCTTATGTCCGATGGCTGCGTTGCAAAACGGTTCAAAATGCTCACGTACTTCGTGTACGCTCCGCTTTTGAACCGTTTTGACGCCTTACCCTCGAACATAATCTGGGATTCTAAAACCCGGTTTAACATGCTATAGATAAAGCTAGTAACAAACCTGGTGGACAGGCACGCTTCGGCTTTATTTGCCCATCGAAAAAATCTCTCATTCAGAAAAGAAGAATGCAAAATCGGGGGCGCCAAAACCGGTTCCAGGAGATCTAATTAAAAATAAAATAGATTGTGGGAGCGGCTTTCCAGCCGCGATGATCACTATTACTTGAAATTCACTGAGGACACAGGGCAACGCATGGCTGAATTTTTGTTTACTCTGCCATTAGGGCGGACCACGGTGCCCGCCGGAGTTGTATCCGCGTTAAAGACCCAACCGGTCGGCACAGTGGCCGACCCTACTCTGCACCATGCCGTTCAGCCGAATTTATGCATATGAGCAAGTATCTCCAAATTATTACAATAGCAGTTGCTTTAACCTTTCTATCCTCAACCGGTGATGCCAAGCAGGAGTATGTGATTCGCGGGCGGACAATGGGGACGACTTATATGGTTAAGGTGGTTGGCGACGATGTGCGGGAACTTGAAAGCGTCAAAGAAAAAATTGACAGCCGGCTGGAAGAGATCAACCAGAGCATGTCCACCTACCGACGGGACAGCGAGATCAGCCGTTTTAACCGCTTTAACAAGGTGGGGCAGAAGTTTAAAATTTCCAATGATTTCTTGCAGGTCATGAAAGCCGGCCAAGAGATTCACAGGCTTTCCGATGGGGCCTGGGACGGTACCGTAAACCCCCTGGTGGACCTCTGGGGCTTTGGGAGCAGCGGCACCAGGGGTAAGATTCCACCCAAAGGTGAGATTGGCGCCCTTTTACCGGCGATCGGTTTTACAAATATTGATGTCCTGGATTCCGGTTTTCTGGTAAAAAATCAGGCTGCTGTCACCGTTGACCTGTCGTCGATCGCCAAAGGATATGGCGTCGATCAGGTTGCCGCTTTGCTGAACAACCTGGGTTACCGGAATTATCTGGTTGAAATTGGCGGTGAAATATTTGCTGCCGGGCGCACTAGAGAAACCACGCCATGGCGCATCGGAATCAACCGGCCCCGTGCGGATGCCGCTTTTGACGCCATATATGCGGTCGTTGCATTGAGCAACCAGGGGTTTGCAACCAGCGGTGATTACCGTAATTTTTTTGAAGTCAACGGGATACGTTATTCCCACGTAATTGATCCGCGCACCGGTTTCCCGGTGTCAAACAGGGTTGTGAGTGCTTCGATTGTATGCTCAACTTGCACGATGGCCGACGGGATTGCAACAGCGGTGATGGTAATGGGGGTGAATAAAGGTCTGGAAATGATTAACCGGCTCGATGGCGTTGAAGGTCTCATTGTGGTTGAGCAACACAACGGCAGGCTGGCTGATTACCGTTCAAAAGGCTTCAAAGAAATGATTCAACGGTAGATTATATTTGACATCACATTGAATTCATTTTAAAAAATTGGTTTATTAGACTCGCTGCACATCTGATTTCACTTTTACGTCGCTTTCTGATCCTATTTCTCTAATAAAAATGCGAGGCTTCCATGCGATTCCTATTAAGAGAAATCTTCGGATGGATACTCAACCGGCCCTTAATCGTCATGCTTATCATCGCTGCGATTACGATATTATTCGCGTGGCGGTTGCCGGATCTCTCATTTAAAACTTCCATCTATGACCTTCAGATAGAAGACCTTTCCGAAACTGCTCAGTACAACGCTTTCAAAAAAGTATTTGGTTCCGACGAGATCATCCGGGTTGTCATTAAATGCAACAATGTATTCGATGCCGTTACCTTCCGCAAAATTGGGCAGCTGGCTGAAAATGCCGCCGACATAGAGGGCGTCAGGCGTGTCATCAGCCTTCCGGGAATCAAAAAGGCCATTGATGTTTCCGGTAAATGGGATATGGAAAAATTTTCAGCCCTGGTGCAACCGGTAGATCTATTTCAGAAAAATCTTATTTCCACCGACCGCAAAACCACTGCGTTGACACTGGTCTTGAAAAATGATGTTGATCCTGATCAGGTAATCCGGGAGGTTCGGAAACTGCTTGCCGATAGCCCCCAAGAGCTAAAGCTTTATCAGATCGGCATGCCCCTCGTCTCGGAGGCGCTGGTCAAATTTACCCAAAATGATTTTTTTCGCCTACCCCCTTTTACCTTTTTGCTTATTGCCATTATTCTTTTCTATTTGTTTCGCAAGGCGCAGTATGTTTTGCTCCCGCTAGCATCCATGGGATTGGCGCTGGTTTGGACCCTCGGTTTCATGGCATATCTAGCCATACCCCTGTCGATGCTGACGATGATTGTCCCCGTTTTTCTGGTGGCGGTGGGAACAGCCTACTGCCTGCATATTGTTTCAGAGTATATCAACAGTCAGCAAGAAGCAAAATCGACCGCCGAAGCCCTCACCAGGACATATGCCAACATCGCCCTGCCCACCAGCCTGGCGGTTTTGACCACCGCCATCGGCTTGGGGTCTCTACTGGTGAACCGGATTTCTGCCATCCAGGAATTTGCAATTTTCTCTTGTTTCGGTATTTTCAGCATCCTGATTGTTGTGATGACCTTTCTGCCGGCGGCCATGAGTTTTATTCCCCTGCCCGCCAGCGAATCGCAAGAGAAGATTAAGACCACTTCTTTTTTCTATCGCTTTATCGAGAAAATTATTGATCTGAACCTGGATCACCAGAAAATCGTTTTGCCGGTCATCGGGGCGGTGGTTCTGATCTGTCTGATCGGCATCTTTCGTATTCGCGTTGAAACCAATCCGGTCGGCTATTTAAAAGAAGGCACCCAGGTAAAAGAAAACTTTAACGATATTTACCAGACATTGTCCGGAAGCTTTCCCATCAACATTGTCATGGGACAGCCCGAAGCCGATTATTTCGAAGATCCCAAACACCTGGCAGATATCGCGCGGATTCAGGAATTTCTGGTTCAGCTGCCCGGTGTGGATAAATCACTGTCATTTGCCGATTATCTAAAGCTGGTCAACTATGTTCTCAACCATTACGATCCAAAGTACTACAGCTTACCCGAGGAGGGTTTTGAACTGCGAATGCTGATGAACAATTATGCCACTATCCTCGGTGAAGACATGCTCACGCGCTTCATGAATTCCGATTTTTCAAAAGCCAACATTGTATTGCTGACCCACATTTCAAGTTCACGGGAGTTTCTTCAAATTAGAGAAAGCACACTCGCCTATGCCGAGCAGAATTTCTCCAAGGATTTGAGCTGGGAGGTGACCGGGCTTGGCATCGCCATCGCTGCCAGCAGTCATCAGGTGACTATCGGACAAATTAAAAGCCTATCCATCACCATGATTCTTGTATTCGGGACCATGTTTATCCTGTTCCTGTCGAGCAAAGTGGGTCTCATCGCTATCATTCCCAATCTGTTTCCAATTATTATCAATTTTGGAATTATGGGTTGGCTCGGAATCGAGCTTTCTCTGGTAACAAGTCTAATCGCCAGTATCGCTATCGGGTTGGCGGTGGACGACACCATTCATTATTTAGCGCGCTACAACCAGGAATTCAGAAAAGATCTGGATGACGAGCGGGCGATCCGGGACACCCTGCATCATGTGGGGCGACCGATTACCTTTACAACGATTACGATCTGCGTGGGGTTTTCCGTTCTATTGTTTTCAAGCTTCAAACCAACGGCCATCTTCGGCGTTATGATGGTGATCACATCGCTGTCGGCGCTGGTCGGGGACCTGATTCTGCTGCCGTCGTTAGTGCGGCACGTCGAGCTGGTGACCCTGTGGGACCTGGTGCGGTTAAAGCTTGGCGAAGAGCCGCGGAGGGGTATTCCGCTCTTTAAGGATTTATCTCGGACCCAAATCCATTACATTCTGATGGCCGGATCCCTTATTAAAATTGATACCGATGAGATTCTGTTTCATAAGGGGGATGCCAGCGACTCGATGTACACCATCATCTCCGGCACTGTAGACGTATTTGATCCGGTCAGAGACGATGAACTGGAATACCAATCCGAAAGCCGCATACTGGTGAATCAGTTGAAAACAGGCGATGTACTGGGCGAGATGGGCTTTCTGCGTTCCGTGCCGCGGTCGGCGACGGTCGTCGGCACCTCTCCTGTCGAGCTTTTGAAAATTAACTGGAAGATGATAAAACGATTGCAGTGGCTGTATCCGCTCACGGCTCAAAAATTTTTTTTAAACCTTATGGGAATTGTATGTGACCGGCTCGAATCCCTGACCGAATGTTTTGCCGAGATAAAAATGCAGGATGACGTCAAGGATTTGTGCAGCAAAGGCAATTTTTTAAAAATCCTGGACAAGGAAATCAGCCGTTCGCAAAACCAGCATACCAGTCTGTCACTTTGTTTGATGAAGTTGAACTTTGCAAACGCCCCTTCGGGCAATCCAGCAGTTGAGCAGATTATCAGCCATTTGGGCAAGTCTTTTGCGCGGGAACTCCGCAGCTGGGATACGCTGAGCCGTTACGGGAGAAAGACATTTGCCCTCCTTTTGCCGCAGCTGGCACTCGATGAGGCCCAACGTCTCTGTGATCGATTTCAAATAATTTCAGAAGGATATAGGACTCAAGCTGGGAATAGCCGTTTGCAAATAGCCTTTGGTCTGGCAGAGCTGGCCCTTGATAAAGAGGAAAAGGGTTCGGATCTGATTGACAGGGCCATCGACTTTTTACAAAATGCAAACCATTCTTAGCCGATTAGCCAATTTGATTATCTGATCGCATTGACATTAACCGGCACCTTCCTTATTTTTTCCATGAGCAATTAAAACTTATCAAACCATTCTTGGCTCGGTATACCCGAGATCACCGAGCTGATCCCATCATTATGCCTGTGGCACCTGCATGCAAAAAGCTGGAATGATGGACGATAGGGATACAGGAAGATTGGTTTATTATCAGGGGCTCGGACGACGAAGTGCCGAATCATGAAACTTTATCTGGAAAGCCTGGGCTGTGCCAGGAATCAAGTTGACAGCGAAATTATGACCGGCCGGTTGAAAAAGGCCGGCTGGACGTTTACCCAAGATCCCGAGGAGGCCGAGACCATCGTCGTAAACACCTGCAGCTTTATCGAGGAGGCGGCGCAGGAGTCCATCGATGTCATTCTGGAACTGGCAGAATATAAAAAAGAGGGCAGATGCAAGCGTCTGGTGGTGACCGGTTGTTTGCCGGAGCGCTATCGCGAAGAAATCCTGAGCTCACTTCCGGAAGTTGATGTTATTCTGGGGACCGGCGCTTTTGAACAGATTGCCAAAGCCGTCCGGGAACCCGAGTATGCCAACATGTGTGTGTTGCCGGATCCGGACCTGACCGAGTTGCAACCCCAGGATGCTCCCCGTGATTTAACCGTGCCGCACGTGGCCTATTTGAAGATTGCCGAGGGCTGCAGCAAATCATGCACGTATTGCATCATTCCGAAGCTGCGCGGCAAACAGAAAAGCCGCCAGCCGGAAGATATCGTTGCCGAAGCCACCCGGCTGATTGCCGGCGGTGTAAATGAACTGGTGCTGGTTGCCCAGGATACAACTGCTTATGGCAATGATTTGCCGACCCGTACAAATCTCAGTCGGCTTATGGAAAGCCTGGTCGATATCCGAGTTGATGATCTCAACCGAAAGACCCCGCCCTGGTTCAGGGTGCTGTACGGACACCCCGAAAGCATCGAAAACTCGTTTATTGAAGCCCTGGCTTCCCACGGTCAGCTTTGCTCTTATTTTGACATTCCCGTTCAGCATGTCAGTTCCGGTATTCTTAAGCACATGGGGCGTCGATACGCCAAAGACGACCTTTACCGCCTGTTTAATCGCATCCGTAAACGGGTACCCGATGCCGTTCTGAGAACGACCATTATTGTCGGCTTCCCGGGTGAAACCGATGAAGATTTCCAGGAGCTTTTGCAATTTGTCGAGGATGTGCGCTTTGATCATTTAGGTGTATTTATTTACTCGGATTCCGATGATCTGGCTTCCCACCGACTGCCGAACCATATTCCCAAGGCCCTGGCTACCGACCGTTATCACGAGCTCATGTCCACCCAGTCAGGCATCTCCACCGAAAACAACCGCAAATATATCGGCAAAGCCGTCCAGGTCCTGGTCGAGGAGTCCCTGGACAAGCATCTTTTTGCCGGACGTACGAACTTCCAGGCACCGGAAGTGGACGGCTTGACCTACATCAACACGGCCAAGATGCCTTTTGGATTGAAAATCGGCGGGTTTGTTGATATGCGAGTGACGGACACGATGGAGTATGACCTGATGGGAGAGCCGATATGAATGACCTCAAGCGGAAGATCCTTTCTGCCGTTGAAACTGACCTGCATGACATCGAGAAAGCCCTTTCCGACAATTTGAATCCTTACCTGGATCTGGTATCCGCAGTGGCCGGCCACCTTCTGTTTAGTGGCGGCAAACGGCTGCGGCCGCTGTTAATGGTCCTTGCCGCCAGGCTATGCGGCTATTCCGGCGATTACGAGAAGACCTTTTCAACCGCCCTGGAATACCTGCATACGGCCACCCTGCTGCATGACGATCTGGTGGACGAAGCCGCCATGCGCCGGGGGAAAAAGGTGGCCCACGCGACCTGGGGCAATTCCATCACCGTTCTGGTTGGCGATTACCTGTTGGCCAGAGCGCTGTCTATCTCGGCCGGTACCGGCAGCCTCAGGGTTGTTCAGGTCCTGGCAAAACTTACCGAAAATATGTCCCAGGGTGAAGTCCATCAGCTGATGCGCAAAGGCGATGTCAAGCTGTCCGAAGACGAATACATGGAGGTTATCCGCCGCAAGACCGCCATGCTGTTCGAAGCTGCCTGCCAGGTGAGCGCCATCATTTCCGATGCACCGGAAGAAAAAGAAAAGGCATTGGCAGAATATGGCTACAACCTGGGCATCGCCTTCCAAATGGCCGATGATCTGTTCGACTATACGCTGCAGACAGCCGATTTCGGCAAGGAGGTAGGCGCCGATCTGAGAGAGGGAAAACTCACGCTGCCGGTGATCTACGCGTTGAAACAAGCGCGGTCGGATGATCGGCAGCTGATGATCAAGATTATACAGGACAATGAATTTGCAACCGAAGATTTTAAAACCCTGATTGGATATTTAGAGAAATACGGCGGTATCGAATACACGCAAGAAAGGGCGACGACCTATATCGAAACAGCCAAAGCGGCGCTGTCAATTTTTAATCCTTCGCCCACCAGACAGACCATGCTGGATATCGCGGATTATGCGCTTGCAAGGCGGGTTTAGAAAATAGTTAAATCACTAATCCTCTTGATTCTCGAAGATATTTTGTTTATGGATAGTTGCTTCTATAACGAAATGCCCCCTACAGGAGTTGAGCAATATGCTGAAAGTTCGTAACAATTTTAGCGGGTTGATGCTGGTGGCCGTCAGTCTGGCCCTGCTGCTGACATCCTTCAATGCGGTTCAGGCCCAGGAGTCTGCCACGACCAAAACCTTTGTGGTGGTGGGAACGGCGGCCCTGCAGGGCGATAATGTCACGGCTGCCCGGGAAAAAGCCATTTCAGACGGTTTGGTAACGGCGGTGGCCCTCATGACCAATGAACTGATGGAGGTCGAGTCCCTGGTCGGTAATTTTTCGCAGCTGAGCGAACTGTTGTTCGACCAACCGAATACCTTCATTCAGGGCTATAAAGTGCTGACCGAAGCCGCCCAGGAGAAATCTTACCGCGTCGTTGTTCAAGCCACGGTGTCCGGGAAAAAAATAGCTAAAGAATTGACCGATGCGGGTATTTTGCGAGCTTCAAAAACCCTGCCGACCGTATTATTTTTAATCGCCGAGCAGAATTTGGACCAGGAATTTCCCATGTTCTGGTGGAGCCCATCTGGATCAAGCTTTGTCGCCGTTGCGGAAGCATCCATGGTTGCGCATCTGCAGGAAGCCGGTTTTACGATTGTCAGCCACCGGGGTGCCCGCAACCGCCCCCTGGTGAACTGGGATGATATAAACAGGCCGGATTTAACCGATCTGGAGGCGGCTGAACTCGGTGCGGCCCTCAACGCCGATATCATCGTGCTGGGCAGTTCGGCGGCGAGTCCATCGACCAACATCATGGGGTCGGCCATGCGCTCATTTAACGGAACGGTTACGTTGCGGGCGTTGCGGTCGGATTCAGCTGAACCGATGTTAAATCTGACCCGCACGGCGGTTGCCGTCAGCGAAATTGACGCCGTCGGCGGACGGGAGGCGCTGGCGGATGCCGGTGACATGGCGGGATCCGCGCTTGCCGAGGAACTGATAACCGTCTGGCAAAAGCAGGCCGGCCGGCCTTCGGTGGTTGAAGTGGTCATTCTCGGCACCAATCAACTCGCCCATTATGTTAAATTTCGCAAGACATTGAATACCATCTCAGGTGTGGAAGGCATTCGCGTCAAAGAGATCAAACCCAATGAGGCCACCCTGCAGGTTGAATACATTGGCAAACCCCAGGACCTGGCTGCCGCGCTGATGCAGCAAAATTTCAAATCCTTCGGAATTAATATTTTTGAAGTCACACCGGAGAGCCTGAAAGTCGAGCTCATTCCGGGGTAGGGTCGTCTCAGATGTGTCGTTCTTTCGCATCCAGTTCTGACTCAGCCCGTTCAGCATTTATCTTTACATACTTTAGGGTATAGAAAATACCTTGACACAGATTGGATCCGGTGCTACTCAAGCATGAAATCTATACAGGCACGTAGCTCAGGGGGAGAGCGCTACCCTGACACGGTAGAAGTCGGGAGTTCAAATCTCCCCGTGCCTACCATTTTAAACTTGATGGATTACATTCCAAACCGTTCAGCAATGAGCGGTTTCCTTTTTGGGGCTGCCCGCACCGATACGGTTGAGCGGTAAGAAGATGACCCGTTAAATGAACGATTTTATTAACCAGAACTCAAGCAACCACGGCGCCAAAACACCGGCACTATGGGGCTGGCCCACCTACCTGAGTATCGTTATCGCCGGCATTATTCTGATTTTCGCGGCGACCATGGTGGATCTCAAACAAATTTGGCATGAAATAGCCGCCTGTGACAAACAGTGGGTGATCACCGGGGCCCTGGCCCATTATGCGACCTATCTCGTGCGCGGCATGCGCTGGCGCCGATGTTTGATCCATCTGCCCGTAAAGGACGGCAGCGTCAAATTCGGGTTGCTGGTGTTCTTTTATAATTTCGTGGACAATCTGGTCCCGGCCAAGCTGGGGGATCTGTATGCCGCTCACCTGGCCCGGATCAACTTTAAGATCCGGCGGTCAGCCGCCCTGGGTTCGATCGTGTTTCTGCGCATGATCGATGCCTGGATTATCCTGACGCTGGCAGCGCTGTTCTGCTGGATATTATTTGCGGCCCGTCTGCCCAGGGCAGTGGTTTGGAGTTTGATCGGCGGCGGCATTATTGCAGTGGGGGCCACGTCCATCATGGTGGTATTCTTTTTGTTCAAACAAAAGGTGCCCGCCTGGATACCGGAAAAAATTCAGCAGATGATCCAGGCATTTCACACCGGCATGTGGCCCAGGCCCAAGGAACTGGTGCCGATAGCCGCCCTGACCCTGCTGATCTGGGTACTGGAAACGGCCTGGATTTTCGCCTTGCTGCAGGCTTTTGGCATACCATTCGGTTTAACTGAAGCAGTTTTTCTAACGATGATACCGCTGCTGGCATCGGCGTTTCCGATCACACCATCGGGCGCCGGTGTGGTCGAAATCACCCTTTACAGCTGCTTGCGCGTATTGGGCCTCTCATCACCGGTTGCTGGCTCGGTGACGGTGGTCAACCGCTTTTTAGATTATTGGCTTCACATTGGCCTGGGGGTGCTGACATGGTCCCTGCGGCGCGTGATCGGTTTGCGCACCTGGCGGGATGTTCCGTTGAAGAGCCTTGACGCACCTGGTTCATCCGATACGATGAAGGGACAGGAGACAGCGCCTGAAGCTTAACCTTATCTATCCCATTTTATGGTATATTCAGCAATGTCTGTATCAGATGTCGGGAGCGGCATCTTGCCCCGATAATTAATATCCAAATAACTCATGAGGAGAATCGTTCTATGGCGCTGATTGGTTCCGTCCCGCGCAGATGCGTGAATTTGCCGCCGGGAAGTCTGCGGACGCTTATCGGCAGCATCATCGGCGATAAGGTCCAGGAAGGACCGGCAATACAAGAATTCTACCGCAAATTCGGGCAATGGTTGGAGGTCCCCCACGTGTTCGGCGCTTCATCCGGCCGTACGGCCTTCCAGCTGGCCCTTGAATCTTTAAACCTGGAAGAAGGCGCCGAGATTATTTTCCCGGTATTCACATTTCCCGTGATTCCCATGGTAGCCAAGATGCTGGGTTATAAACCGGTTTTTTGCGATGTCGATCCGGTAACCTACAATTCTGGACCGGAACATGTTGAACCGAAAATAACGGATAAAACCGGTGCCATACTGGCCACCCATCTGTTCGGCCAACCCTGTCCCATCCAGCCTTTGGCGGACCTGGCCAGGCAGCGCCATGTCCGGCTGCTCGAGGATTGTGCCCATGCCTGCGGTGTGCGAATAAATGGCCGGCAGGCGGGAACCTTCGGCGACATCGGCATCTTCAGTTTTGCCGAGGGTAAGAATATGCCCTGTTTTGGCGGGGGCGCCATTGCCACGGCTGATGAAGAAATTGCCGGGCGGGCGGCTGAAATCCTGTCCCAAGCCCCTGCCGTGGCAAAAGATGCCGCCATCAAAAAGGCGATCTCCATCTGGGTGCTATGGCTGGTAACCCGACCGTTTATTTTCGGCATATCCGTTTTCCCGGCCCTGCGGCTGAAGCTTTTGCTGGGCCAGGCGCTGATGGATTCAGCCGTGGGCGATGATTTGCTCGACGAATTCCAAAACCTCAACCCGCGCGTCAGCCGCCTGTCCAACCTCCAGGCTGCCATCGGTTTGCGACAGCTGGACCATATCGACGCATTCAATGAAGGCGCCCGGCAAAATGCCCGCATGTTGACCGAAAATCTGGGCGACGTGCCCGGGATTAGGACCCCGGATACGGTTGAGGGGGATCACATTTACGTGTATTATCCCCTGACGGTGGATCCGGCCCGGCGGGACGATTTGCGGCATCACCTGCTGCGAAACGGCTTTGATACCAA
>JAFDCJ010000114.1 GCA_019312835.1 Deltaproteobacteria bacterium
CCTCCCGATTTGCCCTGACTGAAGACACCGCCCAGGGCTTTTTTACGCTGGCAAAGCGCCTTCAAACGGCCGCCAATATCCCGGCAGCCGTTAAAGGACAAATTACGGGCCCTTTTACGTTTTGTACCGGGATCGCCGATCAGGAGAAGCGGGCCATATTTTATGACCCCCAAATCAGAGACGCGGCCGTCAAGCTGCTGGCTCTGAAGGCCCGCTGGCAGGCGGAGCGGCTGGCTGAATTTCAGCGGCCGGTCATTATTTTCGTTGACGAGCCCGGCCTGGCCGGCTTTGGCTCATCGGAGTTTACCAGCATTGCCCGCGAAGAGGTGATGCAGTGCCTTGAGGATGTGTTTGAGCCGGTTCATCAGGCGGGCGGGCTCATCGGTGTGCACGTATGTGCCAATACCGATTGGTCGCTGGTGCTGGACTCTGCAGCTGATTTTGTCAGCTTCGATGCCTATGGCTATTTCGACCGGTTTATCCTTTATCCCGATCAGCTCAGGGCCTTTCTGGATGCCGGCAAGTTTTTGGCCTGGGGATTGGTGCCGACCTTAAATGCCGACGATCTTGAAAAAGAGACCGCCGCATCGTTGGTGCGCCGGTTTGAGGAACAGGTCAAGCAGGTCGCAGCCCTGGGCATCGATCCACGACAGTTGATAAAACAGTCCCTGATAACACCGGCCTGCGGAGCCGGGACACTGAGCATTGATCTTGCCAAAAAAGTGCTTAGAGTTACCAGGGAGATTTCTGAGGAAATCAGGAAACGCTATTTCTGATTGAGCATAAAACGCTCGATCAGGTGTTATTTTTTATTGGTTACTGGTTATTGGGATTGCATATCAGCAAAGCGGATTGGTAATCGTATAACGCCAGATTTCATACCGCTGCCTAACATGGCTGGATGACGCCTCGATCCGTGCTATCTGAGGTGCGCCTAAACCCAGTAACCAATAACCTCTCCCCATTTTGGTGGGGGGCTTTTTATCGCCAATATGATTAACATCTTAACTTTTATAAATATCAAAGAGAATGGGGAGATTCATGGTAGACAACAACAGTGGGGGAACATTCGACGGGGCCACCCGTTATGTCTTGGATAGTGAACTGGCAAGGATCGTCAATATATCGATGGCGCTTGAGATGCCGCTGCTGCTGAAAGGGGAACCCGGCACCGGCAAGACCATGCTGGCCCATGCCATCGCCGAGAGCCTGAAGATGCCGTTAATCGTGTTGAATGTGAAGTCGAGCATGAAACTGGTCGACGCCCTGTACCAGTATGACACCTTAACCCGTCTCAATGACAGCCGCTTCGGGGATTCCAGCCGGGATGTCAGCAATATCGAAGACTACATTAAAATGGGTAAAATCGGCCAGGCCTTTACCGCGGATGTTCGAACCGTGCTTCTAATCGATGAGATCGACAAGGCCGACACCGATTTCCAGGATGACATGCTCGACGTGCTCGACCAGATGGAATTTGACATCATCGAAATTGATAAAACCGTTTCTGCCCGGAACCGTCCGGTGATTGTCATCACCTCCAACGCCAAAAAGGACCTTTCCGATCCATTTCTGGGCCGCTGCAATTTTCATCACATTGCGTTCCCCGATCCGGATATGATGCGCCGAATCATCAGCGTCCATTTCCCCAAACTCGACAGCGATCTGATGGATAAATCCATCGCGGCATTTTACCGAATGCGCCAGCTGGATGCCATCGAGAAGAAACCCGCCACCCGGGAGTTGATAAATTGGATCAGGGCTCTGACAACCGATCCGGATTTTAAGCCCAAACAATTGGCCCAAGGCGATCTGCCGTATCTCGGGGTTTTATTCAAAAAAAGCCCGGATTACGCTAGAGCACAAAGGGCTGTTAATGGACGGAGGCTCAATTAATAAATCGTCAGGACCGCCTGCTTCGCAGGGCTTGAGGAGCGCTTCGCTTTAGGTTGGAGGCAAAAAAGGATCGGGCCATTCTAATTTCTGACAATCAGCCTCCAACCTCAAGCCGCCGAAGGCGGCGGTCGTTAAGCGAAGCGATCCTAAAACCGCGAACAAAGTGAGCATATGTTTGTCGATTTTTTCTATAAATTAAAAGAAGTCGGTGTCCCGGTCAGCCCGACGGCTTTTTTGACCCTTCAAAAGGCGCTGTCCCTGGGTCTGGTGACATCGCTCGATGATTTTTATACCTCATCCCGTGCCATTTTAGTGAAAAGCGAACGCTGGTTTGACCTGTTTGATCAGGTTTTTGCCTATCATTTTAAAGGGGTTGAGCTGCCCGACACCGAAAGCATGGAGCTCGATGATCTGGCCAGGACCATGCTGGAATCCTGGCTTAACAATCCCAAGGAAATGTCCAAACTGTTGGGGATGGATGAATCGGCGCTGCAAAAGCTGACGCCGGAAGAGCTGATCGAGTATTTCAAAGAACGCCTCAAGGAGCAGACCGAGCAGCACGACGGGGGCGGCAAGTGGATCGGCACCGGCGGCTACTCGCCGGTGGGCCATTCGGGCTATCACCCCGGGGGCATGCGAGTGGGGGGCGTCGGCCGCAATAAATCGGCCGTCAAGGTGGCGATGGACCGACGCTACAAGGACTATTCCCAAAGCGGTCCGCTGACCCACGCCATGGTGGGAGAGGCACTGAAGCGCCTGCGGAATTTAATTCCGGTGGGTCCCAAAGATGAAGTCAATATCGACGCCACCATTTACCATACCATGAAAAACGGCGGTGAAATCGAGATCATTTTTGACCGGCGCTTAAAAGACCGACTCAAAGTAATCCTGGCCATCGACAACGGCGGCTGGTCCATGGATCCCTACGTGCAGGTCGTTCAAACCCTGTTTGACTATGCCGGGGCTCAATTTAAAGACCTGAAGACCTATTTTTTTCACAATACCGTTTACAGCACGTTGTGGGAGGACCCCGCCCGGTATAAAAAGCCCCAGCGCATCGATGAATTCGCCCGTTTTGACCCCGAAACCCGCCTGGTACTGGTGGGTGATGCCAGCATGGCGCCCTACGAGCTGATGGCCACCGACGGGTCGATCCACCTCGAAGAGCGCAGCGGCATGCCAAGTATAGAATGCCTCAAATTTCTGGCAGACACGTTTCCCCACGCCGCCTGGTTAAACCCCATTCCCGCATCCATGTGGGACTACACCCGCACCATCCACGCCATTGGCGAGATTTTTCCCATGTTCGAGTTGTCCATCGATGGGCTGGAGCAGGCGGTTGCCCATTTGATGGCAAAATAGGCTGCTTTCTGCCTTATCGCTCGGATTGCTGAAAATGGTTCATACCTTATACCTTCTGCCCTCAACCTTCTACCAGATTATATAACCTGCAGGTATTTTCCCAAATCGTTTGTGCCAACTCCTCAGAATCGACTTGACGAACCTCGGCCAGTTTGAGCAGCACGGATTTGACAAAGGCGGGTTCGTTGCGCCGGTGGCGGTGGCGCTCGGGGGAGGGGGTGAGATAGGGGGCGTCCGTTTCGACCAGAAGGCGATCAGGCGGGATTTGGGAGGCCATCTCCCGGAGCGGGGCCCCGCGGCTTTTCATGGTCAGAATACCCGTGATGCCGATGTGCAGTCCCAGATCGAGGTAGTGCGCCAGCTCCTGCGATGTGCCGCTGAAACAATGCACCACACCGTTTATCTTTTGACCGCAATTGTTTTTCAGCATTTGAAGAAATCGCCCGCTGCTGTCGCGTTCATGGAAGATCATGGGCAGGTTCATACGGTCGGCAACTCGCAGTTGCTTGCGAAACCACTTTTCCTGATCCTCCCGCGGCGAGTACATCCGGTTAAAATCCAGCCCGATTTCGCCCCAGGCCCGGACCTCCTGGTTGCGGGTCAGGCCGATCAGGTCCTGGAGGATGGATTCGCTGCAGTTTTTGACATCATGGGGATGGACGCCCACCGAGGCCCAGACCCCGGCATGTGCCCGGGCCAGTGATACAGCGATTTCGGATGTGCGCTTATTAATGCCAATGGTCATCAGGCGGTCAACGCCGGCGCTGTGCGCACGTTCCAGAACCCCTTTCAGGTCACGATTATAAGATTTGTCATCGAGGTGACAATGGCTGTCGAATAATTTCATTTATCGCAAACACCGTGTTGTCTTATTGGTTTATTAGCCGAAATCCGGTCTGATCCAATTTGATATTTCTAGACGGTAGAAGGTCGAGGGTAGAGGGCAGACTATATGGGCCCGAGGCACAATGCGCAGGGCTCAAGGTCAAAAAAAGATACAATCAGTAACCTTGCGTCCTCACCTTTTACCCTCCACCGTCTACCCATAATTACCAGTGGCCAACGATCAGTGAGCAGAAACCAGCCCCCTTTATCATTGCATGGCGAGGATTTCAACATTTTTGCCTTGATTTAATGCTGCACTTTTGAGAATATTTTCATTTCTGATCAACAACGCGCCGGTGCGGGTCCTGCCGGCTGTCAGATCCATTGTAAAAAATTCACCTGGTGGAGGAATGAAATGTTTAAAATCGTCAAACGCGAAGAAATGTCCGAGGGCAATGTGATCCTTAACGAGATCGAAGCACCCAAAATTGCCCGCAAGGCGTTGCCCGGCCAGTTTGTTATCCTTAAGGCCAATGAGGATGGGGAGCGTATTCCGTTGACCATGGCCGAATCGGATGCCGAAAAAGGCACCATCACCATCATTTATATGGTTGTCGGCAAATCCACCGCCCTTTTCAAAACCCTGCAGGTGGGTGATGCCTACCAGGACGTTATCGGACCCTTGGGTAAGCCGACTCACATCGAAAAGTTGGGCAAGATCGTATGTGTGGGCGGTGGCACGGGGATCGCCGTATTACACCCGATCACCAGGGCCATGAAAGAGGCCGGCAAC
>JAFDCJ010000115.1 GCA_019312835.1 Deltaproteobacteria bacterium
ATCCTCTCAGGATCACTCACCGTGCTCACTCGTGCCCTTCCTTCTTCAAAAGCTCCTGGTGCCAGTGTGCGAATTCGTACATACCGATAAAGCGGTCATCGTCATTGATGATGCCGATGGCCATCTCCAGGACCCCCCTGCCATAGGCATTGCTGTAAGCCTCGGAGCTGCGGGATTGCAGAAATTCCCGCACGAGCTGCTGACTGGTGCGCTTGGATGGATCTTTGCGGATGTCGATGGGATCTTTGGGCTCCTCAAAGGGATCCCATTTGTCATAGCCCTTTTTAAGAATATGCTTCTGCCGGCGCGGCGACATGGCGTCGAAGACAGCCTTTTTGCGCTGTTCGACATCCTCTCTAGAAAATTCACTCATTTCTTTTTCCTCGAACGGCGTTTGGGCCGGGGCTCCTCCGGGGGTTCTTCGGCGACACCCAGAAATACGTCGTCAAAATCCATGACCATGGCCGAGGATAAGGGAATCAGCAAATCCGCCAGCTTGATGTTTCTGGATTTGATGTCTCGCAGCAGCTCGGTCGAAATCTGCTGCAACTGGCTGTGGACGGCACCCAGATTAACTGTCGGGTATTGCTCGCCCTGTTTGAAACCCGATTTACCGCAGGTATGTCCGGCACCGCCAATGGCGGTGGGGATGCCGTAAAATCGACAGGTCAGGGGCCGGTAATCGTAAAGATCGCACAGGTCTTTTTCATTCAATAGCGGACAGCGAACCCGTTCCAGGGCCATTGCAGCCAGCAGCTCCCCTTCATCTCTTCCGGACTGCAGCTCCTTGAACGCTTTGCGTTTGATTTTATAAATCCGGCGATCGGCGCGATTGGCTTTTTCGACGAGCTCAACCTTGGCGGCACCTTTGTACTTTTCCTTGAATTTCTGGTGAAGATATAAAGCTTCGATGAGCGTCAGATCGAACAAGGCGAAACAACAATCCGAACACTTTTCTTCGCATTTCACACACTCGGCATAGGCGGCTTTAACGCGGTTAAAGGCTTCCTCCGATTTCTCCACCAGCGCTTCGTATTTTTCAAAGTAAGGTGTTAGGTCGATGGACATGGTAATATTTTGTAACTCCTTTTTAGATGAGGTTCGAGGTTCTGGGTTCTGGGTTCACCTCTCAGGGTTAACTCGAGCCCTCGAACACCGGAACTTCTGACCCTTTGAACCCCATTCCTTGATGTTTCACGTGAAACAATCCCGCGCGAATGAATACACTACCAATACTTATTTCCCAATACAAAACCGGCTAAAGATCTGATCCAGAAGATCCACCTTGACGTTGGTGCCGAGGATTTGGCCCAGGGCGTCGATGGCTTCCTGGAGGTTAATGGCCACCAGTTCCACGGGGGTGCCGTTTATCAGTCCCTGCTTAATGGCCTCGGCCGCATTCAGACTGTCCTCCATCAGCACCTTTTGCCTCAGGTTGGGTACGATGGCCGAGGCCAGCTCAAGGGGCGCATTGCCAACGGCAGTCTCTATGATCTGGTCCTTCAACAGCTCGATGCCGCGATCGTACAGCGCCGAGGTGGGAATGGCGTTGGTTGTCCCCCATGATGCAGGGATCTCGCAAATGGCATTCCCGTCGTCGGTTAGATCAATTTTATTGGCCACAATAATAACCGGTTTGGAGCGGATGCGGTCAAATATGCGCTGATCGTCGTCAACCAACGGCCGGTCGGCTTCTACCATGAAGAGCACCAGATCGGCCGCATCGATATTTTCAACGGTTTTCTCGATGCCGAGGGCCTCGATGGGATCCTCGGTGGCATGCAGCCCGGCAGTGTCGGATAGGATAACCGGATAGCCATTGATATTAATCGTTTCTTCAATGGTATCACGGGTGGTTCCGGGCACTTCGGTCACAATGGCGCGCTCTTTTTGAACCAGACAATTTAACAGGCTCGATTTGCCCACATTCGGTCGCCCGGTCACGGCAACCCTTAGACCCTCTCGCAAAACCCTGCCGTCGATATGGTGCCGTATGAGGGTGCGCAGCGGTTCAATTACCCGGGCCGTCACCTCGGTCCCGATCCTTGCGGGGTCGGCAATCTCTTCCACATCATCCGGAAAATCGATCGCCGCTTCGGTGCGAGCGAGCACTTCCACCAGAAAAGCCCGGATCTGCTCCACCGCTTTTCCGAGTTTTCCATCAACCTGGGCGGTGGCCACCTGCAACGATTTGTCCGTGCGTGCATTGATGATATCAATGACGGCTTCGGCCTGGGTCAGATCGATGCGACCATTTAAAAAGGCCCGCTGGGTGAATTCCCCGGGCGCGGCAATGCGAGCGCCGTGTTTGCAAACCAGCTCAAGGATGGCATTCAGCGCCGCCGGCCCGCCATGGGCATTGACTTCCACCACATCCTCCCTGGTGTAGGAACGCGGGGCCTTCATAACGGAAAGAAGGACTTCATCCACAACGCTTCCATTATCAGGGTCGATGATATGACCGTATCTAAGCCGATGGGAATCGATGTCGTTGGGAACGGCAACCGCCGGTGTCTTAGAGGGGCCGGGGCTGGAAGTAGCCCCGGACTCAGCAGGGGAGAAGATCCTTGCGGCAATCGACACGGCCTTGGGGCCGGATATTTTTATGATCCCGATTCCACCCCGGCCACCTGGTGTTGCAATGGCTGCTATAGTGGAATTGTCCATCTTTTTCGTTCGTTTCGCCCACTACTGCGATGCCTGCCGGTGGGCATTAGTCTTCTGGGGAAAAATGACCAGCTTCCGCATATAGCCCTCCCCCCTGCTTTTGGTCTTAACCTCGGGGTCGTCCTTTAAGGCCAGGTGAACGATCCTGCGGTCGTAGCCGTTCATTTGACCCAGAGATATGGGCTTGCGAATCCGTTTGGACTTATCGGCCAGACGCTGGGCCAGTTTTTCCAAATTGAGCTTCCGGGTCGCCAGATAGCCTTCCACATCTACCTGGACCCTGATCCGGTCCTCGTTCCGATGGTGCTTATTGACGATTTTGTCTACCAGAGACTGAATGGCTTCGAGTGTCTGGCCCTTCTTGCCAATCAGCGCGCCGGCATTTCCGCCGGTGACATTCAACAGTATCCGGCCGTTGGTTTCTTCGACCGCTATGGTTGCATCGGAAGTGATGGCTTCGACGATGCGCTGCAAAATCTCGCGGGACAGGTCCAGAGGATTTTCTTCTGAATCCGGGCCGTGCCGACCGTCGGATGGGTCGTCAGCGGCAATGGGACCATCACTTGGCGCGGGTTTTTCGGAAACGGATTCAGGCGGCATGGTAGCGTCAGCGTCAGGCTCGCTTTCCATGCTTTTTTCAGGCAAATAGACCTTTATCCGGGCGTTTTTGGCGCCGCCCAATCCGAAAATACCGCTGGAGCCGCGGGACAGGACCGTATATTGGATTTCATCAGTGGTTAAGTTGAGCTCGTCACAGGCCATCTGCACGGCTTTGTCGACATTTTTTCCTTCAAATTCCAACGAAGACATTTGCAACAACCTCCGTTACTGTAAATGAGATTCCTTGAAATGGTTTCAAAACTTCAGATCACGTCCAAAGACCCCGCCTAGCGGGATGACATGTCTATTTTAATTAGATTCCCGTATGCCTCAAGGCCGTGAGTTTCTGGGAAAGCGCAGTCCCGCCGATGGCGGGATGAGCGTACATTTCTAAGGAACTCGCAACGCCGTATTCGGGCGTCAGATGGAGTTTTGAAACCATTTCTAAGCATATTTCTTCTGAATATAATATTGCTGGGCAATCGAGAGAATATTATTCACCAGCCAGTAGAGCACCAGGCCGGATGAAAAATTGATGAAAATTACCGTAAAAATAACCGGCATAAACATCATCATTTTGGCCTGGGTGGGATCCCCCATGGGAGGAGACATTTTTTGCTGTAGAATCATGGAAGCCCCCATAATAAGTGTCAGGACCGGAATCCCATAGGGCGGTTCCATAAAGGGGATGTGCTCGACCGGAAATCGGAACAACCGGTCCGGTGCCGACAGATCATCGATCCACAGGAAAAAGGGCGCATGTCGCAGCTCGATCGCCTGATACAGCATCCGATACAGGGCGAAAAACACCGGCAGCTGCACCAGCATGGGCAGGCAGCCCCCCAGCGGGTTGATTTTATAGGTCCGGTAGAGGCTCATCACCTCTTCATTCATTTTTTTCTTGTCATCTTTGTATTTCTCTCTGATCTCCTTCATCAGCGGCTGGATCCGTTTCATTTCACTCATGGATTTGTAGCTTTTGGATCCCAGCGGCCAGAGGATAATTTTGATTAGAAGCGTTAAAACAATAATGGCGATGCCATAATTGGGAATTACCCCGTAAAGCAGGTTCATCAGCCAAACGCAGGGTTTGGCGATAATATCAAAAAAGCCGAAATTAAGCGCTTTGGAGAGATCGTGCCCGACCGCTTTCAAAACCTTCATGCTGCGCGGCCCGAAAAACAGGGCGTACTGATAGTCGCGCTGGGTACCGGGCCGGATGTCGCTGAGCGCATTCAGAAATTGGGCCTCCACCATGTTGTCCTCGTTGACGAATAGCCGCATGGTGGCTTCTTCCGCATGCTCGGGAATGACACTGGTCATAAAATAACGATCCTGAACCGCAACCCACTTTAGCATACCCGTATAAATGTTTTTATCGGCAATGTCGTCAACCTCGACCTCTTCAAGGCTGTCGTTGACCAATGCGCTGGGTCCCTCGAACCCGTAAGTCCGCCCTTTTGCATCGACCTTTCCCCGCAAGCTGATATACATCTTGTCCTGGATGGCGCGATCGGAGCCGTTTTTGACGTTGACCGCAAGCTTCATGACGTAGGAGGCCGGATCGAACGTATAGGTTTTTTCCACCACCACCCCCTGGCTGGATTGCCAGGCAAAGGTGATCTTCTGGACACCCTGCTTAACCTGCAAGGTGTCACTGTCGACGTCGGCTGAAAAAACCGCATCTTCAAGCCCGGCCAAACTTTGGCCATCATAGCCGATCAAAACGGTTCCAACAAAGTTTTCCTGGGGCAAAATTTCTTTTAAAGGAGCGTCCTCGGCCACCTCTTCGCGGTAGTTCTTAAGGATAAAACTGACAAAACCGGCCCCTTTCGTCGAGATTTTGGTCCGGTAAAGCGGGGTTTCCACGGTGAATATTTTCGCAGATTGGGCGGGGTCGGCCACCGCAACTTCGGCCACGGGAGTTGGTTTGGCAATCTCACCTTGCTGCTGCGCGGTATAGGGTTCGGTCGGCTTGGCCGGCTCGGCTTTGGCCGGCGGCTGCTCGCTCTTTTGGGCTGTCTTTTGAACCGCGTCCCGATCAACAAAAAAGAACTGCCACACCAAAAAAACAGCGGCCGACAGGACAATAGCAATTAACAAACGCGCTTGTTCCATTGTCTTCTCCTAAAACTAATAATAACTATTAAACGGGGCATGTTCTCTGTGGACTGACCTAAAGGCAGGCTGATAAGATCCGGTGTATAGGACTCAGCTTAAGAGATCCATTCCTGGCAAATTGCAGATTTTAATAATCTTCCGTTTAACATCGGACCGCATCACGCCGGTCCAGTGGATTTCACATCGTTAGCGGTTCAGGGAACCGGGTCAACACCTCCGGGATGAAATGGATGGCATCTCAATAGACGCTTTAGGGCCAACAGCAGGCCGCGGTAGGGGCCATGCCGCATGATCGCTTGGTGGGCATACTCGGAACAGCTGGGATAAAATCGACATGAAGGCCCCAGCAGCGGTGACAGGGTGTATTGGTACACCCTGATGAACGCAGTGAAAAGGATCCGGAAAATTTTATTGATGATCAGCATGCCTCGATATCAGCTCAAATATGTTTTCAAGCGATCGGTTAGCCTTCTCGGAAGTAATGCCTGCACTCCGCCTCTTGGCGATGATGTTGATATCCCACTTGCCGGCTAAACCATGCCGGTTGAGTCGAAAAAATTCGCGCACCATTCGTTTAAGACGATTTCGCTCGACAGCCTGTCCAACCTTTTTCGTTACCGTTACGCCCAATCGGGATTGGTTGTGCCGGGTAGGACCAAAATAAGCAATGAATTCAGAATTTTGTACCCTCTTCCCGGATTTTGACAGGGCGATAAAGTCGCTTCGTTTAAGAATCCGGTCGGCTTTCGTAAAAGAAAAACGCAACGGACAAGCTCCCTTTTTTGAAGACAGCTTTTAACCCGCCAGACGTACCCTGCCTTTGGCTCTTCTCCGGTTGATGATGCGCCGACCCGCTTTGGTGGCCATTCGTTTGCGAAAGCCATGGTTGCGGGCCCGCTTAATTCTACTGGGCTGAAAAGTTCGTTTCATTTTAGCATTCCTTTATATGGCTGTAAGTAGCGCTTGCAGGCGAGTGGCGTTGGCCATCGCCATAACTATTTGTTATTTCAGTAAATAAATATGCTCGACGCTGGATACCGGACAAGCCCAAACGGCCATTACACCACCCTCATCATCAAGTATCGAGTATCGAGCATCCTATATCTGGTAAGTGGTACCGTAAACCGAAGCAATAAAGCATACACTGTTGGCGCTGTCAAGAGCAAATATCTGAGATGAATGAAAAAAAGGCCGAGCCTGGCTCGGCCTGCCATGTTTCTGCTAAACCGGTGTCCTACTCGCCGATAACTTCAAAAATGTCAAATTGTTCCATGTGAAACTCCGGGTTGGGGTAAATGACAATCTGTTTGCTGATGGAACGCTCAAGGTGGGTAATGAGAGGGTTTTCCTCGCCAAGCAAAAGCTCGGCAATCTGCGGGTTGACCCTGAGGGTCAGGCGCGTGCCGTCCATATCATGACCATTGTGCAATATCTCACGATAAATATTGTAGCAAATGGATTGGCGGGACAACAGGTAACCCTCCCCGTCGCAATAAACACAGGGCTCGCAGAGAATTCGCGTCAGGGGATCCCGGGTGCGCTTGCGGGTCATCTGGATTAATCCCATCTCGGACATGGGTAAGACATGGGTTTTACTTTTATCCTTTTTTAAGGCCTCTTTGAGGGCGTTGAAGATTTTTTCCTGGTTGCTCTTTTTCTCCATATCGATGAAATCGATAATGATGATGCCGCCCAGGTCCCGGAGGCGGATTTGGTAGGCAATTTCTTTGACCGCCTCGAGATTGGTTTTTAAGATCGTTTCTTCCAGATTATGCTTGCCGACATAACGGCCGGTATTTACGTCGATGGCCACCAGTGCTTCGGTATGCTCCAGCAGGATATAACCGCCGGATTTCAGCCAGACCTTTCTTTTCAGGGCTCTGGAAATATCACCCTCCAGGTTGTAGGCATCAAAAACCGGCTCGGAGCCCTCATAAAGTACCACGTGGTCTTTTAAACTGGGCATGTAGGTGTCCAGAAACGACAGAACCGCCTGGTAGGTCGGTTTTGAGTCGATGACCAGTTTTTCGACTTCCTGGATCAAAAGGTCTCGCACCGCCCGCAGGCTGATGGAAAGCTCCTGGTGCAAGAGGGACGGTACCGGGGCGGTTTCAAACTTGCGCTGGATGTTTTTCCAGAGGTTGTTTAAAAACCCCATTTCATAGGCCAGCTTTTCTTCCTGTTCGCCTTCCGCCGCGGTCCTCACAATATAGCCGAATTCCTCGGTCCTGAGTTTAGCCACCATCGCTTTTAAGCGTTCGCGTTCGGTTTCGTCTTCGATTCGCCGGGAAACACCGATATGATTTGAATTGGGCATCAGCACCAGAAAACGACCGGGAAGGGAAATATAGGAAGAAATGCGCGCGCCTTTGGTTCCCATGGGGGATTTGGCGGCCTGGACCAGGATCTCCTGACCTTCGCGGATCAGCTCTTCGATGGTATAATCGCGCTTATCGGAGATCTCCGCAATGGGGGTGTCCTCCAGGCTGTCTTCGTTCACCTCTGATTCCATATCGAATAAGCGTTCATATTCCTTGAAATCATCGTGGAAGACATCATCCACATAGATGAAAGCGGCCTGGCTTAGACCGATGTTGACGAAGGCCGCCTGCATCCCGGGCAGCACGCGCAGCACACGGCCTTTGTAAATGTTTCCGGCAATGTCGGAGTCATCACCACGGTCGATATAAAGCTCGGCGATCTCGCCGTCCTCTAAAAGGGCCACCCGGGTTTCGTGGTCAGCCACGTTAATAACAAGTTGTTTGTACATCGCGCAAAACTCCGTTTTGCGCGCAAAGCGCATAGCGCGCGGCGCAAAGCGTGAAATTCAGATTAATATTGCAAACTGAAAGGAAATCATACCACGAAGATCGCGAAGGTCATAAAGACAATAAATGAGCTTGTTACGTTAGTTTTTCTCCGTGTGCTTCGTGTCCTTCGTGGTGAGCGTCTCCTCTTGATGATAAAAAGAACACAATTCCGTTTCAAAATGTCAACGGGTGCAAACGCCACGCGCTCTGCGCTCAGCGCTCTGCAATCTTGACCACCCTGGCCATTTTTATCTCTTCCTCCGCCAGGCCGAAAACCTCCCGCAGTACTTCGCCGGGCCGGATGGTTTTGCCCGGCTCCGATTTCAGCGTCATCTGCAGATGCTTTAAATCGGGCAATTCAATATCTATTACCATATCCTTTAAATCTATCTTTTTCAACTTTCCTTTTCGATTCGTCAGGGTAACGGTGACCTCGGAACGGTTGTGAAACGATGCCAACTTGTGAGGGTCGAATTGTTTCCCGGGGATTGAAATCCGATAGACGCTTGATTGGGCCGCACGCACCCCGGGTTTGAGGGGCGCCAGCTTGCAGTCATGGATCCGCAGGCCCTCCGGCAGATGCGCGTTGAGTCCGTCGACAACGGCATCCGGTTTGACAACGTCGGCCACCGCCAGCGTAAAGCGCTCCTGGTGGCTTTCAATGCCGATGGGCAGCGGGTCGTCAAAGGAAATTTTGGGTTTGGGATGAAAGCCGTGGGAGTATTTGACGGGTATTTGGGCGCGTTTAAGGGCCCGCAGAAAAATATTGACGGTCTCCAGGTGACCGAAGTATTTCGCGCGTCCCAGTTTGGCGTAATAGATACTCAGTTTTTTAAAGGGTGCCCCGGGGTCCAGACCGGGACCGGAATACCGGGCCAGCTCTTTTTTAAAGGTCTGATAGGTTTGGACATCAATTTTTTCAAAATCGCATACCCCGCACTGGTTGCAGTCTTCCAGGCGACAATCGGCGGTGAAAGTGCTGTCCAGGGCATTTTCCCATTCCCGGCTTAAAAAGCTCTTGTCGACCCGGTTGTCGATGTGGTCCCAGGGCAGGGGTTCGTTGACATCCCGCTGTCTGACGGTAAAAAAGTCCGGGTCGATACCGGTTTCGGCCAGGGCCGCCTCCCAGGCGGCAAAGTCAAACTGGTCGCTCCAGCCGTCAAATTTGCATCCTTTTTGATAGGCGGCGATCAGCAGGCGGCTTAGCCGTCGATCCCCCCGGGCCCACAATCCTTCCAGCCAGCTGACCTGCGGATCTTGCCATTTGAACTGAATGCCGGGCAGCCGCAGGCGGTCATGGAGCCAACTGATTCTGGACCTGGATTCGGCCAGGGGGAGCTGGCCGGCCCACTGAAAGGGGGTGTTCGCCTTGGGAATAAAGGTTGCCGCGCTGACATTGATCTTGCCCCGGCGGCCCCCGGGGCCTTTAAGCTGGCGCAGCTTTTTGACCAGCGCCACCAGGTCTTGCAGGTCCTCATCGGTTTCGGTGGGAAGCCCGATCATAAAATACAGCTTGATGACCTGCCAGCCCAGGTCAAAGGCGTCTTGAACGGTATGGATGATTTCATCTTCGGTGATGTTCTTATTGATCACATCCCGCAATCGTTGGCTTCCGGCTTCCGGTGCGATGGTAAAACCGGTTTTGCGAACCTTCTTTATCAGCTGCATCAGTTCCGGGGTTAAGGTCCCGGCGCGCAGTGACGGCAGGGAGATGGCGACATGTTCGGGTTCAAAGTTTACCATCAGCTGTTCCATCAGCGGGGCAATGCAGCCGTAATCGCCGGTGCTCAAGGACAACAAGGATATGTCTTCATAACCGGTGGCGGCAATCGATCGGGCCGCCAGCGACATGAGCTGCTCCGGCGAGCGCTCGCGCACCGGACGATAAATCATACCGGCCTGGCAAAACCGGCAGCCGCGGGTACAGCCCCGGGAAACTTCCAGCCGCAGCCGGTCATGGACCGGCCGGCCATAAGCGATAACGGGTTTTTCCGGAAAGGGGACCTGGTCCAGATCCCCCACAAGGGCGCGCTGAACCTGTGAATATTCCGGTATCCTGGGTGCGACGGTTTGAAAGCCGTTGCTGTCAAAGCGGGGCTCAAAAAAAGAGGGGATATAAACACCTTCGAGTCGCGACCACTTTTTCAACAGCGCTTGCCGGTCGGCGGCGGGACCTTCTTTCCAATCCAGCCAGGCTTCGGCCATCTGCATGATGATATTTTCGCCGTCGCCGACGACAATGGCGTCGAAAAAATCTGCTACCGGCTCCGGGTTGCAGGTGCAGGGACCGCCGGCGATCACCAGTGGATGGGCTGCGTCTCGATCCGCGGCCAGAAACGGGATGCCCGCCAGGTCGAGCATGCCGAGGACATTGGTGTAGTTGAGCTCATATAAGAGGCTGAAGCCGACAATATCAAAATGGTTGACCGGCTCATGGGACTCCAGGGAGAACAGCGGCTGTCCGGTTTTTCGCAGTTGGGCTTCCATGTCAACCGCCGGTGCAAAAACTCTCTCGGCGGCAATGTCGGCATGGGTGTTGAGAATATGGTAAAGAATCTGCATGCCGAAATGGGAAGTGCCGATTTCAT
Source organism: Deltaproteobacteria bacterium (assembly GCA_019312835.1). Lineage (GTDB taxonomy): Bacteria > Desulfobacterota > Desulfobacteria > Desulfobacterales > JAFDCJ01 > JAFDCJ01. Next base: position 10,787 of record JAFDCJ010000115.1, read on the forward strand.
ACAGATCCGGAAAGGCCAGGGCAAAGCGCAGCTTGACGCGGCTCAGGTCCTTTTTAATGGCATTGATTTCCGAACCCAGGTAGCGGCTCGGTTTTTCGACAAACGGTAGAATATCGTCAAGGTTGTGAAGGGTCATATCAAATTGAGTTTTTATGTATTTTAGGATATGTGTTTTTTTTCAGATCAAGGTCGATTATTTAGTTCATTATCTATTCAACTATATGACTGATAACAGAATATTTTTTATGATCCAAGACACAATTCTGCAATTATCATTTTCATGCTTATCATATCCCTGAGATATCAGCGACCAGGCCGATTATTTTTTTAAAGGGTAACAAATGCGAATTTTTAATTTTGCCGACAAGAAAAATGCCTACCGTCATGTACCTCTTTTAATTTTTTGCTTGCTGCTGATGCCCGGACCTGAATCCGGTGCCCATGAATTCAGCCGGGAAACCGCGGTAGTCAAGGCGGTGCGCAGCGTCAGCCCGGCCGTGGTAAATATAAGCTCCGCTGTCCAGGTGCGCAAGCGAACCAGTCCCTTTTCGGGGTTCGGCCTGAACCCGTTTTTCGAAGAATTTTTCAGGGATTTTTTCGACCCGCGCTTTGAGCGCCGTCGGCAGTATACCAGCCTGGGATCCGGCGTTATCATCGACGGTAAAAAGGGGCTGATCTTAACCAATTCCCACGTCATCCAGAAAGCCGGAACCATTAAAGTGGTCCTGAAAGATGAACGCGAATTCGAAGCCCGCATCGTCGGCGCCGATCCCGATTCGGACCTGGCGGTGCTCAAAATCGACTCCGACCAGGACCTGCCGGCCATTCATATGGGCAGCAGCGAAGACCTGATGATCGGTGAGACCGTCATCGCCATCGGCAACCCCTTTGGATTTTCCCACACCGTGACCACCGGAGTTATCAGCGCCATCAACCGCAGTATCCGGGCTGAGGATCGCGTCTATCATGACTTCATCCAGATCGATGCCTCCATCAATCCGGGCAACAGCGGCGGACCGCTGCTGAACATCAACGGGGATCTGATCGGCATCAACACGGCCATCTACGCCAAAGCCCAGGGAATCGGGTTTGCCATTCCCATCAGCAAGGCCCAAAAAATTATCTCCGATCTGATTCAGTATGGCGAAGTCATTCAGGCCTGGATTGGCATTACGGTTCAGGAAATAGATGAGAAGCTGGCCCGCTATCTGAAAGTTCCCGCCCAAAAGGGGGTCATCGTAACGTCGGTGGAGCCTAAAAGTCCGGCCCAAAAAGCCGGGGTGCAGGAAAGCGACATTATCCTTGAGGTCGCCAAGAAAAAAATTACGTCGGTGGGTGATTATCAATCCGTCGCCAAAAGCCTGGCGGCCGGCAACACAGTGGAAGCCAAATTTTGGCGCAGCGGCAAAGAGAAAACCGTGGTGTTAAAAACAAAGGTGTTTCCCATCGAGCAGGCCGACGATCTGGCCTATCGCCTGCTGGGGATCAAGGTGGCGGATCTGACCGGGAAAGAGCGTAAACGCTACCGGATAATTGCCCGCGAAGGTGTCATGATTGCCGACCTGAAACCCGATTCCCAGCTCGCTGACATCGGCGCCCGGCCGGGCGACGTCATCCGCCAGATAGATGACTATTCCATTGCAAACGCCGAAGATTTCAAGAAGGCCATCATCAAATTCCGCAACAAAAATTCCGTGGTGCTGCTGTTGCAACGGGGGGATCAGGGATACTATATAACGGTCAACCTATAGAGGCTCTGAGTCAACCGTCACCACGGATTGAACACGCAAAAGGGGGGCCCGGTAAACGGGGCCCCCGTGAAGCCTGCCCTGTTCAGGCTAAAAATTGTCCGGCATCACGCAAACGGCAGACCGAGGGAATAACGCTCGAACTCCGCCTCTCCGACGATGTAATCTTTGAACTCGTTTTCATTGGCCGTGCGCAACTCGCTGTTGCGCCAGGCTTCCCACTGTTCAATTGTATGCCACATCGATACCACCACGACTTTATCGGGGTCATCGAGGCTTTGCATGGTTTCAGAAGAAATATAGCCCGGTTGCTGCATGGCGCCGTTGCGGTGGTTGATCAGGAATCTGGATGCGGCTCTTAAGTTCCCTTCCTTGAATTTGCGTTTAATCAAGATTTTAACAGCCATAATGCCCTCCTTTGGTTTGGTGGTGAACAGCAAACCTGCTGGCCCCTAATGCTCAAACAGCCTCTAGCGTGGCTTGGCCGCCGAACGAAGGCGGGCAAACCACGTCTTCGGTCAGTGAGAATTTCGGATGCACACAAAGAAGCGCGCTAAAGAAGTCAGATCAAAAGTCCAGCGAAACAACACGAGGGTCAGAAATCAAAGTACCTGGCGATCAGCGATACAAGCAATTCCAGCGGGGGCTACTACATTGAGGAATCGAAGTGAGTTCTATTGCTACAAACAAAAATTAGTACAAGTCTCGATGAATGTCAAACCGAATACGGTTCAAAGGTTCAGGGTTCAAAGATTTTGGGTTGTCTTGAATCCCAGAAACTCTGAACTTCAAAAACCGCCGGTGGCGAATGAACCGCTGACACTGAAACCTTGAACCTACCGTCCCCAGAGGGTGATCAACACCGCACCGGCCACCATCAGGCCGGCGCCCACCAGGCGAAGAGCCATATATTTCTCCTTGAAAAACAGCCGACCGTAGATAATTCCGATCAGGGCGGAAAGCCGTTTGACGGAAATCATGTAGCTGGCCTTGACCATGGAGATCGCAAACCCATGGGCCAGGGCATGAATAAAAAACAGGAGTCCGGCAACCACTCCCTTGGCCCAATCGTCACGAAATGTCTGCAGCCGCACTTTGCCCAGAACCAGCAGCATCAGCACCGCCAGAAATGACAGTACCGTAAAAAAGGTCATCACAAAAAACAGGGGGGACGAAAGCAGGATGCATTTTTTACCGATAGCCGCGCTGAAGCTGAAGATCAGGGACACGATGAGCATCAGCCACGAGCCGGTTTCTTTGAAAACCGCCTTGATCGGTGCCAGCAAAGAGTAACGGCCGGGTTCCAGGTTGAGCACATAGCCGCCGATGCAGGTAATCACAATGCCGGCCAGTCCCCACCAGTTCGGCATCTCGCCCAGGAACACGTGGCCGGTTGCAATCATAAAGGCCGGGGTAAAGGCCAGGTAGGGCAGGGTCAGCGACAGCGGCGATACCCGAATCGCTTTCATGTAAAGAAAAAAAGGAAAGAAGTTCAAGGGCAGCGAGATTAAAAAATACCAGTAGAAGGTGGCATCCAGGGGCGGAACCGGAACGAACGGGAGGGCAACCGCAAACAGGGGCAGGCCGAACAGAGAGGGGAAGGCCACCATGTCATAGGCGGTCAGGTGGGAAAAATGCTTTTTGACCCAGGCATCCTGGGAGGCCACCGCCAGGGCCGTCAGCAATGACAGGATCAGCCAGAGCATCAGGCTGGAGCTCCTAAAAGATAGTTCATTTGCCAAAAAGAATGGCTTTTGTGATAATCGTATACATATCGAAAATTTGGAATGCTGGAATATTGGAATACTGGAATGATGGGTCTAAAATAAGGAAAAAGTCTTTTGTATAACGCCCGGAATCACTCTGATTTACTTGAACCCATTATTCCATCATTCCATTGTTCCTGAAGCAAATAGCCTGGCCGAGGCGATTATTTTTATCTCTTACCTACTATTTGAAACAGAGAAAGTGAAGGTTGAAGGGATCCTCGGGTATCTCCAGCACCTGTACTTTCGCAAAACCGGCCGCTTTGAGCATCTCAACGGCTTTTTCCTGGCCCCACATCATTCCCAGGCCGCTGCCGCCGTCCGCCAGACCCACCGGCAGGCAGTGCATCAGGCTCACCGTGTATAAAAACGGCCCCATGGGATGATCCAGGTTGTCCTCCAGGTTGGTTCGGGCGGCAATATCCACCATGGAAAACCGGCCCCCCGGCACCAGGATATGGTGGACCCCTTCAAGGGCCGCCAGGGGCCGGGTCTGGTCATGGATGGCGTCAAAGGCCGTCACGTAGTCGAAGGAAGCCTTCAATTCGGAATTCTTTTTTAAGGTGGCGGCATCTGCAGCGACAAATTCCAGGTTGGTCAGCTGCTGCCGCGAGGCTTCGCGGCGGGCGGTTTCAATGGCCTCCCGGGACATATCGATGCCGACAAACCGGCTGTCGGGAAAGGCACCGGCCATTAAGGTCAGCACAAAGCCGGTACCACAGCCCAGATCGCACACCCGGATGCCGGCGCGCAAATCCGCGATGAGCCGGCCCCCGTCGACAGCCGGCAAAAACCTGTCTACCAGTACCTGGCGGTGCTTGGCATCGGCCAGCTGGGACATGAACGCCTGAAATTGGGGATAGCGATCATAGCTGACACCCTCTCCGGTGGAAAATCCCTCGATGACGGCTTCCATGGCGCAGGCGGTCAGCAGCGGTATTTCCTGGGTGTACACGCCCAGGTTGGAATTGCCTGCGCGTCTTGCAACTAAATCGCCGTGGTGCTTCGGCAGGTAATAGCGATTCTGGCCACCTTCGTCCCTGGATATTTCCACGATTTGCCCTGTCACCATGACACCCAACCATTCTTTGATATAACGCCGGTTCAAACCGGCCCTGTCCGCTATCACCTGCATTGTTTGGGGGGTGTCGAAGGTGTCCATGACATCGAACAGACCGGTGCGGTATCCGATGGCCATGGCCAGGTTCAGAGCGCTGTAATTCAATATGTCGGTCATTTTTTCAGCGAACGGCTTCTGGTTCTGGGCCGAATGGTTTGTCATGATGAGCTCCCGTAAAAAGAATAACAGACATGATGATTCAATTAATAGTACGAAGCCGGGAGATATGCAACTAGACTGTGGCAGGCTGAGAGTAAAAGCGGCATGCAGAGGTTGGGTTCAACTAGTCGATCGGGTCTGCCATGGATTTTTTGATTAATTTTAAAAGGGAGAGCTTTTCCCTTCGGCTGACCGCTTTCAGTTTTAGCGTATTCTTTGAGCTTTCCAGGTATTCATTGATCAGTTCATCATTTTCATACCAGATGGTCTGATCTTTCGGTTTAAAAAGGGTGTCTTCCATAAAACGCAATCGCCTCTCTATGACGGAATGGTTACCTAACAACGAGAGGAATGATTATCAAATGCGAACAGATTTGTACAGCCTAAAGTTTAATTTATGCAAATTTGCCAATTTATGTACATGTGGTGGTATTATTTTCTTGACATACAAGATATAGTAGGCTATGATGCTCGCCGAATTTCAGCCCACTCAGAAATCGGCGTGCGCGCAGAACCGAAGTCAGACCGGACCATCATACCGAAGAAGTGCTATTCAACGTTCAGATCCCCCGGAACCAATTGACATAAAACTGATTAAAAATCGTTAACATTCAAAAATTAAAGAGAGCTGTATTATAAGCCCGTCTCCGGCATAACCGGAGAATTATATATCGCGTAAGGGTTGCATTACCGGTCATCGATGAATATCTTGGCCACATACCCGCTAGACGTCCAATGAATAACCACGGGTGAAAGAAAATGCAGACACTTATCTGGCTAACCAATGAAATCCCCTATGTCATGGCACCGGCTGCTTTGATTGCCGCAATGCTGGGAATCTCCATTTTCACTTCGGTGAATCGACTGACCCAGCAGGCTTCCAAGGTGATGATGGTCGGCGTCATGATCGCTTTGATGGTGGGAGCGGCAATTATCCAATCGGTACAATAATCTGCTCGCTGTTCCAGCCGACCGTTTCTTTGTTATTTCTGTTTCTTTTCCTTATTTGCCTCCCTCAGCAGATGGTCCCTTATCCCCAATCAAAAATTCTTTTAGCTGGTATTGAATCATTTTGCTTGATACAGGGATGCAGATGGATATATCTACAAATAAAGAATAACAAATAACATTCCGAGATACGAGGACGCATATGGAACGAACTAAAATCCATAAACTCCTGCAGTCAGAAGCCCCTCTGGACCAGGTGCTGATAAAAGGCTGGGTCCGGACCCGCCGGGACGCTAAAAACTTTTCTTTTATCGAAATCAACGACGGCTCGTGTCTGAAAAACATCCAGGTGATTGCAGATGATGTGCTGCCCAATTACGAAGACATCAAAAAATTGACCACCGGTTCCGCCCTGTCCGTGAGCGGCAAACTGATGGAATCCAAGGGCGGCGGCCAGAAGTGGGAAGTGGCCGCCGAGCAGGTTGACATCATCAGCCTGACACCGGAAACCTATGCCCTGCAGAAAAAACGCCACAGCGATGAATTTTTAAGAAGCATTGCCCACCTGCGTCCCCGAACCAACAAATATGGGGCGGCCTTTCGGATGCGTTCTGAAATGTCCTTTGCCATCCACAAATTTTTCAGAGACAGGGGCTTTCGCTATGTCCATACCCCCATCCTGACCGGCTCCGATTGCGAAGGGGCCGGTGAGCTGTTCAAAGTGACGGCCCTGGATCTCAACCATCCACCGCAAAAGGACGGCAAGCTGGACTTCGGGCAGGATTTCTTCGGCAAGGAAGCCAATCTGACCGTTTCCGGGCAGCTATCGGCCGAGATGTTTTGCCTGGCCCTGGGGGATGTCTACACCTTCGGGCCCACCTTCCGGGCGGAGAATTCGAACACCCGCCGTCACGCCGCCGAGTTCTGGATGATCGAGCCCGAAATGGCCTTCTGTGATCTGGACGGCAACATGGACCTGGGCGAAGAGCTGATCAAATACCTGACCGCCTATGTCATGGACGAATGCGCCGAGGACCTGGAGCTGTTTGCCAGGTGGGTGGACAAAAACCTGATGGCAACCCTTGAAAATACCGCCACGTCAGATTACGTGCGCCTGCCCTACCGCGAAGCCATGGAGATTTTGCAAAAATCGGGACAAACATTCGAGTATGAAATCGGGTTCGGCAAAGACCTCCAGACCGAGCACGAGCGTTTTCTGACCGAGCAGCACTTCAAAAAACCCGTCATTGTCTACGACTACCCCAAGACCATCAAGCCCTTTTACATGCGCCTGAACGACGACAATGAAACCGTGGCCGCCATGGACGTCCTGGTGCCCAATATCGGAGAAATCATCGGCGGCAGCCAGCGCGAAGAGCGCCTGGAAGTGCTCGAAGCCCGCATGGCTGAAACCGGAATGGATAAAGACACCTACTGGTGGTATCTGGAAGCGCGCCAATACGGCAGCGTGCCCCACAGCGGTTTCGGGCTGGGCTTTGAGCGGCTGCTCATGCTGGTCACCGGCATCAGCAACATCCGCGATGTGATTCCCTTTCCCCGCACGCCGAAAAATATTGAATTTTAGCCGCTGACAATCGTCGCACGTGCAACCAGTTGTTTCGGGGATAGAAACCCACCGTCATTTCGATAGGGCAACGAACGCTTCGGCCTGCCACCCTTGCGAAACCGTGTTGAATGACTAAATTAGAAACTACCCCCCTGTTCGAGGGATGTAATTCAATAACCGAAATGTCGATCTCAACACTATGGCAGCCAACAACCACCCACCCTTGCGGGACCTCGATGAGGACGCCGCCCTGCGCAGTATCCTGGAGGGAACCGCCACTGAAACCGGTGAAAAATTCTTTGCCGCACTGGTCCGGAACCTGAGCCGCGCCCTGAATACCCACGGGGCCTGGGTAACGGAATATCTCGAAGCGTCCCAGCGCCTGAAGGCAATTGCGTTCTGGCTGGATGGGCAATGGGTTTCCGACTATGAGTATGAAATTGCCGGAACTCCCTGCGCACCGGTTATCGAAGAAACCCGCCTGGTTCATATTGCGGACAAAGTGGTCGAGTTGTTTCCGCAAGACCCTGATTTGCCGTCCATGGGGGCTGTCAGCTACATGGGTGTTCCGCTGCTCGATATTGACGATAAAATCCTGGGCCACCTGGCGGTATTAGACACCCGGCCGATGCCCGAAGAGCCGCGGCTTTTAGCCCTGTTTAAAATCTTTGCCGCCCGGGCTGCCGCCGAGCTGCAGCGCCTGCGGGCAGAATCAAGGGTTCGGGAACGGGAAGAAAAACTGGAAGGCCTGGTGCGCAGCGCCATGGACGCCATCATGGAGCTCGACCACGACCTGAAGGTGGTGCTGATGAATCCGGCGGCCGAAAAAGTGTTTCAATGCCCGGCTGACCAGGTGATCGGCAGGGATTTCAATTTATTTCTGGCCGAGGGCGATCGCGACAAATTAAATAACCTGATCAGGGAACTGGATGAACGCCCTGAGGGTCAACGCCACCTGTGGATCGCCGGCGGTCTTAATGTGCGTTGCACCGGCAGTGAGACATTTCCGGCCGAGGCCACCCTGTCCCGCTTCGAAATCCAGCAAAAGACCTTTTACACCCTCATTTTGCGCAATGTGAATGAGCGTCTCAAAGCCGAGCAAAAAATCCGTCACCTGAAGTTCGAAGCCGAATACCTTAAAGAAGAGTTGAAAGCCCTGCACAATTTCGATGAAATTATCGGCAACAGCCCGGCATTGAAGCAGGTTCTGCAGGAGGTGGAACAGGTGGCCCGTACCGACGCCACCGTGCTGATCCTGGGAGAGTCCGGCACCGGCAAGGAACTCATTGCCCATGCCATTCACAACACCAGCCGCCGACACAACCAGCCGCTGATCAAGGTCAACTGCGCCGCCATACCGGCCAACCTGATGGAAAGCGAATTCTTCGGCCACGAAAAAGGCGCCTTCTCCGGTGCGACCCAAAAACGCGACGGACGCTTTGCCCTGGCAGACGGCGGCACTATTTTTCTGGATGAAATCGGCGAGCTTCCCTACGATCTTCAGGTCAAGCTGCTGCGGGTCCTTCAGGAAGGCGAGTTTGAGCCGGTGGGGAGCTCTCAGACCCGAAAGGTCGATGTGCGGGTGCTGGCCGCGACCAACCGCGATCTCGATAAAGCGGTTGATAACGGAACGTTCCGGGTGGATCTGTATTACCGCCTCAACGTGTTTCCCATCGAAGTGCCGCCGCTTCGAAACCGGGGAGACGACATCGTGCTGCTGGCCACTTACTTTGCCGATAAATTTGCCCGGCGGATGGGACGCAACCTTGAACCGCTGACCGAAGAAAACCTGCAGCGCCTTAAAACCTACAACTGGCCGGGAAACATCCGCGAGCTGCAAAACGTGATCGAGCGCGCGGCGATTACCCATCACAACGCAACGCTCAACCTGGATCGGGCGTTGCCGGAATCCGGTGCCGCCTCAGCCAGCGCCCCTGGCGATAGGGTTGAAAACGGTTTCCAAATGATCCGCACTGCCCAGGACATGTTAAAACTCGAGCGCCAGAACCTGATTTTGGCGCTTGAATCCACCAACTGGCAGGTGGCCGGCAAAAACGGCGCTGCCAACCTCTTGAAAATCCCCCCTTCCACCCTGAGCTCACGCATGAAAGCTTTAGGCATTCAACGCTCGCGATAAAAAATATTCCCAAACCCTTTTGATTTATTGCCAGAAGGCGAAGTCTTCTCCGAAAGTGAAAATCCCCCTGTCCCCCTTTTAGTAAAGGTCCTTCCGGGTTTTCAGTGGGTTAAAAGCGCCGACAGGCGCGTACCGGGGAACAGTAGCAATTGCACTGCGGCGGGCACGGCGGCCCGCCCTGCGCTCAGTTCAGCGGAGGGGCGTAGGGTCGGCCACCATGCCCGCGCGTGCCTTGCGCGGCAGGCGGGTCGCGAGCTCGCAAGGCGAGGCGGGCGGGCCGTGCCGACCGCAAGCCCATGGCAACATCTGACCCTGTTTACCCACTGAAAATCCTGAAGCCCCTTTAGAAAAGGGGGAACCCAAAAGGGCATGAAATTGCCTTAACTTGGACAATGCCGCTGTCATGCCGGCTGGCGCAACGCGATCCCCCCTTTGAAAAAGGGGGGCCGGGGGGATTTAAAGCGCTGATCGCACAGGACACTTTTCTGAGCCTTACCCTGACCGGGCACGCCTATTAATTACTAAATTTCGCAAATAAAAAACACGAGATCTCGCGTTTTACGAGATCTCGTGTTTTTTGGGCGCGCGCTATAAATACCTTAACCTACTGTTATTAATAAAAAATAACTTTTTATAAGCCTTTGGCACGATCCCTGCTCTATAGATGGGCAACTGTCGCAGCGGCAGTGAATAAAATTAAGTGGAGGTAACTAAAATGAGTACACAGCCAATGATCAAAGAAGACAAGAATACAAGAAACGGTGTCAATGTTGACGAATTGTTTAATACGATCGATGCGGTCAAAAAGACGCCGGTCATCGCCAAATTCAGATTCCGGGCCAACAATGAATGGTTCGACGGCGGTCACAACCGCACCACCATTAAAGACTTTTACGGCATCCAAAAGGATCATAAACATGAGGCGACCTTTAAGCTGGATGCGGACGAGCCGCCTTTGCTGCTGGGAACCGGCAAAGGTCCCAATCCGGTAGAGTATCTGCTCACCGCTCTGGCTGCCTGTGTGACCACGGCTCTGGTATACCATGCGGCTGCCAAAGGAATTGTCCTGAAATCCGTCGAATCCCGGCTGGAAGGCGATATTGATTTACGCGGCTTTCTGGGAATAGACAAAAATGTTAGAAACGGTTATCAGGAAATTCGGGTGTCCTTTAAAATCGATGCCGATGTTCCCGAGGAAGATCTGGAAGAACTTGTCAAGCTCGGACCGACCTATTCTCCGGTTTACGACAGCATCACCAAAGGGGTGCCGGTCAAAGTGCAATTGGATAATTAGTAATAGAATACAAAGGGTTATATAATACTGCATCCTTCGGTACACATCAATACAAGCAAAAATCCCCCCTAACCCCCCTTGTGCAAAGGGGGGAACCCGCCGGGGGGATTTTTCCGTATCAAACTCCTCGGAGGAATGTTCAGCTGTTGAATCACGCCTTGTGGGTCATCTCATCGTAAAGATTGCGCTCGTCAATGATACGCTTGGCTTTGAATTCGGTGCGCTCCAGGGAACCGGGTTTCATCATCTTCACAAGGGTGCGCAGCCCTTTGGCTTTCATCCGTTTGGCCAGCTCTTCCTGCAAGACCGGAATCTGATCGGCCGGAACATCCGGCAGCGGCTCGGCCTGGACAATAAGCTCGTCCATGGTCTTTTCCCGCGTAATAACAATCCGGAATTCATCGGAAAATCCTTCGATGCCCCGGATCACGTTTTCGATGGCGCTGGGGTAGACATTTTCACCCCTGACGATGAACATGTCATCGGCCCGCCCGTAAATTCCCTGGGGAAACCGGGGATAAGTGCGGCCGCAGGAACAGGGCTCGATCACCCAGCGACTTAAATCACCGGCCCAGAAACGGATCATGGGCTGGGAGTTGCGCTCCAGATGGGTGTAAACCGTCACCCCCTCCTCACCATAGGGCACCCGCTTTTGGGTTTCCCGATCCACCAGTTCCGCATACACCACGTCCTGCCACAGGTGCATGCCCTGGCGGCGGGAACACTCGCCAGCGGTCATCCAGGGGGCCATTTCACCGGTGGAGCCGGAGTCCAGGCAAACGGCCTCATACGTCTCCTCGATGCGTTTGCGGGTCGACGGCACCCCCGCTCCGGGCTCGCCGGAAAAAAAGAGGATGCGGAAGTTAAAATCCTTGGCCGGATCATAACCCATGGCTTTGGCTTTCTCGGCGATGTAGAGGCTGTAGGAAGGGGTGCCGTAAAACACCGTGGGCTTGACGTTGGCCATCCACTCGATGGCCCGCTCGGACTGACCAGGTACCCCGGCCCCGAAGGGAAAGGCGGACGCACCCAACCGCTCGGTGCCCAGCATGGCTCCCCAGCTCCCCCAGTAGAGGCTGAAAAAGGAGCCGATGAAGACAATGTCGTCAGGGCGGATGCCCATGGCCCACATGACCCGGGCATGGGTTTCAGCAATGCGCTGGATGTCGGCCTGGCTGACGCCGAAGGCGGTGGGATTGCCGGTGGTGCCCGAGGTGCCGTGTACCCGTCCGATTTCTCTATAGGTAACGCACAGGTTGCTGCCAAAGGGGGGGTATTCGGCCTGGTCGGCCCGCAGTTCGTCTTTGGTCAGAATCGGGATGGCCTCAAAATCATCCAGCGAGCGAATATCTTCCGGTTTCACCCCGGCGGCGTCCCATTTTCGGCGGTAAAGCTCGCTATGTGCATATGCATATTTCAACTGCTGCTGGAGTTTGGGCAGGATAATGGTCTGCTCGCGTTCCGCCGGATCCATGGTCTCAATATCGGCAAACCAGTATTCCGAATCCGGATCAGGGTGATAGCTGGTGTCGTAGACCGGGGGCCACTGTTGCATGTTACTTCTCCTCTATTGATTTGTAATGATTGCGTATTTTTACATGATGCTGGATGCTCGTCGCAAAGCGGTCCAAGGCGCAAAGCCCAGGGGTCACGGTTTAGACGTAGGGTCGGCCACCGTGCCGACCTCGGATGGGCAGCCACGGTGGGCTGCCCTACTGGCCGGTGTAAGGCCCAAGGCACACCGTTTGAGAATGATTCAATCCTTTCGACTATCAGCTATGAGCTGCTTTTTTCCTTGCCAGCGCCTCTTTCAACCCGTTTACGATGGCCAAACGGCTGGATCCCGGCGGATAGACGCCGTCAAAACCGATCCTGGCAAGCTCCTCGGCATCGTCCGGCGAAAAGACCCCGCCGATCAGAAATACCAGCTCTTCTTTGAAGCCTTTTTCGGTTGCTTTTTGCATTAGCAGGCTTCCCAGGCTCAGGTGGGCACCGCCCAGGGAACTCACCCCGATGGCATCGACCTGCTCCTGAATGGCGGTGGCGATGATCTCATCGGGCAGGCTGTTGCCCAGATAGATCACCTCCATGCCCTCGTCGCGCAGTTCCATGGCGACGGTCACCAGTCCCCGGTTATGCACATCCAAACCCAGTTTAGCCAATAACACTTTGACTTTGCGGCTCATATATTACCTCGGAATCATTCGAATTATTCAGAATTACAATTTCAGGTATTTCTCATTTTCTTACAGCAGAATTTCTGTTTTGTCATTCCGGGCTTGATCAGTCTTCGCTTTTCAGCTTCGCCATGACGCGTCCGGAATCCAGTGCCGATTTAAGCGCTTCGGCTTCTGGATGCCGGATTAAGTCCGGCATGACAGGTAGAAAAACAAAGCAACTAATCGCGGCTGGAAGCCGCTCCCACAATATTCTATTTAAAAAAAATTTGTTTTTAAGCCTCCGATTTAAAGACTACCATAATACCGGCGGCTTCCAGAGCCCGAAGGCCCTTTTAAAAACGGTAAACAGCTCGCCCTCGCTGCAGCCCGCCTCGGCGCATGCCACCGCCCGGGGCAGGATATTGGCACCGCCGCGGCAGGCGGCTTCCAGAGCCTCCAAGGCGGTGTCGACTTGCTGGTTGTCCCGATTTTTTCTGAGTTTTTCCAGCCGGTTATGCTGTCTCTGCGCGGCCCCCTCGGGATAGCGAAAGACATTGACCGGCGGCAGATCGGCTTTGGTCTGGTAGATATTTTCGGCGACCACCCGGATCCGGCCGCTTTCCACCTGCTCGCGCTCCCTGCGAAAAAAATCCGAGATTTTGCGATGGATCCAGCCCTCTTTGATGGTGGCCACATAACCGCCCAGCTTTTCGATCTCGTCCAGTTCGGCCAGAATGCGCCTTTCCATTTCGTCGGTGAGGGCTTCGACGTAAAAGGATCCCCCCAGCGGATCCGCCACCTGGGTGACACCGGTTTCCTCCTGCAGGATTTGCTGGGTGCGCAAGGACAGCAGGGCCGCTTCCTCGGTGGGCACCGAATAGGCTTCGTCAAAGGAATCCACGTGCAGAGACTGCACCCCGCCCAGAACGGCCGCCAGGGCATGATAGCCGGCGCGCACCACGTTGTTCAACGGTTCCTGGCGGGTCAACGAAACCCCGGACGTCTGCACATGGCAGCGCATCCAGGTCGCCCGAAGATCCCGGGCGCCGAAACGGTATTTCATGATCCGGTGCCAGAGCCTGCGCACCGCCCGGATGCGGGCCACCTCTTCGAAAAAATCATTGCCGATGGACCAGAAAAAAGCCAACCGCCGGCCCAACCAGTCGGCATCGTGGCCACGGGCCTGGAGGGTTTCCAGCGTCTCGATGGCATTGGCCAGGGCAACGGCCATTTCGGTGACGGCCGAGGTTCCAAACTCGCGCAGGTTGTAACCGTTGATGGTCATAAAATTCCACAGGGGCACCTCCTGGCGAATAAACTCGATGTTGTCGCACTGGATCCGGAAACAGTCCTGCGGGGGAATATACTCCGGTCCGCTGCGGACAACCTCCTCCAGGGTGATGTCGTTCTGGATGCTGCCCTTGAGCTTATCCCAGGGGATGCCGCGCCGTCGGGCCAGGGCCAGGTACATGGGAAACAATATGGCCGAGTTGGACGGGTAGTGGGAGACCAGCGACACCGTCACCTCGTCCAGGGCGATATCCTTAAACAGCAGGTCCATATCCTCCACCGAATCAATGGCCACACCGGACATGCCGACCTGGCCGGTGGATACCGGGTCGTCCGAGTCGTACATCTGGATGGTGGGCAAATCAAAAATGATGGAAATACCGGTGGCCCCATGGTCCAGCAAAAATTTGATCCGCTCGTTGGTATCTTCCGGGCTGCCGTAACCGGCCAGCTGCCGACGGGTAAACGCCCGGCCCCGGTACATGTTGGCATGCACCCCGCGGGTAAACGGCGGTTCGCCGGAGTTGCCCAGATCCATGCCGTAATCGAATTCCGGGTTGCTCAACGGCGTATACAGCAGATCCCGGGGGGTGCGGGATCCCAACACCATTTGCGGAACGCTCTGCCAGTTCTCCCGGTCGGCCGGCCGCACATCCCTGTGCTGCCACGTATCGAAGGCCTGCTGGAGTTCGCTCAAGGCCGCAGGATTATACAGGGGCGTACGCGGTTGATCATTTAAAGCTTCTGCCAGCACCTGCTTGGTGGTTTTCTTTTTCGGGGTCATTTTAAAGCCTGTCTTCACTAGGTTAGAGGGTCGGTCTGCCGGTCCGCTAGGGTTAATCCGTACATGGCAGTTCTTAACTGATTTGCGGCAAGGGAGCAACTTTTAATATCGTCTTTCGAACCGATTGGATTCGCCCAGAGAATGATGACCGGTTGCGATGGGTTCGTTATTAAATAAAACTAAAATTTGTTTAAATGCCGATATTTTAAAATAATATACGGATTAGTTGGTTGACAATAAAATTTTATTCAATTATAATCTATATTATACGAATTAAATTCAATCATCATGGACAGACTCGATCGAAACATACTCAAAGCGTTCCAGCTGGACGCCAGGATAAAGAACGCCGATTTGGCCCGGCAACTGGGCGTGGCCCCCTCCACCATGCTTGAGCGGGTGCGCCGGCTGGAGGAGCGCGGCTATTACAGTGGATTCAAGGCGGTTATCAACCCGGAGAAACTGGGGCTTACCGTGCAGGCCATGATCTCGGTCTCCCTGGGCCAGCACTCCACCAAAACGATCCGGCCGTTTGAAGAAGCCGTCAAGGACATCCCCAATATCCTGGTCTGCTACCATGTCACCGGCCGGTTCGACTATATCCTGCACGTGGTTGCCAAAAACCTCAAACAGCTGGGCAGCCTTGTCAAAGAGCGCATCGCCTCCATGCCCGGGGTGGGCAAGACCGAAACCTTTCTGGTCTTCTCCGAAATCAAAAACGATAACGGTTATCCCCTGGATGAAGCTGAGCCGGAGGGAAACAGACAATAGGGGAAGAAGTAAAATTAGGACACAGATATGCACGGATTTTAAGGCAATAGATTTTTAAAATCATAACTAAAGCCTTATTCAATCTGGGTAATTCGTGTTCATCCGTGTCCCCTTAAAAAAGGAAGACGATCATGGCCATGAAAAAAAGCGTGCTTGATTTTTATGAAATGAAGAAAAAGGGTGAAAAGATTACCTTCCTGACCGCTTACGATTTTCCGACGGCCCAGTTTGCCGAAGCGGCCGGGCTCGACATGTTGCTGGTGGGGGATTCGCTGGGAATGTGCGTCTATGGCTACAGGGGAACCCTCCCGGTGGTGATGGACCAGATGATCTATCACGCCGATGCGGTTCGCCGCGGCGCCCCGAACACCTTTGTCATCGGCGATATGCCCTTTATGAGCTACCAGTCCTCCCTGGAAAAAGCGGTGGAAAATGCCGGCCGCTTTTTAAAGGAAGCCGACTGCGATGCCATCAAACTGGAGGGCGGGGTACGCATCGCCCCCCAGATCAACGCCCTCGTTGAGGCCGGCATCGTGGTGATGGGCCATATCGGCCTCACCCCCCAGTCGTCAGGCCAGCTCGGGGGGCACAAAGCCCAGGGCCGCACGGCCGAAACCGCCCGGTTGGTGGTGGAAGACGCCCGGGCGGTGCAGGAAGCCGGGGCCCAGATGATCCTGCTCGAAGCCATCCCGCCCGAGGTCGGCCGCTATATTACGGAAGATCTTGACATTCCGGTTTTGTCCATCGGGGCGGGACCCCACTGTGACGGCCAGCTGTTGATTGTCTCCGATGCCATCGGCCAGTTCCAGGCTTTTACGCCCAAGTTTGTTAAAAAATACTGCAACGTGGCCGCCATGGTAACCGATGCCATGAAGGCGTACGCGGCCGAGGTCAGGGGAGGCGACTTTCCGGGTGATGAGCACTGCTACAAAATGATTGAAGGGGAAGAGGAAAAGTTTCTTGAATTAATCGAGAGTTAGTGTTTGGTGTTTTGTGTTTAGTATTGCGGTTTCCGACTCCCCGCCCACTGCTCGAAACACCAAACACTAAATACCAAACACTTAATTATTTGAAGGGTCGGGGAGTTTTTTTGGCGTAAAGCGCTGCATGAATAATCGCCTGCAACCCCGCGCAAACTCATGGCTAAGGGCTCGTAGCAAAAGAACAGCAAAAAACCATTATTACAATAGGTTAAATTCAGATTTGGTCCGCACAGCCGTCGGCAATCGGTTGCCAATCCCTGTTCTTTGGCAACGATCCCTAATCCATTCAGACAGTGCGCGGAGTTTGCAAACGATCATTCATTTCGCTTTTAGAAAGGGTTTGAAAGAAAAACGCCCTGACCCCTGACTTATTTAAATTGCAGTTCTACCTATTAATATGACAATAGGGAGTATCCCCATGGACGAGTTAAGACAACAACTAAAAATTTCCGAACAGCGGCTGCAAGAAGTCAATGACCTGCTGACCGATCCTGACAACGAGTCGGTGGGCCAGATTCTCCAGATCGTTGAAAAATACGGGGGGCCGGACGAAATCAACCGCCAGGCCGCCGAGGCCCGCAATTTCGACAACCTCATGGCCCGCTTGGCAGACATCGAATCGCCCTACATGGCTGATATCGAATGGTTGATGGCGCAACGCGACAAACAGGCCTTTATATCCAAGGCCGCCTATTACGATCGCATCCGGGGCCAAAAAGATGCCGGAACCGACATCGACCGTGAAAAGGCGGTGACCCTGGAGATCAGCGCCCTGCAGTTTTTCCCCTGGCTGATTACCGAGGCCCGCCAGGCCATTGCCAATAAAGAGCTGATGCCCGCCCGTTACATCCGGGTGCGCAACATGGTGGAGCAGTCTGCAGACAACGGCGATATCCTGGCCACCGCGGCCGCCATGCAGGTGGTGGGTGCCTCCTATGTCGAAACCCTGGACACCAAGGGCACCGATGGCTGCAACATCCATCTCGGGGGCCCTGAAACCATCACCGGCTATTTCGGCGGTATCGGGCAGCCCAATGACTACCCCTACAAATGGATCGACGAGTACCTTCATTATTACACCACCTACGGGGTGCGCCAGGTACTGAACATCAATGCCGGCACTATCCTGGCGGCCTATCTGTTGCACAAACTGGGGGTGGATAACGAATTTAAGATCTCCGTCTTTATGGGCAACGACAACCCGTTGGCCATCCTCTGGACCCTGATGGCCGCACGCCTGTTTGCCCGCGAGGACGGCACCACCTCGCTGGTGGGCTTCAACCTGTCCAACTCGGCCGATAATTATACCCTGCGCCATGCCGCTAAAATCCGCCAATCACTGGGTCTGGAAAAGGTGGTACGCTTCGAGCATCACATCACCGAAACCCAAAAATCCATCGTCTGTCAGCCCTACAACCGGCGGGACGAATTGGTCGAGATTGCCAAAGAAGTCGCCAACATCGCCGCTAAACACGAAGGCGGGGATCCGGAAGTGGACAGCGCCCGGGAACATCCCAGCGATATTCTGGACTACTTTCTTGCCAAGGATGACATTATTGCCCAGGGGCTCATGGGCGCCATGGAACAGAATTATCTGGATAAACACGATGCGTTGAACCGCACGGCCGCCGCCCTGGTAACGGCGGGAATCGGCGTGGTGTGCGCCGGTAACCTGCACTAGAGGAATAAGCTGCTGAGGAAAAAAGAATTAATTGGGATATTTTAAGCCGTATCGGTTGCAGAACGTAATTGGAGTGGTGGAGTCTATCGATTTCGGATTTGGGATTACGGATTTCGGATTTAACATGAAGAAGATTCGAATTTCATTTTCAATCCGAAATCTAAAATCCAATATTGCCGAACCCAACACTCCAGTACTCCAGTGCCGTCAGAGAGCTAAAATTATACCAAGTTTCAACGGTGATCTCTCCTCTACTCAAGGAGGATACGTATGATGAACAATGACCCCCTGACGCATCTATACAGTCGCGAAACGCTGAATGCCCAGCCGTCTGCCATCCGGGATATCTGCGCCCTGGTGGCCAAACCTGAAGTGCGCTCCCTGGCCGGCATAGGGTCTCGACTCGTCGTCACTCGACCAACCCCAGAGCTCCTTCAACTCGCCATCGTGGTACTGGTACGCCACGAGCTTCATCGTGCGGTACGTGCCGCGTGCGACGAGAAGGCA
>JAFDCJ010000116.1 GCA_019312835.1 Deltaproteobacteria bacterium
ATTGGTTTCGGACGGCCTCGACATTGATTCCCTCATAGTTCGACGCGGGGTAGCCGTAGTACACCCACAGAAAGGAGCAGATTTGCATTCTGTCGTTGGGCTTTTTTCTCTGTTCGTATCCATCGGCTGTCATCATAACGATTTCGCCCGGCCCTAGATCGCGCTCGATGTTGTAGCCGAGGTTGGCAAAGGCACAGGATTCCGATGAGGCGGCATAAGCACCATCCTTACGGCCGATGATGATCGGCGTGCGTCCCAATTTGTCCCTGGCCGCATAAACACCTTCGGCTGTCAGCAGCAGCAGGGAACACGATCCCTTGATGGATTCCTGGGCATATTCAATGCCTGCTTCGAAGGTGTCCTTTTCCGATATCAGCATGGCCACCAGTTCGGTGGGGCTCATTTCGCTGCCGCTCATTTCAGAGAAATGCCGCCTATTATGAAATGCTTGGGCGGCCAACTCATCCATATTATTTATTTTGCAGACCGTCACGATGGCAAAGGTGCCCAGGCGGGAGCCAATGATCAGGGGCTGGGGATCGTGATCGCTGATAACCCCGATACCCATGCTGCCCTGCAATTTGGGCAGGTCGGGTTCGAATTTGGATCGAAAGTAGTCATTTTCAATATTATGGATCGACCGGGCAAAGTCGGTGCCGTTTTTGATCGCCAGTCCGCCGCGTTTGGTGCCAAGGTGCGAATGGTAATCGGTTCCGTAGAAAAGGTCATTGATACAATTCTCAGTGCTGACACTGCCGAACAAACCGCCCATAACGATTATCCTCCCGTTGAATTAATTAAGATCAAGCATTTCAATTCTCCCACCAATCTTTCCATTGTCTGCTGTCATCAGAAGAACTCAGCGATTAGGCAGCGAAGCACCTATCTGCCAAGGTCGACCAACCGGGCCTCTACGACATCCTCATTTATTTCCAGCAAAGCAACCGAGGGAGGATAGCCGTACCTCGGCTGTACGGCACTGCCGGGATTTACGTACAGGACTTCCTGCCGTTTATCCACCTGTGGCCGGTGGGTGTGGCCATAAATCACCGCATGGTATGGGTTGGCGTCCGCTTCTAGATCCAGATGGTGGAATTCGTGGATGACATGCACGCGTTTATCTGCGATCGTAATCGTTTCATGCTTACGCAGTTGGTTGGTCCACGAACCCATGTCCATGTTTCCGCGAACCGCCGTGGTTGGCGCAATTTTTGTCAAAGCAGCGATAATTTCCGGGTCACCGATATCGCCGGCGTGGATGATCAGATCGGCCTTTTGAAAGACTTTAGCCACTGATTGCGGCAAACGGCCGTGGGTATCGGATATGATGCCGATAAGGCAGCTTTTTTTGTTTTGAATTTTGTCTGGCATTAACGTCTTCTGCCCTCAAGTCCCTGTCGCAAAAATCCGATCCTCGCAATCGTGCCCAAACTGTTTTGCAAGACGTTAAATCGCAATTGAAGGGGAGTCCCGGAAATAAATTTAAAAACGGTTTGAGAACCGTTTCAAAGGAAAAGACACTCTAGGCTATGACTGGCACCGGATATATAATGGTTTGTCTGAAGAGTTGTCAAGCATCTTTCATCTCGATGCCAACCGACCGTCGTCGGCGCTTGATCTCCCCACGCCGACGTTTGGCAGCCAGCCGCTTTTGCTTGGCGGCTGCTGAAGGTTTGGTTCGCCGCCGCTGTTTGGGTATTTGGGCCGCCTTGCGAATCAGGGCGATCAATCGCTCGATGGCATCTTCGCGGTTGCGGTCCTGGGTTCGATAGCGTTGGGCTTTGATGATCAGAATTCCATCGGCTGTCATGCGATGTCCGGACAATTGTTTCAATCGGGCGCGAACCGTTGCCGTCAAGGCCGGAGATCGGGCGGCGTCAAAACGCAGCTGAACGGCAGAGGAAACCTTGTTGATGTTTTGCCCACCCGGGCCTGATGCCCGGATAAAATCCAGTTGGATTTCGCTTTCATGCAGGCTGATACTATCGGTGATGTGAATCATTGCCATCTTAATAGCATGCAAGGCGATAAATGAAAACGGTTAGATTCAGCCCGGTTTCACGTGAAAACACATTGGGTAGTGTATCCTATGTGATTTCAGCACAATAACTTGAAATTTGATCTGCCGGGCGTTTCCGACCGCAACCCATTGGACATATGCTGAAACATGCCTATATTGTTTCCAATTAGGGTACCCACGGTTATTGGCAATCTTCTACCCCAAGGGCATAAGTTTCGTTTGAGCCGACCAGCGGCTCAACTCAGCTTTACAATGAAAGGAGATGACGGATGGAGCTAACAGGTAAAAAGGTGGTGATTCCAGTCGAAGAGATGTTTAACACCCATGAGTTTTGGTATCCTTATTACCGGCTAAAAGAGGCCGGCTGCGAAGTGGTGGTGATGGGATCCGGGCGTGCGGAGACCTTCACCGGCAAACCCGGTACCGAAGTCAAGGTGGATGTGAATGCCGACCAGGTGTCGGCCTCCGATTACGACGGCATCGTTATCCCGGGCGGGTATGCGCCGGATCTGATGCGGCGTGTTCCCAAAATGGTCCAGCTGGTCAGGGATTTTTACAATGACGGCAAAGTCGTTGCGGCGATTTGCCATGCGGGATGGATGCTGGCCTCTGCCAAAATTCTCGAGGGTAAAACCGTCACGTCATTCTTTGCGATTAAAGACGACCTGGTTCATGCCGGCGCGCGATGGGTGGATCAGGACGTGGTTGTCGATGGCAATTTGATTACCAGTCGAACCCCGGATGATTTACCGGTTTTTATGCCGGCGGTAATAAAGGCTTTAAAAGAAACAGGTTAATCAGGTTCAGGCTTAAGGGTCTAAAGTCAACGCCTGACGGCAAATCAAAGCAAGCATTTGCTGCCCTACCGAATGGGTTGGTTTTGTTCCGTGGATGTCCCGAACCTATGCTCGATCGGAGAGCAAACGTATCAGAATCGATCGATTCCATGATTGCGAGACAGAATAACCCTGAACCTTTGAACCCGGAACCTTTAACCCCGGAGTGGCGTCTAATGGGTGGCGTTTATAAAACGAATATGCTATGCAATGAAAACAAAGATGTTGAAACCGCTTTAAGTCCACTGATCAGGCAATCTGCCAACGTAAAAATCAGAACCAGAACGGGGAGAGCGACATGAAAATTTTAGTTGGATATGATGGATCGAGTTCGGCCAAAGAAGCCTTAAATCTGGCAAAAACCCATGCAAAGGTGTTCGGCGCCTCTGTGGCGGTGGTGACATCCATGGAAAAGGGGACGGAGGGTCAGCGAGAAGAAATTACCGAGGCGGAAAAGCTGCTGGAATGGGCCAAAACCCTGTTCGAAGAAAATGAGATCACCTGTGATACGCACCTGTTGATCCGCGGTTTATCCCCGGGCGAGGATATCGTCGAATTTGCCAAGGAAAACCAGGCTGATGAGATCATCGTCGGGGTTAAACGCCGATCGAAAGTCGGCAAGCTCTTAATGGGATCCACGGCCCAGTACGTTATCCTCCAGGCCCCCTGTCCGGTGGTTACGGTAAAATAGCGCGACACAAAGCCTGAAAAATCCAAAAAGAAAGCACGGAAAAGTTCGTTATTTTCGTGCTTTCGTATTTTGCGACCTAATTGGTCAGGCTTTGTATGGGGGCCGGTATCAATCCCCCATGGCGGATAAACCGATTGGCCTGCTGGGCATTATTGACCGGTATGATCGTGGACTGGCCGAGAAGACCTCCGAAATAAGCATTTTCACCGGCCTTTTTGCCCGGGACCGGTATCAGACGCGCGGCAGTGGTCTTGTTGTTGATAACACCGATGGCCATTTCGTCGGCGATAATAGCTGCAACGGTTTCAGCCGACGTGTCGCCTGGAATGGCGACCATGTCCAATCCCACCGAGCAGACACTGGTGATGGCCTCTAATTTGTCAAGGCCGATATGGCCCTTGCGGGCTGCTTCGGAAATATTGAGATCCTCACTGACCGGGATAAATGCGCCGCTCAAACCGCCGACCCGGGAGCTGGCAAAGGCGCCGCCTTTTTTGACGGCGTCATTTAAAAGGGCCAACGCGGCGGTCGTCCCGGGCACACCGATGCTTAAAAGGCCCAGACTCTGGAAAATTTCTCCGACACTGTCCCCGACATTCGGCGTCGGCGCCAGGGAAAGATCCACCACCCCGAAGGGGACTTTCAGGCTGTCGGCCACTTCGCGACCGATCAATTCGCCGACGCGGGTCACTTTGTAGGATGTTTTTTTAATTAATTCAGATATTTGTCCAAGATCCAAATCGGGATTTGCTTCCAGGGCCCGATCTATCGCCTTTTTTACCACTCCCGGTCCGCTCACGCCGACATTGATAACGGCATCGGCCTCGCCGATCCCCAGGTAGGCCCCGGCCATAAAAGGGATGTCCTGGGGAATGTTGGCAAAAACACAAAGCTTGGCGCAGGCAAGGCCGTCTTTTTCGGCGGTCAGCTTGGCGGCCTGTTTGATGGTATTTCCCATCAGCAAGACCGCATCCATATTGATGCCCGCCCGGGTGGATGCCACATTGACAGAGGCGCAAACCCGCTCGGTGGCCGCCAAGGCGTGGGGAATGGCCTCGATAAGGGCGCGATCACCCCGGGCGATGCCTTTTTGCACCAGAGCCGAAAAGCCGCCGATGAAATCAACGTTGACTTCTTCGGCCACGGCGTTGAGGGTCCTGGCGATATCCACCATTTGGGATGATGACAGGGCCGCACCCACCACCGCGATCGGGCTGACCGCAATACGCTTGTTGACCACCGGAATACCGTATTTTTCGCCGATGCGGTCGCAGACCGGCACCAGGTTTTCGGCAAAATGGGTTATCCTTGAAAAGATTTTATTCTTGACCTTATCCGGATCGTGGCTGGCACATTCGAATAGATTGATTCCCAGTGTCACCGTGCGCACATCCAGATGCTCGTTTTCCAGCATCTCAAGGGTAGAGATAATTTCTCTGTCAGTTAACATGGAATACCTCTTCGTTTCAGAAGACAGAAGCCAGAAGACAGATGGCCAAGAGCTGAATGATGAAGACTCTGATTGGCGGTGTCATCTGATTTCTGTCCTCTGTCCTCTGTCGTCTGTCGTCTGTCTTCTGTTCTAGATCCTATTAATGGTCTCAAAGATATTGCGGTGCTGAATACTGATGCTTAGGGACAGGGCGTCGGCTTTTGCTCTTAGTTGCCGGTAAAATTCCTGTCGATCAATATCAACCGGAATATCCACCTCGTATATCATGATGTTGTTGCCCGGCTCGCTGCCGCCTTTAAACACGGCCTGCAGGTTGGTGATATTAACGCCGTAGCGGGCGATGATGGCACTGATACTGGCCACAAGTCCCTTGCGGTCCGGTCCTTTGGTCGTAATGACAAAAGGTTCGGCAGCACCCGGAACCAGACCCGGCTTTTGTTCCAGAACGGATTCGATATGAATGTGCATGTTCATGGCCGCCAACCCGTCCTTGAGGGCCTGGCGGAGTTCTGCCTGCGTCAGATCGGTGGGCATGGAAATAATAAATGATCCCGCAAATTCCGTTTTCAGGATAGTTTGACTCACGTTTTCGATATTGCAGTTGTACTCAAAGAGTATACCGGTAACGGTCGCCACGATTCCCGGGCGGTCGTGCCCCAGAACTGACACAATGACCTGATTCATAAATGGACTCCATGATTTGATGTTCCGATTTTTACAGGGCACCGCATTGAATTCTGTCTTATTTACCAAACAGACAGGATCTGTCAACAAGCGTTCTCATGCGCTGCTGACAGGGGCATCCTTTTGCTTTTCTTTTTGTCAGCAGTCGGATATAAAGCTGAGTTGAGCCCCTTGTCGGCTCAAGCGAAACTTATGCCCTTGGTTATAATTTGAAACTTATGAAAGTTGTCACCACCCACAAGAACACCGACTTTGATGCCCTGGCCAGTGTGATTGCCGCCACGCTCCTGTATCCCGGTTCGGTGCCCATCCTGCCCAAAAACCTCAACCCGAACGTAAAAGCCTTTCTTTCCATCCATAAAGACCTTTTGCCGGTCGGCACTGTGGATGACCTCGACCTGGACCACATCAGCTGCCTGGTAGTGGTTGACGTCAACCGCTGGGAGCGTTTGGATCGTATGGCAAGCCTTCAAGACAGATCGGATCTTGAAATCATTTTATGGGATCATCATTTCAATCAGGGCAATATTGCAGCTGATTGCCGGTGTCTGGAACCCACCGGTGCCACCGTTACCCTTCTGGTCAATCAGCTTAAAACCGAAAGAAAACTGATTACACCGATTCAGGCCACTCTGTTTCTAGCCGGGATCTATGAAGATACCGGTAATCTGATGTTTCCCTCGACAACGGCCCAGGACGCCTTTGCTGCGGCCTATTTGCTTGAACATAAAGCGGATTTGCGGATTATCAACAACTTTTTGCGACCGGCGTACGGCGAAAAACAAAAAAGTGTTCTATTCAAAATGCTGGAAAATGCCAAACGAACCAAAATCAACGGTCACACGGTAAGTATCAACAAAATGGAAGTCCGGGGGCATGTGGACAGTCTGGCTGTTGTTGTTCGAATGTATATGGAAATTGTCAATGTGGATGTGGCGTTTGGAATATTCACTGATACCGAGCGGCAGCGATGCATGGTAATTGCCCGCAGTTCGGTAGATGGTGTCGACGTTGGCGCCCTTATGCGCAGTTTGGGCGGCGGTGGGCATCCGAATGCCGGTGCGGCCCTTTTGACGTCCGTCAACGCCGATACGGTAGCAGCCCGCATTCGAGAACTGATCAAGGGCGGCCAGCGCGCCTCGGCTCAAATCAGCGATCTAATGTCGTTTCCCGTCATCACGGTTGCCGATGATACGCCCATGGATGAGGTGGCCAGGATACTCAGACAAAAAGGATGTACCGGATTGCCGGTGATCAACAAAAGTTCCCTGGTGGGCATGATTTCGAGACGTGATTTTCGCAGGATAAAAAAAGACGCCCAGTTAAAAGCGCCGGTCAAGACCTTCATGACCCGAAATGTCAGGACCATCACGCCCGGCCAGAGTCCGTTGGAGGCGGCCCGCCTGATGGTCAAGCATGACATTGGCCGCCTGCCGGTCGTGGCGGATGGCAAAATCATCGGCATCATTACCCGTTCGGATGCCATGCTTTATTTTTATGATCTGCTGCCGGATTAATTGCTGTTCAGGATATTTTTTTCAGCCACTGTGATAGTCTTCGCAGGCCCTCTTCGATGGTGACTTTCGGAGCATAGCCGAGGTCATTTTGGGCGGCGCCGATACTGAACCAGTTGGATTGTGAGACCGTTTCAGCCAGAAATCGCGTAATATATGGCTCCTGTTGCAGCCGGAGGCCTTTGTAAACGCCTTCCAGCAACGCGCCGGTGACCCAGGCAACCCTGAATGGCACCTTTTTTTTAACAGGCGTGCCCCCCGCTGCTTTTAAAAATTCGTTGATCATGTACCACGCACGGACCGGCTCACCCTGACTGATGAAATAGATGTTGCCGGAAAGTTCTGGATTTTCTTTCAGCCTGTCGGCTGCCAGGACGTGCGCATCTGCGGCATCATCGATATAGGTGACGTCGATCAGGTTTTTACCGTCACCGATCTGTTTTAATTTTTTTGCCCTTGCCACCAGTCGTGTAAGGATTTGATTGTCGCCCGGCCCCCAGATTTTGTGCGGCCGTAAAATAATGGCATTTAGATTGCGACGGGAAGCTGTCACAACCAGCTGTTCGGCCATGGCTTTCGTTTTGGCATAGTGGTTGTTGAATTGCTTGGGATAGGGCATGGATTCGTCGGCGCCTTCAATGGCCCTGCCATTATGAACGACACTCGGGGTGCTGGTAAAGATCAGCCGCACCTGATCCCGCTCCAGGCAGCTGTCGATGATGTTTTTAGTTCCAACCACATTGGCTTGATGATAGTCAGCATATCTGCCCCAAGGAGGAGGCTTTGCGGCGACGTGATATACAACCGTTGTGTTTTCACAGGCCCTCGCAACCGTTTCGGCATCAGATATATCGCCCTGGATCTGATCAACGCCCATGGTTTCGAGTTCGGTGTAAAAATTGCGTGCCAGGCTCCGCACTTGATCACCACGTGCGACCAGACGACTGGCAATAGCCTTGCCTAAAAAGCCCCCGCCACCTGTTACGAGAACTTTTTCGGGTTTGTGTTTATCAGACAATCCACTTGGTATCATTTTATTTTTTTCTCTGCCCAGCGAGCTAATTGTTCGCGAAAAATTTTGGAGTTATGGCGTATATCCACCGGAAACGCCTGGTGGAATAAGATGGTTTTGATACTTTGGGTCAATTCATTGGCAGCGGCAATTGCCAGCAGCTCATTTTCCAACCGGTCCCTATTTTTACCACCGTCGGACTTATGCCTTTCCACGCAAATGACGGGGCGTTGCCGTCCTGGAGGACCGACCCCTACCAGTGCGCTGCGGAATACTTCCGGATGTTGGTTAAACAGGGATTCACAGGGAATGGTGAAGAGGGTTGTTGACGCGGTGATCACCCGGTGACTCTTACGGCCGCAAAACCAGATGCGGCCCTTTTGATCCATCCAGCCGACATCGCCCATGCGATGGATAATATCATGCCCGTCCCTTATTTTGCCGAGCCGGTTGGCGGCGTGATTTTCGAAATATTGCCGGCTGACCAATTCACCCTTGACGGCAATCTCGCCGACCTCACCCCGGGGCACCAGCAGGTCGTCTGACCACTGCTCAATGGGCTCGTCGCTGATCTTTATGATGCGGATATCCGTATCGTTGATCGGTCGTCCAATGCAGGTGCCAAAGCCTTTAGCGCTCAGCTGCCGCGTTTCGTTAAGTATTTCATTGCTTTTGATGGATATGATCGGAACTGCTTCGGTGGCGCCGTAGGGTGTGTGGATCTGGGCATCTTTGGCGAGCAAGGCGCTGAATTGTTCGATGTTATCCGCTGACACGGGGGCACCGGCCGATATGACACGCTTTAAAGAAGGCAGTTTGACGGCCTTTTTCCGGCCGTAGCTGCCGACACGGTTTAAAAGGGCCGGTGACGCAAACATGTTGGTCACACCAAGATTTTCAATTGCTTCGATGATACGCTCGGGATTCACCCGTGCCGGCCGGGTGGGGTCCATATCGGGGATCACAGACGTAACGCCCAGGGCCGGGTAAAAAAGGGCAAAGAGGGGAAAGGTGGACAGGTCGATTTCATCGGGTCCCATGGCCAGATAGTTTTTTATCTGCTGGAGCTGGGCATCGAAGTTGCCGTGACTGTAAACGGCCCCTTTGGCCGGTCCCGTGCTGCCGGTCGTAAATAACACGGCGGCCGTGTCACTGCGGTTGGTTTTGACAATCCGGTAGGGCCCGCGGTCGGATTGTCGGATCTGCTTTAATGTGGGGCCGCCCCAGAACCACCGTCGTCCGACCGTGATCCAGGTTTTGACGGTCTTAAAAAACCCGGGGAATACCGTGCGCACCACATGGGCCAGGGGGATACCGATAAATCCCTGCGGGCGTGTTGATTTAAAACAGGCCACCATTCGCCGGATGCCCATTCCCGGATCCACCACCACCGGCACGGCGCCGGTTTTGAATATAGCGAAGATCAGGGCAAAAAATTCGATGCTCGGCCTAACCATCAAAACGGTTCGCATTCCCCGGGTGATGCCGGCAGCTTCCAGTCCATGGGCCAGATAGTCCGATTCCCGGTCGAGCTGCAAAAAGGTCAGGTGCGAATAGGTCACCCGACCCTGTTTATCCCGGCCGGCCGGGAAGACCACTGCGCGTTTATAGGGTTGGGCCTGGGCCGCCCGGTTCAGATAAGCGGCGATGTTGACGAAATCGGTGCTTTGGTGATTCATTGGGTCCATAATTCGAGTTGCGCGTATCGCGTATCGCGTTGCGGGTTATAGGAATGCGGAGTGCGGAATGTGGAAACGATGAAATTCAGACATTCAATCATTTTCTTTTCCGCATTCCGCATTCCGACTTCCACATTTATTATCCTTTTGTTTTCGCCGCAAGGGGATGCCGGTCCAAGAATCGATTTATGAGTGGGACGATTTGTTCCGGAACATCTTCAAGCACATAGTGACCGGCATTCGGGAAACGATGAACCTCGGCACTCGGAAAGCGGCGCGTCCACTCTGCAAGATAATCATCGTCAAATACGAAATCATGTTTTCCCCAGCAAATCAACATGGGTAGATTTACAAACAATTCCAAGTTTTGGTCTAATTTTTTAACCAGTCGGTAGCTCGAATTATTGTCCGTCAGGTGGATATCCTGGACAAACTTAAGGGTTGCGATACGATTTTTCCAACAATTGTAAGGGGCGATCAGACCCGCTTTGACATCCTTGGATAGGCCTTTGTAAGAGTTTTTGAAAAGGCCTCCAATGGCAAACAGATTAAAACCCTGGACGGCCACGGTGGCCAGGGGTTTTAAAATGCGAATCAATTGAAGTGTCATCGGGATGGGCTTGCCTGCGGGCGGCAAAAATGCCGCTGTATTCATTAACACGATTCGACCAATACGCTCCGGATGCCTCAACGCATAGGCCATGCCGATAAAACCACCCCAATCGTGAAGGACCAAGGTAATCTTTTCCTTTAGCTTGAGATTTTTAATCAAGACTTCGAGGTCATCCACGCGGGTTTTGAACTTATAATCGTAGATTTGGCCATCGGGTTTATCCGATAAGCCGCAGCCGATATGATCCGGGGCGATGGTGCGGTAGCGCCCGCTCAGGGATTGTATCAATTGGCGATAGTAAAAGGACCAGGTCGGATTCCCGTGCACCATTACAACCGGTTCGCCACGGCCCTCATCAACATAGTGGTAATTGAAGCCGCCAATATCCATGAAGTGGGATTGAAACGGGTACAAATGCCTGAGCCCCGTTATGTCGATGGGTTTTCGTTTTAGCATGCCGCCATATCCATTCCGAATTCCCCCGTCTCTGTCATCGGTCCTCCGGCCTCAGTCCTCTGCCAACCTACCACTCAACGCCCAGCATTAAACAGTTGAGCCCGCTGCCGATTCCCAGAAATCCGACCAGGTCACCGGGCAATAAAAACTCTCTTTCATCTGCTATGGCCGCGGTGATCGGCAAGGATACCGTCCCGATATTGCCGAGATACTTGAACGTTGTAAAATCCCTTGTGGGCGGGATGCCGATGGCATCCAGGATATTGCGCTGATGGGTGGCACCCACTTGATGGCAAATTATTTTATCGGGCTGGTTTCCGGACCATTCAAGTTCTTTACGAAACGCGTTGAAGGTTTCAATGCCCAGCGGCACACCGTTTTGGAGAACACCGACGGAATCCGTCTCCATCTGGTGCAAACCGCTGGCAGGAATACCGGTGTCCGGCCCCCACACACATAAGCGGTGGTGCTCAGCGGCGCTGCGGGCAGCACCGCCCAAAATCCGGTGACCGGCTTCGGATAACGACCGATCTGCCAGAATGACGGCAACGGCACCCGACCCGCCGGTCAAGGTTGCAATGGTTTTTTTAAAAACTTCCATGTCCCTGGTCTTCAGCAGTCGATCGATGGTGATATCAATAATCTGACGGGCCGATTCACAGGATACGATCAATCCGGCACGGATATGACCCAATTCTATGGCGTTGGCGGTCTGAACCATGCCGTTTAAAATTCCCAGACAGGCGTTGGAAACATCGTAAATCTGTGTGTCTGATCCCAGGGTCAGTCCGTCGGCCACCGCACAGGCAGTGGCCGGCTCCAGGTTGTCCCGGCAGACACCGCCGTAGATCAGCATGCCGATATCATCCCGGGTGATGCGGGAGCTATCCAACGCTTTTTGAGCGGCTCTTATGGCTCCGGTATGCATGTTAAAATCCGGGTCCCAGAATCGGCGTTCCCGGATGCCGGTAATGGCCTCCAACTGTCCTGGCTGGAAATGAAGCGCCTCGTAAACCGGTTCCAAACGCTTTTCCAGGTCGTCGGAAGTAACGACGTGGGGAGGCAGTTCATAGCCGAAGGCGTCGATCGCTACATTTGAGTATAACATGCTGCTAATTTCCCTCCAGTGGTTGTCCCAAAGACATGTCGCTTGCCAAACTGTTTTTCTCGGCGACGCGCTAATATCCATATCGTGCAGCGCGGCTTATTCTATTGTCAATTGCGGGCAGAGATACATCGAATCGGCACCAGGCTGTATGGTAATCATTGTTAGCCCAATAACAAACCATGAACAACCGCTGACGCTATAATGGCAGCAGCGCAATACCGAAGTTTTCCATTTTATAGATATATAGTCCATCGACCTGCAGATAACCATCGGCGGTCATCGTGGGCACCGGGGCGTCCTCGATGCCGGTAATTGAAGCCTCAACGGTAATCAGGCGGTTGGTGGGCAGTATCTGGCCCCGGTAGATCCAGCTGTGGGTGTCTTCGGTTAGCAGGCTGAAACGGTGAGTTTCAATCAATTCCGGCCAGCGTTGCCGGGCGGCATATTTTAACAATTGGATAAACGATTCGATACCCAGCGAACCCGGGCATACCGGATCCTGATAGAAATGGGCTCTGAAGAACCATTCCCGGGAATCAACCCGCTTGCTGCCGCGGACAAATCCCAGGTTCTTGAATCCGCCATCCGCTAAATAGGTTTCGATACGGTCGAGCATGCGAATGGCTCTGGCCGGTAGCACCAATCCGGATTCAGGATCGTAACGGGTATCGCTGGGCGACAGGGGTGCACAGTCGACCAGATCAGCTGGGCGGCTGGATTGCAGTTCTGCCGGCGTCGGGTTGTAAACTGCCAGGTCGGCCCTGCGGATGCCTTCCTGCCGGGCCAGTGCGTCGGCCGTGAAGAAACCGAAATAGGTGTTGCCGGCGTAGAGCTTGTGATCTGCCTGACGGACTTCAAATTCATAGTGCTCGATGATCATATCGGCGGCCTCTGAAGCCTGGGTTAACCGGGATTTGATCATCACCGTTCCGGCCTCCGGTCGAATCTCCTGAAATAGGGTTGCCCTGCCGCCCAGGTTCCTGAATCTGAGGTCATTGTCGCTCTTTAGGGCCGATCCCATGTAGGCGGCCAACCAGCCGCAGGGTTGCAGGGCTACCTCCATGATGATGCTCAGCGGCATGGCCGTCGTGCGATCAGCCCTAAAATACCACGCATCCGGGGGGACGTCATATTCGGCCTCGATCCATCCTGCGGGTTTCAATTCCCAGGCCCGGGGCTGGATGCGCCGGACACGATCAATCATCAAGTAAGGAGGGCGGGGTAAACGGGCAATGAAACGGTTCTGATCAAAGGGCTCGTATGGCGCGCCGAAGGCCCTGGACGGACGACCGCTCGCAAACTCCAGCATATGATCGCGGTCGAATACCACTGACCGTGAAAGTTGCGTTGGCCCGGGGGTCGGCGCGATTGCCTTTTTTTTCCACAACTTTTCGATTTCGTCCCTGGTGATGCCGCTCATCTGCATGGACATATCCTTGAAATGAACGATCCGGTGACCGTCGGCATACATGTGGGCATCGGCAATCACATAGGGCCGGGGATTATAGCCGATGGCGCTGATTTCGATTTCATACACCACCTGGCGGGTATCGGGGGTCACCGGACCGCGGCATTTTAAGGTACTTTCAACCCCCAAAACCGGTTCATAATATGCCCCGGGCCGCTCGGTCACCCAGCCCATGCGCTGCACAAAGACCCGCAGGGTATGTGCACAGCACTCATACATCAGCGTTCCGGGCATGACCATATCGTCCACGAAATGACAAGTTAAAAACCAGTCATCGGGATGGATGTCCGCCTGCGCTCTAATCAACCCAAGGCCGAACTTGCCGCCTTCCGGATCCAACTCCAAAATGCGATCAATCAATTTCATGCGGTCCGACGGCAGCCTGAGTGATTCCGCCAGCGTGATGCCGCTAAAATGCCTGCCAAAGCAGTGAGCCAGGTTGCCTTCGCGTAATGCCTCCACCGCAAGATCATCGTAACTTTCGGTCTGCATCGGGACAAGATCCAGCCAATCGGCCGGCTTTTTCCCGGCTACCGGCTGCCGATCTTCCTCGCTGAGGATGATGCCCCCGGAATTTTTCACCTCCTGTTCGGTGAAAAATCCGGCACAGCCGTTGGTCATTGTGATCAGCGGCACGCCGGCGATAGAGCCTTCAAAGTTAAACAGGAATAAGTAAGTTTCGCCCTGGCGGATAAATTTCGCAATTTCAATTTCATAGCGAATGGTTTCCCCCGGTACCGGCAGCGCACGGTGAAATTTGACGGTTGCATCCAGCAGCCGGTAGGTGCGCTTGCCGGCCACGACCAGATCGATCCCCAGATAGGCGCACAGAAAAAGATCGGCCTGGCCGGCTTCGACGGAAATGCAAACCGGTGCATGCCCGCCGTCCAGATACCATGCGTCAGGCAGCACATCGTGTTCGGTCACAATACGGCCAGGCCCCAGGACGCCCTTGCGACCCTCGATGGTCAGGATGCGATCCACCAGCATCAACGGCTCATCCGGTAAACGGACCCGGGCCGGATAGGAGTCGACGATGGAAAATTCGGGACCCAGCACCCTGCCGGCGGAGCCGGTGGCAAATTCCATGCATTGCCGGCGGGAAAAAACAGGTTGAGAAGCTGGCATGCGGGATGCGGCCTCCGGCCCGGAGGGGCCTACGCCCCGGAGGGAATGCGGAATTTCAGGCACAGATGTTTCGGTTTCGATAGGAGGCGCAGCTGTGCTTTTAACAGTCGTCTCGCGCCAATGGGCGGCGTCGGGAATTGAGGAATCGCTTTCCCGGATGGCGCGTTGCAGAAGTTTGGCGTGAAGGTTAAAGGTTTCCGCGTAGGAGCGGGAGGTCTCTTCGGAAAGTTCCAGGAATTTCTGATGGGCCTCGGCAGTTGTGCGAGCAATCCGATCCGCCGTCTCAATCAAATCAGAAAACGGGGAACCAACCTGTGGTTCCTGGACGCGGGTTACCGGTTGCCGACGTCTGGTCTCTGGCAACTGATCCCTGGTGCCCGGACGCTGCTCGCTGGTCGCGGTCCTCTGTTTGGCGTCGTCTGCAAGAGGAAGGGCAGGGGATTGCATTTTGCCGCCGACCGTGACGTTTATAAAAGGGCCCGCCATTTTTTCGACCGGTTTAACCATATTCGGTGAATAGGCCCTGGCGCCGTAGAGTTTATCCAGATCAACCGGAACACGTTCGGCAGCAAGGGCGGCCAGTACCTTGGTGATGGTGGTAAAATCCCTTTCGCCCCGGTTACAGGCCGATATCGCCAGGTGGGGTTTATCTTTCAGGATGCTCTGAATCATGCGGGTGCAAGAAGAATAGGGACCGATCTCCAGAAATATTCTGACCCCGTCGCGGTAGGCCTGCGCGATGGTTGCCGTGAAGTCAAATCCGTGCAGAGCCTGGTTAAGGATAGAAGATGCCGCTTTTTCACTGGTCGGGTCGTAGGCGCGGCCAAGGGCGCAGCTGTAAAAACGGATGCCTTCCGGCTGGCGCGTCGGAAATACGTGCAGCTGGCGATAGGCATCCGCTACCGGTTTTAAGACCTCACAATGAACAGTTACCACGCCGTCGAGGTAAATCGCCTCGCATTGAAGCGCCTGGATGGCGGCGCGCACGTCCTGCCGGCGCCCGCCGATGACACACTCGTCGGGTGTATTGACAATCAGCAGGCGCGCGGTGGTATACCGGCTGACGACCGATCGCACTAAAGCTGCCGAGCGGTTTACAACCGCCACGCACCAGTCAACATTTTCTTCCGGGGCGATAGGCCACATCCGGCGGGCGGCATTGCAAGGGCCGGCAAGCTGGTGGGAAAACAAATCCGTTTGCTGCATGCGCTGCAGCATCTCACCGCGTTCGGGCCAGACGCCCATGGCGAAATAACCGGTGGATTCTCCCAGACTGTATCCGATGACAGCCGCCGGATGAATCCCAAAGTGCTGAACCAGATCGGCGATCACACCGCCATGGACAACTTGCCCGGAAATCATGTTGAGCGGATCCGCAATGATTTTCTCATAAGCTTCTTTCTGCCATCCCGGCGGCCAGGATACCCGCCAGGGAACAAAACAATCCGGCAACAGCTGGGATTTTAACTGGCGCGTGCGGGCATCCAGGCCTCGTAAGATTTCCGGCCAATGAACGCCGATATCCCGGCCCATCCCGATATAATGGTTGCCGGAGCCTGGAAAAACAAACGCCAGTTCGCCCTGGCTACCGACAGGATGGGGGGAATAGTGAACGCCGCTGCTGCCTTTAATTTTGCGGGGCCGTCCGGATAGAATGGCTGCCCGGGCCGCCGAGATTTGCGTTTGCAGTTCGTGAAAATTATCCGCGACAATGGACAGGGCCCGGGGGTGGGCCATGTTGACGCCGTTTGTGTCATACCAGAGGCGGGCGGCGCGTTCGACCGAGTCCGGCGGCCGGGAGTCTGGTCCCCGGCTTTGCAGCTGCCGCTCGACATGCCGGCTGAGTGATTCCAGGCCGGCTAACAGCGCGTGCCGGTTCTTGCCGTCAACGATAAAAATTCCTGGGCTTTGCAAACCGAGCGGTCTTTTTCTTTCCAGTTGAACGCGCTGCCGGAGGTCTGCGGCAAGTTCACCTCTTGCGTGATAATCAAAACCTTCCAGGAGTACGTGCCCGCAATTGCCATCGGGGGTCATGGCTGCCACCAAGACTTTGCGCGGACCGTCCTGGCGATTTCTTAACCAGAACTGGGGGTAGACCGGGATGTGAAAGTTGGCCTGGTGCCAGAGCGAATTTTCAGGAACGCTGAAGTTTGACAGCGGGGGTATGATTTCATGATACAGGCACAGATTGGCCTTGAACACAGAAGCCAGTGCGGAGACAGCGCCGGTATGTCCGATATTGGCTTTGACCGAACCGATAGCGCAGGTGCCATCACCGTCTGAGAAGAACTGGTGGAGGGCGGTGGTTTCCAAACGGTCTTCCATGGGGTTACCGCTGCCATGGGCCTCTATCAGGCTGATGGCGGACGGTTCGACATTGGCATCCTGAAAACAGCGTTTAAGTGAGCGGGTATAGGACTCCAGAGACGGAAGATTTTGGTCGATGCCGCCTCCACTGGCCCCGCCGATTCCCTTAATTACTGAATATATCCGATCTCCGTCTGAT
Source organism: Deltaproteobacteria bacterium (assembly GCA_019312835.1). GTDB lineage: Bacteria > Desulfobacterota > Desulfobacteria > Desulfobacterales > JAFDCJ01 > JAFDCJ01. The sequence goes on from JAFDCJ010000116.1 coordinate 17,169, forward strand.
ATGGCCCTGTCCAGAGGCTTGATAACCAGTGCCACGGCTCCTTCGCCCGGCAGGGTGCCGTCGGCAGCCTGATCGAAAGGTCGAATTTGATGGCGCTGTGAAAATGGTCGCACCTGATTTTCCAGAATGATATTGCGGATATCGCCCCTTAGATCCACGGCTCCCACCAAAAATGCCCCGGCCTCATTTTGTTGCAGGGCCCGCACGCCGATTGATAGAGCTTTTAAGCCGGACGCTTCTTCACAGGACACGACAAAACTGGGGCCACCGAAGCGAAACTCCCGGGCAACCCGGCTGGCGACAATTCCACCTAAGGCCCCCAGGGTGCGAGTTGCCGTCAGCGGTGGGTTGCAGGCCTTCTGCAAGGATTCGATCCAGACGTTTAATTCTCCATCGGACGGATGCATCCCAAATTTTTTTATCCACTGCGGAATCAGGTTAACTAGTTGCCAGCGCAGATGGTAATTGGTGGCTTCAAAATCAAAATCAATACCGATGAGAGCCCCCATGTCAGGGCGCTCTTCGCGCAACGGAAATCCGGCGTCCTGCATGGCAGCTGACGCCACCTTGAGCATCAGCAGTTGTTGCGGGAGGATTTCCGGGATTTCTTTCGGCGGCACGTGAAATTCACCGGCGGCAATCGATAACTCCTTCACAAAAGCACCGGTTAGCCCCGGATTTACCCGATGGGATTCGGCGATCGTCTCACAGCCTTTCCAGCGATGCTCCGGCCGTTTATGGATATGGGTGTCTCCGTTGAGGATTATTTCCTGGGCAGCGCGTAAAGTGGTCAGTGAACCGAAGACGGTTGCCATGCCCACAATGGCGACGTCGGAATGGGGACTGCGGAAGGGGGAATTAGGAACATCGGTATTGCCCGCAAGTGATATCTGGTCATCCTTTTCCGCCTTGCGCCTTGCGCCTTCCGAATTCGGCATCCATTCTTCCACCAGCAGGTGGGCATTGATGCCGCCGAAGCCAAAAGCGCTTACCGCTGCTCTCCTCGGAGTGTCTTTCCCCCTGCGTGGCCATGATTCAGGCTGGGTGGGTACGCGAAAGGGACCGTCTATCAGGGGGCTGTCGGGTGGCGGCTGCTCATAGTTCAAGGAGGGCGGCAAAATTTGGTTTTGCAGCGCCAGAAGAATTTTGATCAGCCCTGCGGCGCCGGCAGCCGTCAATAAATGTCCGATCATGGATTTGACCGAGCCGATGGCACATTGACCTTTTTCCCAGCCGGATTGGCCCCACAGACTTGCCAAGCTTCGCAACTCGGTCAGATCCCCGAGGGGGGTACCGGCGCCGTGACACTCAATTAAATCAACGTCATGGACCGACCAGTTGCTGGATGCGTAGGCCTGGCGCATGGCGCGTAACTGACCTTCGGAGTCCGGTGCCAGGAGGTTTCCGCGCATATCGTTGGAAAGTCCAACGCCGTTAATCAGACCGTGGATATGATCGCCGTCATGCACGGCGTCGGCCAGACGCTTGAGAACCAGTAAACCGCTGCCTTCGCCCACCACCAGTCCGTCGGCATCGCGGTCGAACGGGGCACACCGACCGGAAGGCGATAAAGCCCGCAGCTGGCTGAAACCAACCTGGGTAAACAGACAGTTGGGTCTTGAAATCCCGCCGCACAACATGGCATCGGCCCGGCGGGAATTGAGTTCATCGCAAGCCAGTTTGACGGCATAAAGGGATGAGGCGCAGGCGGCGTCCAGGGTGTAGCTGCCGCCGCCCAGGTTGAATGCGCGGGCCAGCATAGCGCCGGGCAGGCTGGTGACCCGACTGGCAAGATATTGAGCGCGGGTAGATGGCCGGGGGGTCCTCTCAAAACTGCCGGGGGCAGCTGCCTCAAATAGGTTTTGCTCAAATGCGGATCCCAGGATATCGTTGGTGACGGCTGCTGTTGCGTCGGTTGGCAACGCAATGGCGGCCAGCACAACACCGGTGCGTTGGCGTTTCAGCGAGGTGGCCCGCAGCCCGGCGATGGCGTCGCGGCCGCACTGCAGGACGATATGATACAGGGGGTCGAGCGCCGCAAGCAGGTCAGGATCAAGATCAATGCCGGCCGGGTCAAAATTGAAATCATTTATCAGACAACAGCGCTTGGAATAGGCTTTGTCTGTTTGAATACCCGGCTGATACATGGATGCGGGATCAACAGACCAGCGCTCCTGGCTGACGTCATCAACCGCAGAGACGCGGTTGATGATGTTTTGCCAGAAAACTTCCAGGTTGGCGGCACCGGGGAAAATCCCGGCCATTCCAACAACGGCAATGGATGTTTGTTGGTTCATAGGGCAGCTGAGGTCGCTTATCGATACAACCTAAAGGTAACGATTTTCGATATTTTAAAACCTTTCTATATATCGAATTCAGATGCTTAAGGCAAGCAAAACAGCCGCATCGATTCAAAGAAGCTCGAGGTGGGCGGCGTCAAAATCGATAGGCAGGATAATTTATGAAAACGAACCTTCCAATCGCGAGCGAATTTATTAGCGGTCATGTCCGGTCGCTTATGGAAGAAAAAGTCAAATATTTTGCTATAGGAATTAAAATAGATTTCTACCGGTGCCTGTCGGTTAGTTCGTTAGACAACGCTGGGAGCCTGCAAATCGTATTTTGACGTTAAGTTGAATCACTGCCCTAACATACTAAAAGCGGCCGAAAAGTAAAGAAGATTTAATTCATCTAGGCTGATAGGGGTGGTTCAAACTTTTGGGAAGTTAATTTGAATTTGGCTAATCTACTTAATTCTTTTGGAATTTTTCGGTTAGTGCTTGACAAAAGTACTTCTTATGATGTAAATTATCTATATAGCAACTTCGCTTATATAAATATGCAGTTAAAGTCGTTCGATGTCTAGCATTGCTTCAAGCAAAAAAAAATTAAAACTTCAAGGAGGAGTACGAAAATGGCTATTCTAAAGAAAGACCTGCAGGCAGTCAAAAGAGATATTATGGCACTTGAGAAAAAGCTGGAGAAGTTATTAACCGCTTACGAGCCGGCGCCGAAGGCCAAAAAGGTCACGAAGAAAAAGACGGTTAAAAAAGCCAAAGTAGTCAAAAAAGCGCCGGCCAAAAAAGCGGCGGTGAAAAAAGCAGCGACCCGGAAAAAATCCACTCAGGTAACGGCTACCGATAAGATTTTAAGAATTATCAAGCGGTCTAAAAAAGGTGTCGATGTGCCAACCCTGAAAAAGAAAACAGGTTTTGATGATAAAAAAGTTCGTAACATCGTCTTCCGCGCATCGAAAGAAGGCAAAATCAAGAAATCAGGACGGGGCGTCTATGTCGGAGCCTAGCCGGATTGTTATGAATTGCCGGCACTCTTAATGCGATTTGCAGGCATGCCACGGTCAAACAATTTAATGCCTGTCTTATCAGCTCAGTCTGATAAGACAGGCATTTTTTTGTATAGCAAAGCATTTTTCACCATACTGGTTTTGCTGGCCGCTGTGTGCACTGCTGGTAATACTGCCGTGTCAGGTAGCATGATTGAAAGAGTCAATGGGAAACTTTCCATCAAAGTCCGCAATCTGGCTCTCAAAGATGTTGCGGCCGTATTGCACCAGGATTTTGCCTTTGAAATTAAGGGTCTGGAAGAACTGGGAAATAAAAAAATTACGTTAGACCATGAAGCTATTTCGCTGGAAGATGTCATCCGGGGCTTGCTGCGACATTTGAACATCAAAAACTATGCGTTTGAGTTTGCGGAAGAAAAACTAAGAACAGTCACTCTCCTGCCCGGTGCCAAGACCGCCGGCGCCAGTTCGGTCGATGCGACTGCTGATTCAATGAGACGGCTGGAAACGATTACGGTTGCCGTCATCCAAAGCGTTATTGAGTCATCCCAGGCGCAAGCATTGGATCTCAGGCCGGGTGATGTCATTGTCGAATATGATGGTATCCGCATTCGCAATGCCGCGCAACTCGTAAAAGAGGTAAAAGAAAAGTCGAACCATGGTCATATTGAAATGGTAGTCGTTCGCAATGATAACAGTCGGCGGTTAGTGCTTCAAGGCGCGTTTATCGGTGTCAGAATAACCACCAAACAGGTATCTGAGCAGGCGTATCGAAATTATTTTTGATGTGAAGCAGCGATTAGACCAGCGGACCTGCAGGTGACGGGAGGTTCCATTGCACGATTTATGGGCGCAGTTTAGTCGGTGAATCGTTTACTTGCGGCTGGCGGTGGTAACGGGACGCAACCATCGATAAGATCGCTGGCCCTGAAGGGTTTCTTCACATTTGCGCGGGCTGATTTTAAGTAAAAAGGACAGGGCCCTGCCAGGCCAGGATCCCGGAAGAGAGAAGATAATCGACCGGACGATCCGCACAAATTTGAGCTCAGGGATAATCGTCTCGGATAGATAGTGGCGGTAAAGGGTGAAGGCATTTTGTGAATATCGGTAAGACTGTATGGCGGCCAAGGCGGCCAGCTGACCGCTTTTGTGCGCATAATAAATTCCTTCACCGAGCAGAGGGTCGGCGAGCCCGCAGGCGTCGCCGACTAATAAAACTTTTTCAGCGCCTGGTTGATTCAAAAAATTCCCATAAGGCAGGGCATGGCTTTTTAGCGCGCCGATGCTGTCAGGTGAAACATTAACAGTTTGCAGGAACCGGGCCATTGCGCGTTTTAGAGATGTCCCCGACTTTTGGTTTAGCCCGCAAATTCCCAAGATGCGGAGATCCCGGCGCGGAAAGCACCAGGCGTAGCCCCACGGAATGTTGCCGAAGTAAATAAGGGGGTAATCCGGCAGTGCCGGTGCCCGGCTGGCGGAAACCATTACTTCGAGTGTGGTGGCCAGACCGGGGTTGTTGTTGCCTTTAATATATCCCCCGGCGACCAGTAGCCTTCGAAGCCGGCTGGGTGCGCCATCTGCGCCAATGATATACCTTCCTGAATATTGGTTGCCGGTATCGGTAATGACCGAACTGCTGGATGGGGTCAGGGAAATGACTTTTTCTCCGGATCGGAATTCAGCCCCGGCCTTGCAGGCCATCTGCAACCAGAAAGCATCATAGACGCTGCGGTCTACAAAATGAAAAGGGTATTCCAGCTTGCCCCGGAAGCAGGTCCAGTCGCGGAGATTCACACCGTAGCGGGCGCTCTGGTGTGCAATGACCTGAAAGGATGTCAGGTAATCGAGGGATGTTTGAAACAGGTCTTCCAGCAGGAGAACGGTCTTGCGCGTTAACAATCCCCCGCACAATTTGTCACGGGGAAAATCCTGCTTGTCCAGCACAAGGACATGAAAACCGCTTTTCGCCAGAAGATAGGCCGCAGTAGATCCTGCCGGTCCGGCTCCGATCACGATGGCATCAAATTGGGGGCGGCTAGCGTTTAACAATTTTTTTTACTCTGGTTCTTTCAATGCCCATTGACCCGCCCTCAACTCGATACATGATCATTTCGCCTTCTTCCCACCAAGCCTCGGTCATAATGATGCTGCCGCTGTCGAGGTGAATTTCAAACTTTGGATGCCATTCGCCGGATTTGACGGTTCGGTTCAGGCCTTCGAGAAACGGTTTCGGCGGGTCGGTATTTTCGTCAGTCGGCGGGTTTTTTTCCAGGCGCTCAAATATCTTATCCATGGCTTCAGATGCCACCCCCCTGGTTCTGGCATCGATTTTATCGTTACTGTGCAGGAGGTAGACAATGAGGCCTGAGATTGCCAAAAAGACACCGAGAAAGGCTAGCAAAACGTAGCGGCCCATAATAGATTTCCGAGGCACGGTCTGCACAAGGGGTACAGCAGATGGACCGGGTTTCGGTCTGCTCTTGCCCGCCATTTCCGGCGCATTAGTTGCGCAGCGACGGATGTCTGATCGGTCAGAAGGATCGGGTCGGTCGACCTCGGATACAGAATGGACGGAGGTGAGCTTGAGGGTGGACAGTTGCCGGGCTTGGTTTGACTTAATGTGGCGGCACAAATAATTATAGGCTAGATTGATTTCGCTGAGTTTCTGCTCCGCTTTGTACTTCAGCCGGGGATCGTTTTGAAAACGATCCGGATGCCATACGCGAACCAAATCTTTATAGGCCCGCTTGGCATCCTGAAGAGAGCCGGTGGTCTCAAGTTCCAGAATTTTTAAACATTGTTGGAGGTTCATTTTTTTTGCTATGCTGATAGCCTATCAGCAGTTACTTTTCGGTGTCAAGAATTTATAGGCTTGACAGCCTGGCCGATTGCTTTTATAGGCCATTGCATGAATGCATACCATCAGGAACAGATCGAAGCCTTTAAAATGGTGTCTAGACACCTGGAAAGCCATCCCTCCGATCGGCGTGATTTATGGGCCTTAACCGCAGACTACCGTCGCTTCCGGGCAGAGGTCGCTAGCTTTTTATCCGCCCATTTCAGCAAGATCTGCACCCAAACCTGCTATCAGAACCGGCTGAGCGCATGCTGTTCGCGTGAAGGCATTATCACATTTTTTGCGGATGTTGTGGTGAATGTGCTGGTTTCGAGCAGCCGGCAAATTGAAGACCTGATTACCCACCTGCGCGAGCCGAACACCGGCTTTAAATGCGTTTATCTGGCCGAAAATGGCTGCCGGTGGAAACTCAAGCCGATCGTCTGTGAAATGTTTTTATGCGATCGGGCCCAACACACTGTCATGGCCGACAATCCTAATCTTTTGGGCCACTGGGCGCAGCTTGAGGAAAAAAGAAAGCGGTATACCTGGCCTGACCAGCCTGTTCTTTTCGACAAACTCGAGGCGCATTTTATCACCGCCGGCTTCCGATCGACACTGATGTATCTGCACACCAGCCCCGGACTTCTGAAGGTCAAACAAAAAGCGGGACTGATCGACTGATCTGTCTTTGCTTCTTTTCCGCCGTAATTTTTGAATTCAACATCGTTAATGACGGTTGACATCGATCTGCCAGCGCCGATTTTTTCAGGGGCCTTATTCTTCCGCCTTCCCGCCATTGATCTTTTTAATCATAATTATATGATTAATAATTTAATTTTTTATTTTTTTTTATAATACTGTAAAAATATTTATATAAAAAAATTTATAAATTTATAAAAAAAATACTTGAAATAAAGAAATAAATATTATAATAATACTAGCATGGCCAATAAAAAAACATTTTCGACCAGAATCGATGCCGGGCGCCTCAAGGCGTTGAAACATCTTGCGGTCGACGAGGATAAATCCATCGGTCTTCTGCTGGAAGAGGCTATCGACGAGCTGATCAATAAGTATAAAAAAAGCAAGGGGAGGTGATGGTCACGCTGAACGGGTCTTTGGACCTGATGTCTGAAGCGGTTGTCAATCAAACGTTCTGGCAAACAGACTGTTTTATCTTCAACCACCTATGCCAATCACAGCATAATATTGACAAGCGGTGTTAACCTTAAGGGGAGATATAGAAATGCCTGTAATCAGCAATAGCAACTGTTTGGTGGACGAGTTGGCCTGCGTTCACCCTGGCGAAGACGGTCATCGCGACAGTCTTACAGTCGAGTGTATCTGTCCGAAATGCGGTGCAGCCCATAGAATGAAGCTCCTTTGGAGCGGTCGCGGAAAACCCAAAAAATACTGCCCGGCGTGCAAAAGCTTTGTTGCTACCATCGAGCCCATTGACTTTTGCGGTGTTCCAGCGGACATTCACAGAGGGATCGAAAAAGCTGTATAGTTCCCATCGACTTGCCACTCACACGGGCCTGCCTATTCTAATGGATGTAGTTCCATGATCTAAGCAGAAGCTTTATACTGCGGCTTAAATGCTTTTAGCAGGGACGGATCCAGAACTGCTTCGAAACCGGACAGACTTGCCACGATCTCATCATTGGAATCTATAAATGTAAAATCCGCGCGCATTTTTCGGCTGGATGCCTCCCTAATCTCCAACACTGCGGTTACGCCGTCTGCGGGAAAACGAGAGCAATACTGCCGGTACGACGCTGCGTAGCTTGGCAATGATACCATTCCCTTCTCTTCAAAACACCACACCGTTGCCATTTGAAATGCGCTGTCGAGTACCAGAGGGTCTCCGATCCATTGATTTCTCAACGGTGCTGATATCCATTCGTCCGGGGCAGGGGCCGGGAATATATGCGCCACCATTCCGCGTGATGAGCAGCTGACGATTTTACGGATTCCGTGAAGCTGATTGCCGTGAAAAAGAATTTTGTCATAAATATCCTCGGTTTTTTTGGTGTAGGCTCTGGCAACCATGGCCTTGGAACGCCGATAGGACGGGGCTGCGGGCAATTGATCGCTTAAAATAGCTTTGGCACTCGAATGGACGATGTCCCGATCAGCCTTTTGCCCATCTCTTAATTCAACTGCCACTTCGTAGAAATCTCCCATCTTTTTAAGTTTTCCGGCAAGCAGACGGATGTGCTTTTTTTCGGAATCCAGGCGGATGCCTTTCAAAACACGAATATCATCCAGGCCATGCAGAACCAGACCGGGATTGGCATGCAGGGCGCCATGGGCGAACCATTCCGTCATTAAGGCCATTGGCACCACCGGTTTGCCGTCGATGACATGGGATTTTAAAACAGGATAGCTGGCAACGCCGAGATCCCGTTCAAAGCAAAGCGACAATTGCTGTTTCTTTACGGCTGGTGTGGGTTTCACCAGTTCCGGACGTCTTATTTTCAGGGGTATGTCAGCGTCGATGCCGCCGATTTTGGCACCAATGACAACCTCCACCGACCTGTTACCAGCGGTTCTCATTTCATCCAGCAGGCACTGAACACCCTTATCGATCGGAATCAGGTGGATGCCGCTGCGCTCAAATTCACGTTTCAGGGCCGGGGTGACCATTCCGCCGTCCCAGGGGCCCCAGTTGATCGCCACCACCCGGCATTCCGGCCGGTTGACCGATTCATTCAGGGCCATTTTGTTCAACACTTCATTTGCCATGGCATAGTCGGCCTGCCCCCGGTTGCCCATCCGTGCCGCTACCGAGGAAAACAAAACCAGGTATTTTAATTCATCCGGTCCGATGGCCGCCAGGAGGTTTTCAAGCCCCTTTACTTTGGTGTCAAAGACGCGTTCGAATTGGTCGAGGGTTTTATCGATGATCAGACGATCTTCCAGTACCCCTGCACCGTGGATGATACCCGCGATCGAACCATGGCGAGCCCGGATGTCATCGATGACCGTCTTGACCATATCAATATTGCGAATATCGGTCTGGTAGTAATGGGCGTCTGCGCCGGTTGATTTCAATTCGGCCAGGTTTGCGGCAATTTCACGATTTGACATATATCTTTTATAGGCATGCTCGATATCAGCCGGCGTCGCTTTGCGGTCTTTGAATTCATGCGCCAGGATGGCTTTTTTTATGGTGGCTTCATCGGCTGAGGCCGGCAGCCATCCGGGTTCGGCGGTGGGTTGCGGGGAGCGGCCTAACAGCACCAGGGTGGGCGCACTGTCTTTGGCCAGGGCCAGGGCCGCCGCGGCGGTAATGCCTCGGGCACCGCCGCTGATGACAACCACCTCGCCATGGATCAGGTTGATCCGGCCCTGGGGATAGGGTGCGGGCTGCATACCCATGGTGCACCGATGGGTTGAATCGAGACCAATTTCAACCGGACCCGCGCAGAGGACTTCCTGCACCACGGTGCCTGCAATTTGACGGTTGTCCAACCAGTCCGGAGCGATGTCGATGGCATGGCAGCAAACATCGGGCCACTCGATGGCTGCGGTTTTAACCAGGCCTGCCAGGGCGCCCTGGGCCGGTCGGCTGATTCGACGGCCTTTCAATCCAAATGCGCCGTCAAGGCGGGTGACGGACGCAAATAGAGCCCCACTTTTTTGGGCCGAGGCAATTAAATCGGGCGCCAGATACTTGGTGAGCGTGAAGGCATCTTTTAAATCCTGATCCACATTCTCGGAACGGGGATCCAGGACTATTATCAGTCCAGCGGCGGACGGAAGTTGTTTTTTGTAATTCAGGATATCCAGGGAGATCCTGACGGTGCTGATTCCCAATCTGGAAAGTTCTTCAGCGATTTGCTCGGACAGACCGGTGTTGTCTTCGGTTACAAAAACTTTGCGGTTGGCGGCAATCGTCAGCGGCCCAGCGGATGCGTCCGGGGCCTCTACGCTTGATACAATGTAGCGCGGAATCCCGCCCCCATCCCCTCCCGTTGCCGACGGTTCCCGGTGATTCGATTGAACCGATTCTTCCGGGACGCTTTCCGTCGGCATCATTTCCGGGGCCGAAGAGATTTTGGCCTGCGCGATACCAGCGCCGCTGGTTTCCGCCAGATAGTCAACAATTTGCCCCAGGGTTTTTAAGCTGCCCAGCACTTCGGGGGAGACGGTGGGCAAATCGGGCATTTTTTCTTCGAGGGTGGATAAAATTTCCACCCGCTTGATGGAATCGATTCCCAGCTCAGCCTCGATGTCCATGTCCATACCCAGCATTTCGATGGGATAGCCGGTCAACTGACTGACAACCGCCAACATGGTGGCCTCGA
>JAFDCJ010000117.1 GCA_019312835.1 Deltaproteobacteria bacterium
CGATATACGGCAAGGTCGCATTGTTCAAGGCCAGGGTAGACGTCCTGGGCAAGGCGCCCGGCATGTTGCTGACGGCATAATGAACGATGTCGTCTATTTTGTAGATCGGATCGGCATGGGTCGTCTCCTTGGAAGTTTCAAAACATCCGCCCTGATCAATGGAAACATCGACCAGAACCGCCCCTTTTTTCATGGTGCCGAGCATTTCCCGGGTCACCAACGTCGGTGCCTTGCTACCCGGAACAAGCACGGCTCCCATGACAAGGTCCGCACTGGGCCGGATATCCCGGATGGCAGCCGGACTGGACATCAGGGTGACACACTGGGCGGGCATCACATCGCTCAAATAACGCAACCGATCCAAATCGATATCGAGGATGTAGACCTTGGCTCCCATTCCGCTGGCAATTTTGGCGGCATTGATGCCCACCGCACCGCCTCCAATAATGACCACGGTGGCCGGATCAACTCCGGGCACCCCGCCCAGCAAAACCCCTTGGCCGCCCTGGACCATCTCCAGGTATTTGGCGCCCTCATGAATCGCCATGGGACCGGCCACTTCGCTCATAGGTGTCAGCAAGGGCAATGTTCCGTCAGCCTTTTGGATGGTTTCATAGGCAATACAAACAGCCTTGCTCTTGACCAGCGCCTGGGTTAATTCCTCCGATGCCGCCAGATGAAGATAGGAAAAATATATCTGGCCCTTGCGAATCAGCTCAAATTCAAAAGGTTGGGGTTCTTTCACACGCATGATTATTTTGGCCCGTTTAAAAATATCTGCGGGAGAATCAACAATCTCGGCCCCGGCTTTCTTATAGTTAAAGTTGCTGAATCCGCTGGCTTTGCCGGCATTTTTCTCGACCAGAATCCGGTGTCCAAGCTGCCGCATGAATTCAACGCCCCCCGGACTCATGCACACGCGATTTTCTTCAGCCTTGATTTCTTTTAAAACACCCACAATCATTTTATTTTCCTTTCACTATTTCTATCGAAATACCGACCGGCATAGCCAGCTCCATGAAGTCATTATTTGAATCAATGCCCTTCGAAACACTTTCCGGCGAATTCCACCATTTCATCGGTGGCCTTTGAAAATTGTGACGCTGTCCGCTGCAAGGCCGGATGGGTGTTGTATTCATCGCGGCTGTAGCCGTCTTCTGAGTAGGCGCGCTCAAAATAAGGAACTTGCATCAGCTTATCCATCACCGCTTTGGGAATATCTTCCAAAATCCGATCCTTTTCAAATTGAATCTGATCCACATCCTCTAAAAACAGCACTTGATCGATAAATCCCGGAGGACACGTCACCACGATGGACGCTCCGGCCTTCTCCTCCAAGTGCCAGATACGATTGTGGCCATCCACGGTGGGACCGATTCGCAGCGAACAGGACAGCATCTTGCTGGGCAGATTATTGTCTATCAGATATTTATAGGCCTTTTTGAATATCGCCAGTTCCGCCAGCCGCACCTCGCCATCGGTAAGTTCGATGGCTTTTTCTTTGGCAAAGTCCCTTAATCCGCCCAAATCTCCATATCTGGATTCCATGTGGGTAATCACCGAACGCCATTGGCTTAGATCGACACCATTTTCTTTTGCTTTTTCAAGACCCCGCTTGACGCTCTGAGCACAATCGACCAGTTGAGGCAGAACAAACGTCAGCGTATTATTGGTAGAAATTCCCTTGGCCGTCAGATACTCGATGACCTCATAACCTTCTTGGGAGCCGGGGACCTTGATCATCACATTGGGATTGATGGCAGCCAGTTCCTCGGCTTGCCGGGTCATGGCCTCGGCGTCAAAAACACTGCGGGGGTCAACCTGCCCGGAAAGATAGCCTTCTTTGTAACCGCTGGCTTCAAAAAGCGGCAGATACATATCGGAACCGCGTTTCACCCGCCGTTTGTACAGCTCCCAAAAAAGACCCTCCTTATCCAGGCCCGAATTGTCTGTCAGGATATCCCGGGCCACTTTTCCCCAGTAGGCGGGATCGTCCTGAATCGCTTGCAGCGACAGGGGCGGATTGGTGGTCACACCCCTGAAGAGTTGCGCTTGCGGATTGTTCTCATCGTACATCCGGGAAAACTGCCGGCTGAGCTCTTCCCGGTCCCGGGCGCCGGCTTTTTCCAGCATCTTTTTGCACCAGTTGTCAAAAATAACCGGCGACGAATCCCACCAGATTTCCATCCCCGGGCTTACATCCACCAGTCTCTCAAATAGGTTCCTTGATTCCATTTTGATTCCTCCTGTCCATTTAATAGTTTATTGTCCATAAGATCATTGTTATAGATGTATATACAGAAAATATTCCCCATTGCAACCTAAAATACATTTTACCCCCTTGCTTCAGTCGATGAGCCATCAGTATCTTGCCTGGTAACTGTTCACAGGTTCAGGGTTCAACCTTCAGGGTTAAGGGCAAAAAAAAACATTTAAAACCCGAAGTCCTTTTAAAAATACTCATTTTCCCAAATAATTGCCAGTTTGGCTCCAAATTTTGGATTAGACCGGACTAAGCTGACACTTTTCTCGTAAATACGCTTCCCAAACGCAGTCCACGGACGAGAATGAAACCTTGAACCCCTGAACCTTTGAACCCTTGAACGCCTACCTAGGCGGCAGCAGTCCTTTGGACTCCAGATCGGCAGCCCAGTCATCAAATACGGAAATATGGGCTGTGGTATGATAATCGACGTAGTAATCGCCGCCCGCCACCCGCCTGATGACCTCCAGCGCCTGGTCGTCCGCCGGGATATGCAGAGGTTTCAGAGCCATCTTTTCCGGTTTGGTTTTCAAATAGCTCCTGTGGGCGTCACAATCTTTGACAAAGGCCTCTTCACTGAAAA
>JAFDCJ010000118.1 GCA_019312835.1 Deltaproteobacteria bacterium
GCACTGGTATTGCTGGCCAACAATATACGTGACATCGACCATGACCGCGAAAAAGGCATCTTGACCCTGGCGATTGTTCTCGGCCAGCAAAAAGGCATCCTGTTGTACGGGGCCCTGGTGGTGGTGGCGTACCTGGGGATTATATGGATGTCAATTGCCGGGCCGCTTTACCCGTGGTCGCTGATTGTCCTGACTTCTCTCCCCCTGGCCGCTCGCCTGTTGAAACAGATGAAAGTGCGTGTACCGGCGGATGCCGATGCCCGCACCGCCAGGCTCGACACGGCCTTCGGCGCGCTGCTGGTCATCTCCCTGGTTCTGGCAGGTGTGTTTTGAATCAACCCGTTTTTAGACCACTGCCGGTGATGGGGACGGTGCTGCTGGCGGCGCTGTTGTGGTTTGTTACCTTTTATATCACCTGGGCCAGCTTCTGGATTAAAATATCTTTTTCGGCCGCCACGCTGGCGATACTGTCTCTTCTTCTGCAACCCGGCCTCAAAGAGCACATCCGTTTGGATGCCAAGGCCGTCGCCCTTGGCCTGGTTTCAGCGGCTATCCTCTATTTTATCTTTTGGACCGGCAAGGTGGTTTCGGCCGTAATTTTGCCTTTTTCCGAAGGGCAGATCGGCGGTATTTACGATAAGGGGACGGGCACATCGGTGTGGGCAATTGCCCTGCTGCTTTTTTTTGTGACCGGCCCGAGTGAAGAGTTATACTGGCGAGGGTACCTGCAAAAAAACCTGATGAAACGTTTCGGCGAATGGCAGGGGTGGCTGCTGGCCACGGCTATTTATGCGGCGGTCCACATCTGGTCGTTTAATTTTATGCTCATCGGCGCGGCTGCCGTAGCCGGCGCCTTCTGGGGGGCGATGTATTGGCGCTTGAAGACCCTGACCCCGGTGATCATTTCCCACTCCGTGTGGAGTGCCGTTATATTCGCTGTGTTTCCGCTGAATTGATTGGGCTGATGAATTTAGCAGGATTGGTATTTTGAAGCCTGATGCTCAGAATATCAGTTTTGGGATTCTGGATCTTTTTGTCCAATCAATTATTCAGCAAATAAACTATTTGACCAACGCCTTGATGGCATCCAACAATGGCGGTTTCAAGGTGCGCCATTTGGGTTCGATGGCCCCCTCGTCGAGCCAGTTAAACTCAACCATATCGTATTTTTCTTCAATGATGTGTTGCCGTTTGTCACCGTATTCGGTCTGCGGATAGTACTCGATAAACATCATCCGGTGGGGTTTGATGCTGAATTCCCTGGTCACACAGGTGGCGATATGGCCGCAGCAGCTTCGCACCGACATGCGGCTGTCGGGGACATCCGAGGCAATAACGATGGTGGGCCTTAGATGGGCGAGACCCTTTCTGTCGTGGTCCTTCAGGTCATAAATCCGCAGATGGCATTTGCCGCTGGCCAGGCGTAAAGCCCCTCCCCAGCCTTCCCAGGAGTATATGTCATCATAGATCAGCATCTGAATTCACCTTGCCTTCGCTCACGCTATGTAATATAGTTTAAGATTCAAAAAATAAAGGAAAATCTCATCCGAATGACGGAACCAAACAACTGCGAAACCATACATCATTTAGAATACGAAGACAAACAGGTGATTGTGCTGGGAACCGCCCATGTCTCCAGGGAAAGCGCGCAACAGGTCCATGATCTGGTCCGCGCAGAAAAGCCCGACACGGTATGTGTGGAGTTGTGCCAGTCCCGCTATCAATCTTTGCGCCAGAAGGAGCGGTGGCAGGAGACAGACATCGTCAAGGTTATAAAGGACAAAAAATCGTTTCTCCTGCTTTCGAATCTGTTGCTGGCATCTTTTCAGAAAAGAATCGCCAAAAAACTGGATATAAAGCCCGGACAGGAAATGATTACAGCTGTCGAAACCGCGGAGGCGGTTGGCGCCGAAATTCACCTGGCCGACCGCGACATCCGCACCACCCTGTCACGAACCTGGCGGGCGATGGGGTTGTGGAGCAAAATCAAGCTCCTGTTTCAGTTGATGCTTTCACTGGGCGAAGTAGAAGAGATTAAAGAAGAAGATATTGAAAAAATGAAAGACAAGGATGTTCTCGAAACCCTGCTGGACGAAGTGGGCAAAGCCCTGCCGGTTTTGAAGGATATCCTGATCGATGAACGCGATCGGTACCTGGCCGAGAAAATCCGAACCGCTCCGGGCAAAAAAATCGTCGCCGTGGTAGGAGCCGGCCATGTCCCGGGTATCAAAAAATACTGGACCGCGGCTATCGATATCCACGCGTTGGAACAGCTGCCGCCCAAAAACCACACCGCCAGCGTTTTAAAATGGCTGATTCCAGGGGCCATTGTGGTCATGTTTATCGCCGGCTTTTTTTACGGCGGGGCCCAGGCCGGCAAGGATATGATTGTCTGGTGGATCGGCGCCAATGCCGTTTTGGCCGGTGTCGGTGCCATCATCGCCCTGGCGCATCCGGTCACCATTGTCGCTTCCATGCTGGCCGCCCCCCTGACCTCATTGAACCCCATGATTGCCGCCGGCTGGGTGTCCGGACTTGTGGAAGCTTTCTCCCGCAAGCCGAAAGTCAAGGATCTAGAAAAACTGCCGGAGGATATCCTCTCGGTCAGGGGGTTCTGGCGCAACAAAGTCACCCGGATCCTGCTGGTGGTCGTATTCACCAATCTGGGCAGTTCCATCGGCACCTTCGTCGCTTTTCCGGTGATCGTCAATTTGTTGATTGGCGTGTCGCCTTGATAGCTGTCACTTTAAAGTGTGTGTTCCCAAAGACTTCAATCTTGGTTGGGTTTTATGCCGGCCAATAGGTTTCAGGTGTCAGTAAAAGATTCGGCAATGTCTGATTTGCTCTCTATCAACTGAAACCTGACACCTGAAACCCATATTAAACCTGACATCCGAAAAGCATCTCCCAAAAAGGTCTACACTTTCCAGGAATTTCTGGTACAATATTCTGGACAGGATTGATCGATTAGGCGCCCATTCAATGAATTCCCTGAATTACCATAAGATCCTATCGCATAACCGCTTCGCCATCCCGCTCATCTGCGCATGTTGGCTTCTCCTTTTGGTGCTCGGCTGCGGGGGGTCGCCGACCGTTGCCCGCAAGACGATCTACTCGCCGCCGCCCAAACGGCTACCGCCCATGGGTCATTCCATCCAGGTCGGTGCTTTTGCAGAAATGACCAACGCGGTACGCTATACGGCCAAACTCCAGACCAAAGGGTTAAATGCCTATCACTTTCGCCATGATTCGGGACTGTATAAGGTGCGTTTCGGCAACTACGCCTCCAAGGATTTTGCCCGGCAGAAAGCTGAGAACTTGAAAGCCTCAGGCATGATCGAGGAATACTACATTGTCGGTCCGCAAGATTATGCGGCGCTGAGCTATCAGACCGGAGACAATGATTCTCTTCGAAGCGAGATTGTGAGAACCGCCAAACAGTATATCGGCGTCCCCTATCGATGGGGGGGGGAGTCCCCGCAAACGGGATTCGACTGCAGTGGCCTGACCATGGTGGTTTACCAGCTAAACGGCCTTGACCTGCCGCGGTCCTCCATCCAGCAATGGAAGGCCGGCACGCCGGTCCAGCGCAGCGAGCTGACCAGGGGCGATCTGGTTTTTTTCGCAACGTCGGGCGGCAGACGGGTCTCCCATGTGGGCATTTACACGGGCAACGGCAAGTTCCTGCACGCCCCGCGCCGGGGACGCAAAATCAAGATCTCCTCCCTGTCGAACACCTATTACAAGAAACGCTATCTGGGGGCTAGATCGTATCTGTGATTAGAAGCCATCTCAAAAAAGTCTTTTGGCCCAATATCTTTGTTGGTGCCTCGTTTTAAATCCTCGAAATACTGATGTATTCCTGCAGTTTAAAACTCGGCCCCGCCGCGATATTGACCCAAAATCCTTTTTTTTGAGATAGCTTCTAGTTAATTGGAGAAATAGAAAAATAGAGAATAGTCGACCAGTCCGGTAGTCAGATAGATTGACATCCTTTTTACCTAATTTAACTATTCAACTAATCAACTATTTAACCAATCTCCACGATCCGGCGGAAAACCTTCCCACCCTTGCCCAGATCGAATTCCTTGCGGACGACCTTGATACGCCCCTGGGCAAACAGCTGAATGCAGTGCGGGTAAAGCTCCCATTCGAGTGCCAGACCCTTTTGACGGATCGATTCAAGGGAATCTCCGGCTTCGATTGGAAAAGCGCGCTGAGCAATGATCGGCCCCGTATCTTCTCCGTAGTCGATAAAGTGCACCGTGCATCCGGCGACCTTGCAGCCATAGCGGAAGGTGTCGCCGTAACCGTCGACGCCGGGAAAGGACGGCAGCAGGGCCGGGTGAATGTTCATGATCCGTGGGCTGGTTCGATCGGAATTTATGCGGTCGATGAAATAGGGGGTTAAATTGCGCATAAACCCGGCCAGAACCAGCAGGTCGAAAGAATGGGATCCGATTGCCTCCAGCAGCCTGGCTTCCGCCAGCACCCGGGACATCATAAAGGGTCTGACCCTTTGTGGATCGTCCTGATCGGAAAAGAGGGTCTGTTTGGCAATAATGTCGCCAAGGTCAACATCGTCCGGAAGGAGGGCTTTGCGCGGATCTTTTTTGAAATCACGGATGATGGATTTATAGTCGACCACAAATGTGGCGATACCATTGCGGCGCGCCCGGTCGAGACCACCGGCGCCGGGGGCATCCGAACCGACGAAAACAATCTGCCCGTCCAGGTGGCCGCCATTGACGGCATCGATAATGGCCTGCAAATTGCTACCGCCGCCGGAAATGAGTACGCCGATCTGAATTTTGGTATTCACGCTATATCCCTTCGGGTAATACAGTTTTCATTTTCAGGCTATATGGACATTGTCAAAACTGCATAAATGGCGCCTTTGTCATGCCGGACAGAATTCGGGGGCTTTCGTGAATTACAGCACGGCCGGTTTACCGGGTGAGCCACGATACTATCGGATAACCGCAGCTGAATCCCATTTGACGGAGAAAATACGATCCGGTTATTCAAAGCTCATAGCTCATAGGCTGGCGGAAGTCAACTTAAGGCCCGGGGCCAACTCCGGTCAAGGTTGACAAGGCCCATCCCCGTCACTATAATACGGCAATCTTTTACGAAAACTGGCCAAGGAAAGGATGCAATATCATGGCAGAAGGTATGTTGGAAATAGACGATGGAAATTTCGAAACTGAAGTGCTGCAATCAGACAAACCGGTACTGGTTGATTTTTGGGCCCCCTGGTGCGGCCCCTGCAAGGCCATTGGGCCGTTGGTTGAAGACCTTGCCAATACATTCGGCGACAGGATCAAATTTGCAAAGTGTAATGTGGATAATAGTCCGGTGACTCCCGGCAAATTCGGTATTAAAGCCATCCCGACGCTTATATTCTTTAAACAAGGTGATGTTGTCGAGCAAATCACCGGAATGGTCGCTAAATCCAAACTGGAAGACGCTATCAACAAGCTGCTGTAAAAAATCACCGAGATGTTTTTCTTACAGGCCAATGAAGCTCAGCCACCTTATGCTTGGCTGCCGATCATATGCCTGCAGTGTCTAAACATGAAACGTTTTATTGTAAGCGGCATCATTATCTTGCTGGTGTGTTCCGGGTGCGAAACTCTAAAAAAGTCCTGGAAATCCATTTGGGGTGAAAATTTAGCCGAATCAGCCCAGATGCTGGCCTGGGACGGCATGGATGCCTACGAAGACGGAAATTATGCCGAGGCCATTGCTAATTTTCAGCAATTAAAAGATTGGTACCCCTTTTCTAAATATGCAATCCTGGCTGAACTGAAAATCGCCGATTCCAATTATCATTTGCAAAAATATGAAGAGGCGATTTTTGCATACGAAGAATTTGAAAAACTGCACCCCCGCAACGAAGCCGTACCATATGTTATCTATCAAATAGGGCGGTGCTATTTCGACCAAATCGACACCATTGATCGGGATCAGACGCCTGCCCGCAAGGCCTATGAAACCTTCCAACGGTTGAACAAGCAATTTCCCGGTGATAAATATGCCCGCAGCGGATCGGAGCACATCTCCACCTGTTTAAAAAGCCTGGCCGGCAATGAATACTATATTGGTATCTTCTACTATAAGTCCAAACACTACAAGGCCGCCCTGCATCGGTTTATGACCGTGCTCACCGAATACCCGGACGTAGGGTACCACCAGCTGGCCCTGGAATACATTGCCAAGTGCGAAGCCGAGTTATCACCCGCGACGGAGACAAACTAGCCGCCATCTGAAAAAAACGCTTTACACGGCTTTTAATTTAGTATAGAAGATTTCGTTTTAATATTATAATTTTAGGAGAACGGTTATGTCTAAGATATGCGAAGTATGCGGTAAAAAACCCCTGGTGGGAAACAATGTGAGCCATGCCCACAATTTGACCAAAAGACGGTTCAATCCCAATCTTCAGCGCGTCCGGACGATTTCAGACGGAAGAGTCAAAAAAATATTTGTCTGTACCAATTGCATTAAATCAGGGGCCGTGGTCAAAGCACCCTAGCCATTCAGAAAGCCTGACATCAAAGTATATTCTACACCAGTTGCAATAGAAGAAGTGATACGGCAATAAAATCCCAAATCGCACGCACCAAATTACAAATAAATCACAACTTTCAATATCCAATGACCAAAACATGCACCGTCGGTGTATCGCATTGTTTTGCAATCTCTATCCTGCCACTACGGCGGTGTTGGAAACAACGGCACATGGATACCTTGTTTGGAATTTTGAATTTAGGTCATTGGGATTTGTTTGCGATTTGGTCTTTGGTGCTTGGAATTTTTATAATTTTTATTGCTTAGCTAATTTTCATAAAAACAGAAAATTATTTGCTTAAATATCAGAGCCTCCTACCCCACCCTTTTGACATCCTGCACGCGCTTGACCTTTCTGACGGCCGACAAAATTTTGTCTAAATGGCTGATATCCTCGACGCCAATCGTAAAGAAACTGTCAACCATCTTATTATCGCGGATTTCAGAGGTGGCGTTGAGTATGTTTGCACCGAATTTGCTGATATTGCCGACCACATCAGCCAGCAGCCCCACCCGATCCTGGGAGATTATCCGGATCTTGACC
Organism: Deltaproteobacteria bacterium; assembly: GCA_019312835.1. Classification (GTDB taxonomy): domain Bacteria; phylum Desulfobacterota; class Desulfobacteria; order Desulfobacterales; family JAFDCJ01; genus JAFDCJ01. The sequence goes on from JAFDCJ010000118.1 coordinate 7,118, forward strand.
GGGTAGACCTCGCCGACTTCCCGATTCCATTCGACTTCAATTTGGCGCTCCGGATTCATGCGCAGGGCATTGACGCAATTTGTGCGGTGCACCGTCACGCCGAAGCCGCGGGTGATATAGCCCACAATCGAATCACCGGGAACCGGCTGGCAGCATTTGCCGAATTTGATCAAAATATCATCGACGCCTTTGACAAGCACCCCGGTTTTTAGTTTCTTTTTGCGGCCAACCCGCCCGATAAGTTTGTTGAAAATCGACTCCTCAACCGTTGCCGCTTCCGCTTCGCGTTTGGGAACGATTTTCCGGACAACCTGCAGCGGGGTAATCTTGCCGTAGCCCACATTGGCTATCAAATCATCAACTGCTTTAAAACCGAAATCGGCTGCAACCTCCACCATTTGTTCCGATTTCATCAGGTTGAGAAAGCTCAGCTTCTCCTTGCGAAACGCTTTTTCAAGCATCTCCCGACCCAGGGTTATGCTGCGCTCTTTTTCCTGGGTTTTTATCCAGTGGCGAATTTTCGAGCGCGCCTTGACGGTTTTGACATATTTCAGCCAATCCTTGCTGGGGTGATGGTTCTTGGAGGTCGTGATCTCAATAATATCACCGGTCTTCAACTTATAAGCCAGGGGGACAAGCTGACCGTTAACCTTGGCCCCGGTACACTGATTGCCCACTTCGGTGTGAATCATGTAGGCAAAATCCACCGCCGTCGCCCCCCTGGGCAGGGTCTTGATTTCGCCGCGGGGGGTGAAGACATAAACTTCATCCTGAAACAGGTCGATGCGAACGTTCTCAAGGTATTCCCCGGGGTCTCGGAAATTTTCCTGATTTTCGACAAGATCCTGAATCCAGGCAAATTTCTCGCTGATATTTTCATCGATCCGTCTGCCCTCTTTATAGCTCCAGTGAGCGGCAATGCCTGATTTGGCGACCCGGTCCATCTCCCAGGTCCGGATTTGAATTTCAATGCGCTCGCCGGACGGCCCGATGACCGTGGTGTGCAGCGATTGGTACATATTGGGTTTGGGTCGGGCGATGTAATCTTTGAATTTGTGATCAATCGGCTTCCACATGGCGTGAATGAGTCCCAGCGCCTCATAGCACTGGGAGATGGAGTCCAGAATAATTCTGAAGGCAATGATATCGTAGATTTCTTCGAAAGGCAGGTTCTGGGAAACCATTTTGTTGTAAATGCTGAAATAATTTTTATTTCTCCCCAGCACCTCGCCTTTCAGATTCGACTCCTCCATTTTTTTCTTGATCAAGTTCTTGACGGTTTCCATAAACTTCTCGCGTTCGCCGCTGGACTTGTCAACAAGGTTATGGATCCGGTCATATTCATCTGTCTGGAGGTATTTGAAAGAGCTTTCTTCCAGCTCATTTTTGATCCAGTAGATACCGAGGCGGGCGGAAATGGGTGCGTAAATATCCAACGTTTCCCGGGCGATCTCCAGGCGCTTGCTCGGCTTGTGGAATTGAAGGGTCCGCATGTTGTGGAGCCGATCGGCGAGCTTGATCAAAATCACCCGGATATCGTCCGCCATGGCCAAAAACATCTTCCGGAGGCTCTCGGCCTGGCGGGCGCGGGAGCTGTGAAACGACAAGCTGCTGAGCTTGGTGACGCCTGAGACAATGTGGAGAACCTCGGGGCCGAAAAGCTCCTCTACTTCCTCGGGGCTTGCATGGGTATCCTCGATCACATCGTGCAGGAGACCGGCCACAACGCTGGTGATATCCAGCTTCATATCACTCAAGATTCCGGCCACTTCCAGGGGGTGGGAAAGATAGGGTTCACCGGACAGGCGCACTTGGCCCTCATGCACCCTGGCAGAGTAGATATAGGCGCGGTCAATGAGGTCCAAGTCAGTCTGGGGCTGGTACTCGGCAACCTTATCTATGATGTCGTTGATTCGGATCAAGGTTTACTCGTTTGCAATTTATAGTCCTCGACTGAATGTCATCGGTTCCAGGATCCCTGCTGGCATTACCATCTGGTATAAGGCACAAGGCGTAAGGCATAAGGTCGAAGAATCTGAATCATCTACCTTGTGCCTTGAGCCGCGCGCCTTGTGCCTGTAGTTCCTACCTTCCACCGTCTACCTTCGACCGTCGACCGTTAATATGATTTTGCGAATATCGCCCATGTTGTTCCCGTTTTTCCGCAGCCAATACAGCTCCCTTTGACCTTATCCTGTTCAAAAGGCAGGCAGCGAATGGTGACCGATTGATTCTCCTTTATTTTTAATTCGCAGGCTTGCTCACCACACCACGGCGCCCGGGCGAATCCCCCATGAATTTCCGGTTTCTGCGAATCTTGAGGTGTAAAAAAATCAATAAATTCTTTGGCATCTTCGATGACCCGGGTATGGTCCTTGGCATAGGCTGCGGCCCGCGCGAACAGATTCCCCTGAATTTCATCCAGGATACTGGTAATTTCGGCCACAAACTGATCTTTTTTCAGGGAAACTTTTTCCTTGTGCGACTTGTCGCGGCGGCCGACAAAAACAGAATCTTCGGCAATGTCCCGGGGACCGATTTCGACCCGCAACGGTATCCCTTTTTTGATCCAATCCCAGCCTCTTGCACCCCCGATGTTGCGATCATCGATTTCCACCACTAATTTATGATGGTGATAGTATTTTTCCTTCAGGCTCTGCGCCAGGCTGTTGGTATAGCCCATGACGCTTTCCCTGTCCTCGGGTTTTCGGATAATCGGCATTAATACCACCTGGGCCGAGGCAACTTTGGGCGGTAAGATGATACCGTCATCATCGCCGTGGGTCATTATCAATCCCCCGATCAGCCGCGTGGAAGACCCCCACGAGGTTGTCCAGACATAATCTTCGCTTTCGGTCGCGGTTTGATATTTAATTTCGGAGGCCCGTGCAAAATTTTGACCCAGAAAATGGGACGTCCCGGCCTGCAGCGCCTTGCGGTCCTGCATCATCGCCTCAATGCAAAGCGTGTCCACAGCGCCGGGAAATCTTTCGGCCTCTGTTTTGCGACCCTTGATGACCGGCATGGCCAGGTAATCTTCCGCCATACGGGCATAGACGTCGAGCATTTGCCTGGTTCGTTCGATGGCCTCCTCGGCAGTGGCATGGGCGGTGTGCCCTTCCTGCCAGAGAAATTCACTGGTTCTTAAAAACATCCGGGTCCGCATTTCCCAACGAACCACATTGGCCCACTGGTTGATTAAGATTGGCAGATCACGATAGCTGCTGACCCATTTGGCAAAAGAATCCCCTATGATGGTCTCGGAAGTCGGTCGAACCACCAGGGGCTCGGTCAGTTCCCCGGCCGGGACCAACTCACCATCAGAACCCTTTTCAAGCCGGTGGTGCGTAACCACCGCACACTCGGTGGCGAATCCCTCCACGTGCTCGGCTTCTTTCTCGAGGAAGCTTAAGGGAATAAACAGCGGAAAATAGGCATTTCTGACACCGGTTTCTTTAAACATATCATCCATTACCCGGACAATATTCTCCCACAGGGCATAACCCCAGGGTTTGATCACCATGCATCCTCTGACCGGTGAGCGCTCTGCCAAATCGGATGCGCTAATCACCTGTTGATACCATTCCGGATAATCCTCCGCCCTTGTCGGTGTTATGGCGGTTTGTACCTTACTTCCCATCTGGTTCCTTTCAGTCTGTCTGGGGGCTTGGCCCCAGTCGGCGTCCGGCCCGCAGGGCCTAAGTCCCGGAGGCAATGTTGGAATGATGGAATATTGGAAAATCGGCTCTGGGATATTGGCGCGTGGGGATAATATTCCGGCACAGGTGGAAGATTGGAATTAAAATGAATAATAACCATTTTAAAACCCACTATCCCATCATTCCACTATTCCATTATTCCATAATTGCTACAAAAACGAGATATCGAGTATAGCATTTATACTCAATAAATCATACAGGTTATTGAATATTCAGACGGTCCTCAATCTTCCAACTTACGATTATGGCGCTCATAGGCTTCCACTTCCTCCAGCAACACCTCAACCAGTTGTTCCTGGGGAAACTTTTTGACGACCTTCCCCCGTCGGAAGAGAATCCCGCTGCCGTCTGCTCCGGCGATGCCGATGTCCGCCTCCCGCGCCTCCCCGGGACCGTTTACAACGCAGCCCATAATCGCGATTTTAATCGTGGAAGCGGTTGTCAGCAAGGCTTTTTCAACCTCCTCGACAATATTGAACAGATCGATGTTGCAGCGCCCGCAGGTCGGGCATGAGATAATGTCCGGACCCCGTTGCCGTATGCCCAGGGCTTTTAAAATTTCATATCCAACCCGGACCTCTTCCACGGGGTCGCGGGTCAATGAGACCCGAATCGTATCTCCGATACCTTCGGCCAGCAGCGTGCCAATGCCCAGGGCCGATTTTACGATCCCGGAATAAAGGGATCCGGCCTCGGTCACCCCGACATGCAGGGCAAGATCCGTTTTGGCAGCCAGACGCCGGTAGGCTTCTACCGTCCGGGCAACGTCCGATGCTTTTAAGGAAACCTTTAACTGATCAAAATCAAAAGATTTAATCAAGTCCACATTGCGCAGGGCACTTTCCACCATGGCATCGGCGGTAACACCGTTGTGCTTTTCAAGAATATCCTTTTCCAGAGAACCGGCGTTCACACCGATTCGGATGGCGAGTCCGCGATCTTTGGCACAATCAACCACGGCCTTAACTTTCCGGGCGTTTCCGATGTTGCCCGGATTAATCCGCAACCCATCGGCACCCGCACGGGCAGCGGCGATGGCCAGACGGTGATCGAAATGGATGTCTGCAATCAGTGGAATGGAAATCCTGGCTTTGATGGCCGTGATGGCATCCGCAGCCTCCCTGTCAGGCACCGCGACCCTTATAATTTCGCAGCCGGCACTGCTCAATCGCTCAATCTGTGAGACCGTAGCGTCCACATCCGCCGTCGGGGTATTGGTCATGGATTGGACCGCAACGGGCGCCCCTCCCCCCACGGGCACATTGCCGACCATTATCCGGCGGGTATTTCTGCGGTTTGTTACAAAGGACATGATTCGAATTACGGGTTACACGTTTCTGGTTTTTTAAACCAACTGGTAGAAGGTTTAAGATGCAAGGTATAGGGTAATGGATGGCGCAGGGCTCAAGGCCTTTAAAGGATATGATCATTGACCTCATGCCCTGCGCCGTTAGCCTTGCGCCACTACCTTAAACCTTATACCCTCAACCTTATACCTGTCATTGCCCATCCGGGTTATATAATATTCAGAATTGAGCATAACGCATCCAACTGGGAAAATTGAACCCCCAGCCGATTGCCAACAAAACTGAATTCGTGATATACTCGTTCGACATCGACAAATATCGAGTCTTAAAGATAATGAGATTACCAAACAAGGTGGTTTAATTCAAGTCTGGATTTGCGGTGTCCACTATCCGAATATACCGTTTCCACAAACAATCTTGACATTTAATCGGACATGTCAATAACCTCAACACGCTTGAGACAGGGGGGATTCCAATGACACGGGAAAAGGGACAAAAATTTTCAGACAAGCACGGCGCCAACGCCCAGGCGGATCCGCGTGCAACCGATAAAATCCGAACAAGTGCCCTAAATGGAGAAGTGACCTGCGTGGTTGCCCATCAGATTGCCGCAGAACTTAACCTTCCGCCGGCTGAAATCGGCAAAGCCATTGATTTGCTTGAATATAATATATCTAAATGCCAACTGGGATTGTTCGGCTACGGCCAGGGGCCTGATAAAAAAGCGCTGAAACCCAAGGCACCTGAAGATCAGAAGCTGGAAGCGGCGATCCGCGGGTCCCTTGTGGACGAAAAACTTGCCTGCCGGGATGCCTGGCGCATCGCAAGTCGGTTCAACGTCCCGAAAATGACCGTCAGCAACGCCTGCGAAGCCCTGGGAATTAAAATCAAGCCCTGTCAGTTGGGGGCCTTTTAGCAATTGGAAAACATACGGGACCATTTACCTGCGAAATTCAAGACAACAAACTATAGCAGGTTAGAGGTTACAGGTTTGAGGTTTGAGGTTGGCGGCTGAAAATCAAGGTTCAGGCCTCAAACCTCCAACCGCCGAAGGCGATGCTGTTTAACTATCTATCTATTTAACTACTTTTCTATTTAACTAAAAGCCAAATTAGCCGATAATACAGATTAAATGAGTTCATCAGCAATCCATAAACTCTTTCATCAAGGCCGCGGATTTGGCATCATTATTCTGATCCTGTGGGCAATTGGCGTTTTTTATATAATCAATCCCATTATTAATGACTACCGGTTCATAACGCTGCATAAAATCTTGAAAGCCGGACAGGTAACGGTGGTCACCCGGAATACGCCCCATTGCTATTACATCTATCGGGATGAAGCCATGGGTTTTGAGTACGAGTTGGCGCAGGAATTCGCCGCTTATCTGGGCGTCGACTTGAAAATTAAAATTGTTGAGAATTGGAAGCGCATGCTGCCGGAGCTTAGAAACGGCACCGCAGCCATAATTGCAGCCGGGATAACCATTACCCCCAAAAGACAAAAGCGGGCTGCTTTTTCAGACGGGTATATGGACATCCGGCAGCATATCATTTCCCATCGCAACCACACCAGGATAAAAAATATTACCGACCTGTCCGGTAAAACCGTCCATGTCCAGACTGCAACAGCTTATCAGGAGCGTCTTGAGGAGCTCCGCCGGCAGGGTCTGGATCTGAGGATACAGCTGCACAAAGATTTACCCACCGAGGAGCTGATTCAACAGGTGGCCGAGGGTGAAATTGAATTAACCGTGGCAGACAGCAATATTGCCAAGCTCAATCAGCGCCATTTTCCCCAGGCGGTTATGGCAGGCGCAATCAGTGACTTGAAGCAACTCGGCTGGGCCGTGCATCCCGACGCTCACCAGCTGAGGAAAAAAATCAATTCCTTTTTTGCCAGCATCCGGAAAAGCGGTCGGTTTGATGAAATTTATAATAAATACTACGGTGATGTAGAAAATTTCGATTACGTTGATCTGAGAGCCTTTCACCGCCGCATCAAAAGCAGGCTTTCCCGCTACAGCCCCTTTATTAAAGCCGCCGCCAAAAAGCACGGCTTCGACTGGCGTTTGATCGCCGCCCAGGCGTACCAGGAATCCCATTTAAACCCGTGGGCCAAAAGCCGGGCCGGCGCCAAAGGCTTGATGCAGCTGCTCAGCAGCACCGCCCACAGCCTGGAAGTGACCGATATTTATAATCCTGTGGATAACATCAACGGCGGGGTTCAACATTTAAAGAATTTATACGAACACTTTGACACCGCCACCGGTGAGGATCGGCTGATGATCGCCCTGGCAGCCTACAATGTCGGCCAGGGCCACATCCAGGATGCACGCAATCTGGCAGCTAAAAAGAAACTGGACCCCGATTCGTGGGAATCGCTCAGTGAAATATTACCACTGTTGAGATATCGAAAATATTATAAACATGCCAAGTACGGATACTGTCGGGGCAGCGAGCCCGTCATATATGTCAAACAAATCATGATTTACTACGATATCTTGAAACGGCAGGGGATCGAATACCGGGACGTGCAGGCAAAACTGATTGAGTGAAACTCAATCAGTCGTTATTGGTTATTTGTTATTGGTTGATTGCAGAACAGTGCGGCTGCCGATCTCAAATAACGAATAACCAATAACAAATAACAGAAAATGCGACCTTTCTGGGTTATCCCATAAAGCTGGCGTTTTCTCCGACAAAGGGGTTGTGAAGCCGCTCCCTTCCGATGGTTGTGGTTGGTCCGTGACCGGTATGCACCCTGACATCGTCGCCGAGCTTAAACAGTTTCTGCTGGATACTTTCCCTGATGGTCTCAAAACTGCCCCCCGGAAAATCCGTACGGCCGATCGAACCTGCAAACAGGGTATCCCCGACAAAGACATCATCCTGAGCGTAAAGCGAAATACCGCCTGTGGTATGCCCCGGTGTGTGAATGACGGTCAGGGTAATATTGCCGAAGATTATTTTATCACCATCCTGAAGTTTTCTGTCGGGCGCCGGCGAGTTTTCGGCCCTTAGACCCCATGCGGCGGCGCTGTTGGCTACCTGATCCAGCATGGGCGCATCAAGGGCGTGAATGAGAATCGGGGCGCCGGTAAGCTCATGAACTCTCTTATTGGCACTGACATGATCCATATGACCATGGGTGTTGATAATATATTTGACGGTCAAGTTTGAGGCTGTCACCGCTTGCATGATTCGATCACCTTCTTCGCCAGGATCAATGACAACCGCCTCCAGAGTATCCTCGCAGCCCACAACAAAACAATTAGCCTGAATCGGCCCCACCGCCAGTGTCTTGATGATCACATCTGCCTCCTTAATTGAAAGTCAAATAGAAAAATAGAGAATTAGAAAAATAGTCGAGAATAGTTAAATAGGTAAAATGGATATCAATCTATCTGACTATCCGACTGGTCAACTATTTTCTATTTATCTATTCGACTATTTATCCAATTCCAACTATTTGGCTAATTCTCTATTCAACTATTTAACTAATCCAGCTTTGAGCTTTCTTTCAGCTTCCCATCCTTTTCCAACTCACTGCGGATACTATCCATGATCCCGTTGATGAAGGCCCCGGATTCTTCGGTACCGAATTTTTTACCGATATCAACGGCCTCGTTAATAGAGACCTTGGGGGGAATATCATCGCAGTGAACCAATTCAAAGACCGCAATGCGCATCACATTGCGGTCTACGCAGGACATGCGGCTGATGTCCCAGTTTTTTGAAAATCGCTCAATCAGGGCATCCAACTCAGCCTGTGTTTCCAGGACGCCGTTTACCAGCTTTAAAAAAAATGGTTGTGCTTTGGGAGAAGGGCTAAAATTCTCGCAGAAACGCGCCAGCATCTCGGCCGATACGTCATTGCGGATATCCATGTAAAAGAGCGCCTGCATCGCAAGCTCTCGTGCCTTACGACGAGTTCCCATGCTTTTAATCTAATCAATCGCCTCGAACAGATTTGCCATCTCGATTCCGGCCATGGCGGCACTCCAGCCTTTATTGCCGGCCTTGGTACCGGCCCGTTCAATGGCCTGTTCGATGGTATCCGTGGTAATGACGCCGAAAATAACCGGCGTTTCAGATTTCATACCGGCCGCAGCAACGCCTTTGGATACTTCGGCGCTGACATAATCGAAATGGGGCGTGGACCCCCTGATGACGGCGCCCAGGCAGATGACGGCATCAAAGCGTTTGGTTTTGGCCATTTTCATGGCCACCACCGGAATTTCAAAAGCACCGGGGACTTTTACCACTTCAATATCTTTATCATCGGCGCCACTGCGAACCAGCGCATCCAGCGCACCGTTTAAAAGCTTTTCGGTAATAAAATCATTAAAGCGGCTGACAACCAGCGCGAACTTCTTACCTTTCGCAATAAGTTTCGCCTCATGGTATTTCGGCATGTGCGCTCCTTTCGGTTTTGGTTATTGAAATTCCAAATCGGTTTTAAAAGGATTAGATCCTGTTCGAGGGCAAGGCGCAAGACATTTTAAAGGCGGAGCGTACACGAAGTACGTGAGCATTTTAAAATGGCTCGCAACACGGCCATCGGACAGGAGATGATTCTTTTAAAACCGATTTAGGGATTGGCATCGATGTTAAGCATATGCCCCATCTTCAATTTCTTGCACTCCAGATAGCACTTGTTGAATTCATTGGCCTCGATTTCAATGGGGACCTGTTCGATGATGCTGAGACCGTATCCGTCCAATCCCACCATCTTTTTGGGATTATTGGTTAACAGCCGCATTTTGCGGACACCTAAATCGACCAGGATCTGTGCCCCGATACCGTAATTGCGCATATCCGGTGCAAAGCCCAGTTCCTTGTTGGCTTCAACCGTATCAAAACCTTCGTCCTGAAGGGCATAGGCCTTGATTTTATTGACCAGTCCGATGCCCCGCCCCTCCTGGCGGATATACAGCAGGACACCCCTGCCCTCTTCCTCCATTTTGAGCATGGCCTGGTGAAGCTGCGGCCCGCAATCACAGCGCTGGGAGCCGAAGATATCGCCGGTCAGGCATTCCGAATGGACCCGGACCAGGGTGGGTTTTTCGGGATCAATTTCACCTTTGACCATGGCGATGTGCAGCAGATTATCGACGTCATTCTCGTAGACAACTGCTCTAAATTCTCCCGCAACGGTCGTGGGGATGATGGTTTCCGCTGCACGGTGCACAAAAGACTCCACACGCATGCGATATTCAATTAAATCGGCAATGGTACAGATGCCGACACCATGCTTTTCACTGAATTTTTCAAGCGCCGGCATGCGGGCCATGGTACCGTCTTCATCCATGATTTCACAGATAACCCCGGCGGGTTTCATACCGGCCAGGCGCGCCAGATCGACGGACCCCTCTGTCTGACCGGCTCTGACGATAACCCCCCCCGCGCGCGCCCTGAGAGGGAAAATGTGCCCGGGCCTCACAAGGTCACGTGGTTTGGCATCATCGGCCACGGCGGTTAGAATCGTGGTGGCGCGATCGGCAGCCGAAATCCCGGTGGAGACGCCGCAGCGGGCTTCAATGGAGACCGTAAATCCGGTTCCATAAGGCGAGGTGTTGTTGTCGACCATCGGGGGAAGATCCAGGCTGTCGATTTTCTCCGGCGTCATCGCCAGACAGATCAACCCGCGTCCGTATTTGGCCATGAAATTGATGGCCTCGGGGGTCACGGCCTCGGCAGCCATGCATAAGTCACCCTCGTTCTCCCGGTCTTCATCATCGACCAGAATGACCATCCGGCCTGCGTGAATGTCTCTGATGGCTTCTTCAATCGTAAGGTGTGGCATGTTATCTCATTTCTCCGACTGTTTTAACTATCTTGTCATCCTATCGACGGATATTGTTATTGGTGCTCGATCGTTGCTGGCCCGGGGCGCACGGCTCAGGGCTCAAGGCAGAAAGCGGGATATTCTGGCAGTCAAGCCTTGGGCCTTGCGCCGTGCGCCATTACCTTCTACCTTCACCCTTATGCCTTGGACCATTTATTTATCAAGAAATCCCGTTTTAATTAAATACGCCTCGTCAATCCCCGACGTCTTTTTGGCCATGGCATCTTTCCGGCCCGACCGGGCATGCATGAATTTCTCGACATATTTGCCGAGCATGTCCGTTTCAATGTTGACAGGATCGCCCTTATTTTTAAAGCCGATCGTCGTCAATTTGGCGGTGTGGGGGATGATGCTCACAGAAAAACTGCCGGCATCACAGGCATTGATGGTCAAACTGATACCGTCAACAGCGACCGATCCCTTGTTTATCATATACCTTGTCAGCGCTTCGGGGACCTCGATGGTTACGGTAATCGCATTGCCCACGGTTTCCCGTTGCCGGATGCTGCCCACACCATCAATATGGCCTGAGACCAGGTGGCCGTCGATTCGATCCGAAAGCTTCAGAGCCCGCTCGATATTTACCCGCTGGCCGATTTTGGCCTGCCCGAAGGTAGTCACTTGAAGGGTTTCGGGTGAAATGTCAACCTCAAAATGCCTGCCGTCAATTTTTACCGCCGTCAGGCAGGCACCGCTGACACAAAGGCTGTCGCCGATTTTCGTCTGATTTAGATCAAAATCAGCTTCAACTGTCATTCGCCGGCCCTGCCCGGTGGGCCGCAGGGCAGATACGGCGCCCAATCCTTCAATGATTCCGGTGAACATGGTGGTAGTTGATTCGTTTATGGGTTGATTGGTTAAATAGTTGAACAGGCTGACAGTCAGACAGACTGAATTCCTTTTTTACCTATTCAACTATTCAACTATTTGACTGAGATTGGCCATGCCATATGGCCAATCTTAAAACATAAGGATGAATTACGATTTATCAACGTATCCCTCTATGAGGACATCATCGTCAAACCGTTGAACCACGATATCTTTCAACCCGATACATCGGCCCATCAGCTCCGCTCCCGGCCCACTGCAGATGGGGATGCCGTCATCTCCGCCTAAAATTTTGGGGGCGAAAAAAAATTGCACTTTATCCACGATGCCGGCCCGAAAGGCCGACCCCAGCACCTGGCTGCCGCCCTCGATGAGAAGGCTGGAAATTCCCATGGCACCCAGTTGCGGCATTAGAGCCGCCATGTCAATTTGACCGTGCTTGAGCGGGGCCTCGATCACCCGGATGCCGGCCTTATCGAAGATGGCCTTTTTGCCTTGCGCCACGGTTTGGGCAGCAACCAGTATCGTGTCGGCGGCTGAATCCTGTCGCAGGACCTTGGCATGCGGCGAGATCGACAACTGGGAGTCCAGGATGATTCTTGCCGGATCCTTGCCCTTGCGATCCTCGCGTCGGGTGGTCAAGCTCGGGTCGTCCTTGCGAACCGTATTGATGCCCACCATGATGGCGTCGGCCCCATGGCGCAAACGGTGGACATACCGGCGGGCCGCCGCCCCGGTTACCCATTTGGAATCACCGCTACGGGTGGCGATTCGCCCGTCGAGGGTGGCGGCACATTTGGCAATCACAAAAGGCAGCCCGGTTGTAACGTATGTGATAAAGGCCTCATTAAGCTTTCGGGCTTGCGCCTCACAAACACCACAGACGACTTCAAGTCCGTGCTGCTTTAAAAAGGCCAACCCGCCGCCGACCACATTCCCATTCGGGTCGGGCATGGCCACCACCACCCGGCTGATGCCGGCATCCAGTATTTTCCGGGTGCAGGGAGGCGTGCGCCCGGTATGGTTACAGGGCTCAAGGGTGACATAAAGGGTCGCACCGGCGGCATGCTTACCGGCGGCGTCGATGGCATTCACTTCAGCATGGGGGCCACCGACAACTTCGTGAAAGCCGGCCCCCACAACCTGGCCGTCTTTAACGACAACGGCCCCGACCATTGGATTGGGCGAGGTATATCCCTCCCCCTTAATCGCAAGGTCCAGGGCCATTTGCATGTATTTCTGATCATCCATTTTTTTCAGATGTCAGAGGACAGAAGACAGATGACAGATGTCATAAAAATAAAACCCCGAAATTTTTAATAAGCCGTATTCTGTCATCCATTTCTTTCATCTGTTTTTTGCTCTATGATCTCTGTCCTCTGTCTCGCGTTCTCTGTTCTCTGGTTTCTGTCATCTGTCCTCTGGTTTATCGTGATTGGATAGCAGACTCTTGAGTTCCGAGACAAAATCGTTCACGTCTTTGAACTCCCGATAAACCGATGCAAACCGCACATAGGCCACGTCGTCCAGTTCGTGCAACTTGGCCATGATTTTTTCACCGACCACAGAGGCGGGGATCTCTTTTTCACCGATTTCGCGCAAATCCCGCTCTAATTCATTGATAAATTCTTCGATCACGTTCATGCTGATGTTGCGTTTTTCACAAGCCTTTTTCACGCCGCTGCGCACTTTTTCCCGGTTAAACACTTCCCGGCGCCCATCCTTTTTAATGATCATGATGGGAACTTCCTCAATGTGCTCGTAGGTTGTAAACCGTCGGCTGCAATCGATGCACTCCCGGCGCCTTCGGATCACACTGGCATCCTTGCTCAACCTGGAATCGATGACTTTGTTGTCAGTTTCGCCGCAGTAAGGACATTTCATGGTCGTTCCCCCCCGATCTCTGACCTTATTTGGATCAATTCAATATGGGCTTCTCCCAACAATTCCTTGGCCAAGGGATCCGCATAGCCTGATTGATAAAAAATTTTTACAATGCCGGCATTGATAATCATCCGTGCGCAAATCGAACAGGGTTGATTGGTGCAGTAAATGGTGGCGCCTTTAACGGAAACACCATGGTAGGCGGCCTGAATAATCGCATTTTGTTCAGCATGAATTCCCCGGCAAAGCTCATGCATCTTGCCGGACTCGATACCCATTTGCTCTCTCAAACATCCAACTTCGAGGCAGTGTTTGAGGTTGGCCGGCGCGCCGTTATATCCGGTGGAAAGGATGCGTTTGTCCTTGACCAGAACGGCACCGACGGCCCGCCTCAGGCAGGTGGAGCGCTCGGCCACGAGGTTGGTGATGTTCATGAAATAAGTTTCCCAGGAAGGGCGATTCTCTGTTTTTGGCATGCCGCTAGATGGCCTCCGCATTCCTTTGACGATGAAGTTATAAAAAATAATAGTATATTTCTATTCACATTACCGCAAGTAAAAATTTTGTGGCTACCAGGCAAATCTAGGTATTTGAAAAGTGACCGCTGCCGGCGAACCGGATGATCGCGTCCGGCCGGAAAAAATAAGGGCGGCATTCATAAAACGCCGCCCTGGCTTCAGACTCGCACAGGAGCCCAGCTTGATGCAAAGGTGTTTTCTGCAGCAGATTTCTCCCTGTCTATTGGCTATACTTTGACAGTATCAGCGTCGCATTGGTGCCACCAAATCCAAAAGAATTGGTCATGGCATGCTGAACCCTGGTTTTTCGGACGGTATTGGGCACATAATCCAGGTCACATTCCTCGGCCTGGTTTTCATAATTGATCGTCGGCGGGATCGTGTCCGCATGAACGGCCAGGGCCGTGAAAACAGTTTCGATACCGCCGGCGCCTCCCAGCAAGTGACCCGTCATCGATTTGGTGGAACTGACAGCCAGCGAGTAGGCATGTTCTTTAAAGACGGTCTTAATTGCCCGGGTCTCGTACAAATCGTTGAGCTCGGTGGAGGTACCATGGGCGTTGATATAGTCGATCTGGCTGTGATCGAGCCCGGCATCCGCCAGGGCGGCCTGCATGCACCGCACGGCACCGGAACCATCGGGTGGCGGAGAGGTCATATGATACCCGTCCCCGCTCATGCCAAAGCCCGTTATCTCGGCATAAATCCGCGCACCCCTTTCCAGGGCATGATCAAGCGATTCGATAATTAAAATACCACTGCCTTCCCCTACCACAAACCCGTCACGGTCCCTGTCAAAGGGGCGTGATGCTTTTTGAGGTTCATCATTGCGGGTCGACAGCGCTTTCATAGAACCGAAACCGGCAATGCAGGTTGGGCTGATAACCGCTTCGCTGCCGCCGGTAATCATGGCATCCACGGTTCCGTCCTGGATCAGTCGAACCGAATCTCCGACGGCGTGCGTGCCGGCTGCACAGGCTGTGGCAAGGGAAGAATTCGGCCCCTTGGCGCCAAAATGGATGGATATCATCCCGGGGACCATATTGCCGATCATCATGGGAATAAAAAAGGGACTCACTCTTCGAGGCCCCTTTTGAGCGACTTTCATAACGGTATCTTCCATAAAGCTTAAACCGCCAAGTCCACATCCCGTTATCGTTCCGACTCTTGACTCATTGGTACTGTCGATTACCAAGCCGGAATCCTCAACTGCCATACGGCAGGCCGCCAGCGCGAACGCAATAAAAGGCTCAACCCGCTTGGCATCTTTTTTGGGTATGAAATCCTGGGGTTTGAAATCTTTGACCTCGGCCGCAATTCTGGTCGAATAGGCGGACGCGTCAAAATGGGTAATTTCTCCCGCCCCGGATTTACCGGCGCATAGAGCCTCCCAGGTTTGCTCGACACCAATGCCTACCGGCGTGACAAGTCCCAGTCCTGTGACGACAACCCTTCTTTTCATTTACTTCGTTCTCGATTGTATTCAAATAGTTTATTGGCTGCTGGTATTGGTTGAATAGAGAAATAGTTAATTAGTTGATTAGTTAAATAGTGATAAAGGATTTCAATCTATCTGACTATCCGATTTGCAGACTATTTAACTAATTTTCTATTTGACTATTTGACCAAAGCCAACGGCATTCTAATGTGCCGCCACGTAATCCATGGCATCCTTGACGGTCGCTATCTTTTCAGCATCTTCATCAGAGATTTCAACATCAAATTCTTCTTCCATGGACATGATCAACTCGACCAGATCAAGGGAGTCTGCCCCCAGATCATCCACAAAAGAAGCCTCGGGTACGACTTCGTCAAGATCAACACTAAGTTTTTCAGCAATAATTTTCCTTACTTTTTCTTCAACAGACATCAGAGTTACCTCCTTGCAAATAGCTGCGCCCAGATAGCCGCAGTCAGTAATGAATGGTAAATTGCTTGCGATGCTTACATCTCATAGCTCTTAGCTCAAAGCTCAAAGTCGAAAGCTCAGTAATTTTAGTAAAGCCACAAACACTATATTGTTAAAAATTGATTTAGAGTTTTAGGTCTCGTTCGATGGTCCCGCTTAAAAAGCAGCGGGATTCCAGATCTCATCTTTACATATTAAGGTGTTCAACAAAGCGACACTGAACGTATCGTTGGCTGCTTTTAAAATAACTTGTTAAAAGCGAATTTAAAATGTTAGCTCGTGCTCGAGAACGAGGCGCCGTTTTGGCGCAAAAGCGGAGCGTACACGAAGTACGTGAGCATTTTGCGCCGGAACGCAACGAAGTTATCGGGCGCGAGATGACATTTTAAATTCGTTTTTACATGTACATGCCCCCTGATACGTGCAGCACCTGTCCGGTAATATAAGCCGCATCATCAGACGCCAGAAACACCACCGCCCTGGCAATGTCTTCCGGTGTTCCGGGGCGGCCCAACGGAATCTGGCCGACCATGGCCTCCTTGGCCTTGTCCGGCAGACCGGCCGTCATGTCGGTTTCAATGTAACCGGGGGCCACCACGTTGGCCGTGATGTTACGGGATGCCAACTCCTTGGCCACCCCTTTGGTAAGACCGATGATACCGGCCTTGGCGGCAACGTAATTGGCCTGGCCCGGGTTGCCGCTCACCCCCACCACTGATGACACATTGATGATGCGGCCGTAGCGTTGCTTCATCATCGGTTTGGTCACCGCCTTGATGCACAGAAACGCCCCTTTCAAATTGATGTTGAGGACATCGTCCCAATCGGATTCCTTCATGCGCACCAGCAGGCCGTCCCGGGTGATACCGGCATTGTTGACCAGCACATCGATCCGGCCGGTTGCATCCAGGGCCCGCGCGACGAATTCCGCAACCTCTTTTTCAGAGGCGACATTCACCCGCACACCGGTGGCGGTGCCTCCGGCGTCGGCCACCAGCTTTTCAGTTTGGGCCGCGGCCTCCCGGGCCGACGAATAATTAAAGAAGATATGGTTGTCGGCTTTGGCAAAGGCCAGGCAAATACCCCGGCCGATCCCTCTGGACCCGCCGGTTACCAGTATCGTCCGTTCGCTCCCTTCCGTCATGACGACCTCTCAAATACGATGTCGGCCAGCTGGTCCATGTCGTTGACGATGTTCTGACAGCTTGCCGTCAGTTCGGTGTAGGCAATATTCTTCATAAAATTATCGGTCATATCCAGGTCACAGGTCCCGCAGCCCATGACGACCTTTAAAATGCCTTGTGATATCATCAGGGCGGTTTCGTTGGCGAACAGCTTTGAGATCAGTTTAACCTTTTCGGCGTCTGATTCACCGTTTCGGACTTTGGCAGCGGCCCGGCGGGCCAGGCTGGCGCCCACCTCGACATGGACCATCATATCCGCCAGGGCGAACATGATGTACTGCTGGCGGGTCAAGCGCTGTTCGTGGGCCAGGTCGACGGCCTGGTTCAAAGCGCTGGCGGCAAGTCCGTACATACGGCAGCCGGCATCCTGCAACTCGTCTTCCAGGCGCAGCATTTCATCGCTGATGGCCTGGTAAAAACCGCCTTTGGTTTTGCGGGTCTTTTTCCAGCGGAAGGTGCTGATGATGTTTTGCTGAATCTCGCTGGTGCCCTCGTATATGCAGGTAATACGTACATCCCGTTTGATTTTTTCAACCTGGTACTCGGTGATATACCCATATCCGCCCAGGGCCTGGATGGCGTCTTCGGCCGCTTTGTTGGCCGACTCGGTCGTAAACAGCTTGGCGATTGACCCTTCCACTTCAAGGTCTGGCTCGCCGGAATCCAGTCTGGTAGCGGTCTCCTCGATAAACGCCTCCGCTGCAGCCAGCCGGACAACGTTCGGTATAATCAGCTTGTGGGTATATCCCTGCTTTTCCGACAAAGGGGCTTTAAACTGGATGCGTTCTTTGGCGTAGGCAATGGCGATCTCCATGGCGGATTCACCGCCGCCCAGGGCCATGGCGGCAACCATCAGCCGGGTGTATCCGAAGACCTTGCTGGCCTGCTTGAATCCCTGACCGGGAACGCCGCCGATTAAATTTTCCAACGGTACGAACGCATCCGAAAAAGTCAACGGTGAGGTGTTCGAAGCTCTTATCCCGTGCTTTTCCTCGCCTTTACCCGGCGTGTAGCCCTCGGTGCCTTTTTCCATGATGAAGAAGGTGGCCCCTTCGGGTGTGTTGGCCAAAACGGTAATAAAGTCGGCATACAGCCCGGTGGAAATGAACTGCTTGCTGCCGTTAATCTTGTAGCCAATGATCTCACCCGCATCATTGGTCACCGGGTCGGCCTTGGTTTTGATAGCGACCACATTGCTGCCGGCATCCGGTTCGGTGACCGCATAGGCAACCAGGGCGTTGCCTTCGGCGATGGCGCCGAGCCATTTCTGCTTCTGCGCTTCGGTCCCCCCCACCATAATGGGGTCGGCTCCCAGCTGAATGGCAAAAAAGGCGGTGGTAATGCCCAGGCAGATTTTGGCCATCTCACGGGTCACCGCACAGCTGTCCCTGGCACCGCCCCCGATTCCGCCGTAAGCTTCCGGCAGCATCAACAGCTGCAACCCGATCTCAGGCCCCAGCATTTCTCGAATGGTGTCTTCCGGAAATATTTCCTTGCGATCGTATTCGAGTATTTTATCCTTGGTCAAAAGCCGCTTTTTCAGCTGGGCAACGGTATCCAGGACCATTTGCCGCGACTCCGGATCCAATCCTTGCAGTTGGGTTGCTTCAGAAGCCATCGGGTTCATTCCTTTAATTGGTTATGCGTCATTCGTTATTCGTTAAGGGTTCATCGGATGAGTCTGAGTATCAGCGTCATCACATCATGCCGGTGCAGAATATGGGTGCAATCGATTTGCAATAGCGATAACCCCATCCGCCTCCGGCGGATGAACGTCCGGATCGAGCCTTTCCCGCTCAATCCAAGTTATTTAACGGCTGGAATTTCTGAAAAATGAACCCCCATGATTGTAAGGGGGTTGTTAAGGACCTGACATATCTAACAAATTCGGTTATTAATCCTCATCTGTTGAAATAACGGTACGGCCTTTGTAAGAACCGCAGCTGGGACAGGCATGATGCGGCAGGGTTGATTCACCGCAATCAGGACAGGTTGATAGATTCGGGGCCGTCGTTTTTTTGTGAGTTCGTCGCTTGTCGCGTTTAGACTTGGAAGTCTTGCGCTTCGGTACTGCCATGAGTAATCTCCTAACTATTCAATATATTTATAATTTTTTAAATTTACGACTTAATCTTTACGGTGCGCTTCTAGTAATTCATATTCAACGCAATGTCAAGGATTTTCAGTCAAAAAATCGATTTTGTTTGCTTGTGCTGGGATTGCTTCTGTGGTATTGAAGTTACCCGGCTGTTGTACGGTTTATAATATAACCGATTAATATCATTTGTCAAATCTATTTGGCCGCTTTATGCAAGCGGCATGAGAAGGGCCAATAAGTGTAAGAATTTTAAGGGAAAATAGTAGGGGGCTGGCAGCTGCGGCATTGGTTTGCGGCAACTTCATTTTACTAATCTTTTGCCTTATTCTAAGATATTTACGATTTTAATAGATATGTAATATATAATATTATCAGTTGAATATCGTTAATTCGTCTGTTGCATCAATTCTAGACATTCGGTTCACATAAAACAATCAGCGCCGGTAATTTTAACTTTTTGGACAAATACGATACGTCATAAGGATAAAAAATATGGAACAGATCATCACACGGTTTCCCCCGAGTCCCACCGGCTACCTCCACGTGGGCGGTGCCCGGACGGCCATCTTCAACTGGTTATATGCCCGGCACATGCAGGGCAAATTCGTCCTGCGCATCGAGGATACGGATGCCGAACGCTCCACCCAGGCCTCGGTGGATGCCATTTTTGAGGCCCTCAATTGGCTCGGGATCGACTGGGATGAGGGGCCCTATTTTCAAAGCCAGCGTTTCGATATCTACCGGGGATATATACAAAAGCTGGTTGATTCCGGCCAGGCTTACTATTGCACCTGCTCTGTCGAGCAAATTGATGCCATGCGCCAGAAGGCCATGTCCACCGGGGCCAAACCGCGCTATGACGGCACCTGCCGCGACAAAGGGCTGACCAGCCCGGACAACGCCGTGGTCCGCTTCAAGGCCCCGCCCACCGGCACCACCGTGGTCGAAGATGTCATCAAGGGCAATATCGTATTCCAGAATGACGAGCTGGACGATTTCGTCATTTGCCGCAGCGACGGCACGCCGACCTATAACTTCGTCGTGGTGGTGGACGATATCACCATGCACATCAACACCATCATTCGCGGTGACGACCATGTGATGAACACACCCAAGCAGATCCTGCTGTATAAAGCCCTGGGAAGTCCCCTGCCGACCTTTGGCCATGTGCCCATGGTGCTCGGCAACGATCGTGCCCGGTTGAGCAAGCGTCACGGTGCGATGTCGGTCACCGCCTACCGCGACATGGGCTTTTTGCCCGATGCCATGATAAACTACCTGGTCCGTCTCGGATGGTCCCACGGTGACCAGGAATTTTTCACCCGCGCTGAGCTGATCGAGGTGTTCGATCTTGCCAACATCGGACGGTCGGCCGGGGTTTTTGACCTGGAGAAACTGCAGGCCCTCAACGCCGAGCACATCATGGCCGCCTCGCCCGGGGATCTGGTGGCGCCTTTGAAACCGTTTATGGACAAGGCCGGTGTCGACATCGAACCGGGCAATTATATTGACCAGGTCATCGAAACCCTGCAGCCCCGCAGCAAGACCCTGGCGGACATGGCCGCAGCAGCCCTTTTTTATTACGTAGACGATATCGTTTATGATGAGAAAGCGGCCCAAAAATTTCTCAAAGCCGCCGCCCTGGAGCCCCTGAGGCTTCTGGCGGACAAACTCGGAGCCCTGGCAGATTACACCCCATCCGGTCTGGAAGATGTCTTCAAGGCCGTCATGGACGAAACCGACCTGAAACTGGGCAAAATCGCCCAGCCGGTGCGCGTCGCGCTGACCGGCCGAACCGCCAGCCCGGGCATTTTCGAGATCATTGCCATCATGGGTAAGGACAGAGTTTTACCGCGTTTACAAAAAGCGATCCAGTTTATTGAAGAGGGGCAGGATTAGATTTTTAAATGTTGGAGGTTAGAGGCTGGAGGTTGGAGGCTGAGCTTTCGGCCGTGCGAGATAGGAGGTTTGAGGCAAAACGCATTATCGATTAGATGGGGGATTGAATGTCTGAGTATGTTTTCCCTTTTGAAAAGTTAGATGTCTGGCAGCTTGCAGTGGACTTGGCAGATTATGTCCTTGAACTGCTTGAAGACTTTCCAACAAATCAGCACCTTCGACTAGTTGGTCAAATGGAGGCAGCGGTAACATCACCGGCACAAAATATCGCTGAAGGGAAAGGCCGTCAGTATAAAAAGGAGTTTATACCGTATCTTCATATTGCCCAGGGATCATTATATGAAGTGGTTACGTTGAACGAAGTGTTTGGCAGAAGAGAACTTTTTTCTCAAGATGATGCCCAAGTGGTTAGAAACCGTCGTAAACGCATCGACAGAAAATTGAATGGTCTGATCAACTCTCTTCGCGGCACAGGAGGACGAACTTATAATAAGAA
>JAFDCJ010000119.1 GCA_019312835.1 Deltaproteobacteria bacterium
TTCTTGGAAAACACCGCCACCTCATCTTCGTGGGGTTTCATTTCCGTTTCAAATTCACCAAAATCCTCCCATAGCCACAGTTTGACCTTGTCCCAGTAATCAAGTCCCGCCCGCTTGACTTCCTGGCTGTCAAGCGAAAAACCCAGGGGCTTGATCAGATGCAAATCGGTGTCGGTGGCCAGGCAGGTGCGGCCGATGTTGCCGGTGTTCCAGTGAATCTCCGGTGCCACCAGCACGATATGGCGCTCCAACGGTTCCCCGTTCTTATTTTTCAATTGTTGATTCAATAGCGTGATAGTTAATGGGTGTTAACTCCAAAAGCACAGTTGGATCATCCAAAAAATTATAGAAGCCATCTTAAAATTGTAGATTTCGCTCAAGGGCAAGGCGTCGATTTGATTTTAAAGCGGAGCGTACACGCGAGTACGTGAGCATTTAAAATCAAATCGCAACGCGGCCATTGGACGAAAGATGCATTTTTAAGATGGCTTCTAGACTTTTTTGCCGCAATATGGGCAATAATAGAACCCCCGGTGAATCGGGCTGCCGCAATATTTACACAGCAGGCCGGTTTCTTCCTGGTAGGGGGAGTGATCCCGCTTGAATTCATTTTTGGTGCGATGGCAGCGTTCGCAGATGACGAAGGGTTGGCCTTTTTTAACCCGGGCCACCGGAATGAAAAAAATTTGAAAATAATGATCGATACGCTTGTTGTAGGCCTGGTGCAGGCCGCAAACCGGACAACGCCTGGGCTGTTCGTCCAGAATCTTCGTCTTTGGGGATATGCCGACAATAAAGAACATTATTCGGACTCAAAGGATCAGGGTTCGAAAGTTCAGAGTTACGACTTCTTGTATAAGCTGTATTATAACCCCTAAACCGGTATATTTGCAAATCCCAAATGGCCGTCATTTGGCCACATTCAGCATAAATTACAATGATAAGACGATGTTAGAATTGATATTTTTTGGCAATAATTAGCGCAGTTGTAGGCCTAACAAATGATACTTCTTTGGGAATCTTTGGAATAATGGAATGATGGAATGGTGGAATAATGGGTTAAAATAGGAACAGCCGGAACCTTTTGTATTAAATGGACTCAATCCGAATGAATAACCCAATATTCCAACACCCCAGCTGAATGTGCCAGCGTCTTTGTTAAAATTCCATGACAAAGGATATACCGGCAAAGCCATGCGGGCGTTAGAAGCTTCGCGGCTTGCAGATAATTTCTCTAATCCTCAAATCGAAAAAATTGTTCTGGTGCGCCGGCTTTAAAACCAGGGCGGCATCGGCTCCGCCGCCGGACCCTCCGATGGAAATAATGTCATTTCCGGTCAGGGCGCCGGCATCCGCCGCCATCACGGCAACTTCCACGGCCACCTTGGTGCCCTGGCCCAACAGCCGCAGTGTATCGGCGATCAGCAGCACGGGATAAACGCCGGCGTGTTTTTTGGCCACCGAGCGCTCCAGACCGGAGAGGGCATGACTGCATTGGATAACCCGGACGCCCTTGCTTTCGATATCCCGTCTGACATCATCGGCCATACGGTTTTGAAAGGGTTCCTTGAAACCGCAATGGTAGGTAACCGCGGTCACCCGCTTGCCCTCGAATACTTCCATTGCCCTGTAGGCGGTCCTGCCGGTGGTCGTGGCCACCACTACTTCATCCAGCCCCAGTTCATCGGCCCTTGCCGCAGCCTGTTGCAGGGTTTGATCGGTATTGTCTTTTCCGGGTTTATCAAAATACATAGTCTTCTCCTTCCATTACCCAAGCATGGTTTCCAGTCTGTCAATGATATCCTTGGCATCCTCGCTGGTGGCAGCCGGAAACCAGGATTTCTGGGGGTAGATCATCACGTTGGGTCCCTTGTCGCACAGTCCCATGCAGCCGCATTGGGATACCCTCACGCGACCCTTCAAGTCCCGTTTGTTAATTTCCGCTTTTAGCCGTGCCCTGGTTTGCTGGCTGTTGCCGTCCGCGCAGGACTTGGCGCGACCGCCGCGGTCATTGGTGCATACAAAGACATGGCTGTCGAAGGGTGATTTTTGTTCATCGACCATAATCATCTCCTTTCTGTTTATGCCGTAGGTGTTTTGATAGAATAATTCATCAGTAAAAAGGGTCTGTCTGAATTGCCTGGTGGGAGCGGCTTCCAGCCGCGATTGGATGCAAGACATAAAGGGGCTAATCGCGGCTGGAAGCCGCTCCCACAGTTGAGTGTTCCCGGCCACAACCATAAAAATAATAAAAAACTGCCAAGAAATATGGCCGTATTTTATAGATAATTAAATTTTAGTCAACAACTCGATGGCGATTTTTGCGAACGAAAATTCGCAATGCGTCAGACAGGTTCCACCCGGCAAGGCACAAAGCGATGCAGGGGAGTTCCTGCCAGCTGGTCGCGGTGGGTGTTTTGGGTCAGCCGGTTGACATTGGCACCGTAAACCTCACCTTCATACTCCAGGCCGAAGCCGTGGGGAAGCATGACCTGACCCGGCCTGACCGTGTCGGTGACTTCCAATTCAATCTGCTCGCTGCCGGCCGCGGTCGTGATGTTTACGATCTGCCCGTCCTGGATACCCAGGGCGGCGGCATCTTCAGGGTGCATTGACAGGGTGCAGGCCCGCCGATCCTTGTTCCAGGACGGATCCCGCATCAGGGTATTGGCATTCATGTCCGTGCGGCGGCCGGCAATCAAGATAAACGGCCATTCCTGGTTTTCATCAAGGGCGGCCGCTTCCGACTCGGCGTCGATGCTTTGAATCCAGTCGGCCATTTCCGGATATGCGATGTTAATCCGTCCATCCGGCGTGCGCAGATTGCCCAGATTTTTTTCGATGTCACAACGGCCGATCCAGATCCCCTCCGGATGATCGAGCAGGGCTTGAAAAATTTCTTCGCCCAGCATCAGCCCCGGCGAAAAGCCCGCCCGGGCCGCATTCTTCTGGGAATTTTCGGGCAGGGTATTCAGCAATCCCCACAGGGCGGCCTGATTGGCCGAACCCATTTCCTGGCCCAGGGTCTTGGCCAGGATAAAGGGGATGGTCTTCATCGCTGCCGGATTCGCCTGCATATAGTTCATCAGCGCCATGCCGAACTCCAGCCGGTTCTTTTTGGCGGCCGCGTAAAGCTCATCCGGAATCTCCGGCACAAGCCCGAGGGCATCTGCCAACCGAACCATGATCTGACTGACTTCCAGTTGGTCGCCTTCGGGCTTGATAATGGGCTGCCGTAATTGGAAGTATACCTCGGGATAGGTCCAGGCGAAAAAGGTTCCGTCCCAGGATTCATAGCCCGAGCGGGCCGGCAGGACGTAATGAGACAGGCGGGCGGTTTCGGTCATGGCCAGCTCGCAGGTTACCAGCAATTCCAATTGGGAGAAGGCCTTTTCATAGGCAGTGGTGTCCGCGTAGGAGCGCAACGGGTTGGAACTGCTGCAAAGTACCGCCCGCAAGCGTTCGGGATGATCGTTTACAATCTCTTCCGGCATCACATTCGGGGGAAATACCCCCATGATGGCCGGAAAATCGGTTGCCACGGTGCGCCAGGTGTGCGCCTTGCGTTCATCGGAATGGGACCCAATGGGCATGAGATGTCCCGGGATGACATTGCCGCCGGATACCCCGATGCGGCCGCAAATGGCCAGCAGCATAATTCCCAGACAGGAGGTGGCGGTACTGTGGCGACTCATGAAAACGCCCAGATCCGGATGCATGGAGGATTTGCGCGTGGCCACCAGATGGCAGACATCCCTGACCTTTCCATAATCAAGCTCACAGACGTTTAGGGCCGCCCGGGCGTCAAATCCCTCAAACCAGGGGCGAATATCCTCCAGGCCACTGACATGCTGTGCGATGTAATCCGTGTTTTGCCAGCCTTGCTCCAGGATAATGGCTATCATGGCCCGGGATAGCAGGGCGTCGGTGCCGGGACGGACGGGCAGGTGAATGTCGGCGATTTCTGCGGTTTCCGAAAGCCGGGGATCGATCACCACCAGATATTTATCCGGATCCCTGGCAATTGCGGTTAACACACGCCTTGCCTGAGGCATCTGGTGGCTCATCATGCCGTTCCAACCCCAGGCCAGCAGAACATCCGTGTTGTGATGATCGGGCCCGCCAAAAAGATACTGGCGTCCGGTGGCCCGCCCCCAGGCCCAGAAGTGTCCGGTGAGTTCCTGCCCCAGGGCGTTATAATGGTAGTGAGAGCCCATGCCCCGCAACAACCGGACGCCAAAGGCCGCCTCGAAATGACAGCCCTGACCGCCACCGCCCATATAGGCAAAGGATTTGGGGCCGTGGGTCTTAACGATGGTAGAAAGCCCGGCGGCAATTTCAGAAATGGCCCGGTCCCAGGAAATTTGCTCGAAGTTGTCTCCAACCCGTTTTAAAGGATGGGTCAGGCGCTGGGCATGGTGTTGATGGTGGGCAACCTTCAAGCCCTTGCGGCAGACATACCCCTGGCTGCGCGGATTATCCTTGTCCGGTCGCACTTTGACCATTTTATTGTCTTGCACCCGGACTTCGAGTCCGCAGTTCTGGGCGCACATCACACAGGATGTTTTATGCCACTGGTCCATGTTGTCCTCCGTGTTCTGAGATGGATCTGGATTTTGTTGGTATACGAAGATTCTGTATGGATCTGAATTTATATCTTTTAGTCAAAGTTAAGCCGATGAAACGTGCGCGTGCAAACCGCCATCATGGAATGATGGAAAATTGGGTAATTGAAGGCTGAAAGCCATTATATAAAATTATTGCCAATCGCAATGCTCTTATCTATCCAAGTCTGTTGCTTTCCGGATCCCATTATTCCAGTATTCCAGCAGTCCATCGGGCTCGAGACACTAAACCCGTTACTTGTGGCAGTTTGGTTTATAACATTAAGGAAGAACCACTTTAATGATTTGTATACGAACCATTAATATGGGATTGAGCGGAATGTCAATGGGAAAATTAAAGGCAGGGGTCAAACCTTACGATTTCCCCACCCGGAAAAGTTATCCCGAAGTAAAAATACTGTATTGATTTACCTTAGGAAATGATTTACTAATAATATTTTAAACCGCTAGAACCGCAGGTGCAGAAATGAGCGGAAGCGAATAAATCCACCAAGCAGAGGGACCCTAAAATGGAAATTAGTCAAAAAGAGGAAAACGGGATCGTCTCCATCGCTATTAAGGGACGTCTGGACGCAGATTCTTCTCTGGAAGCAGAACAAGTCGTTAAAGAAGCGCTTGGGGGGGACACGAACCGGCTGTTATTCAACCTGGGTGAATTAGAATATCTCAGCAGCGCCGGTCTCCGGGTGCTGTTGAGTGCCGCCAAAGAAATGCGACGACGGGATGGTAAAATCGTTCTGTGCGCCCTGAATGAATTTGTGAAAGAAATTTTTGAGGTTAGCGGTTTCCAATCGTTGATTCCCATTACCGAATCCGTTGAATCAGGCATCGAAGCCCTTTCTTAAAACCAATGGAAAATAATACTTCCGCTACCGAATCCATATTACTGGTAGACGACAACCCGACAAATCTTCAGGTGCTGTTTCAGACCCTGGAAGGCGTCGGCTGCAAACTGCTGATCGCTAAAAACGGCGAGATGGCCCTTTCCATTGCTGGCAAAGCGTTGCCCGATCTGATTTTGCTGGATATTATGATGCCGGACATTGACGGTTACGAGGTTTGCCGACAGCTGAAATCCAACCCGACCACGTTTGATATTCCGGTTATTTTTCTTTCCGCGCTGGGAGACACCGAAGACAAGGTCAAAGGGCTTCAGCTGGGCGCCGTTGATTATATCACCAAGCCGTTTCAGCCAGATGAGGTGATTGCCCGGGTAAACACCCACCTGACCATCCACCGCCTGAACCGTGAGGTGGAAAGCCAGAAAGATCAACTCGAACATGAACTGGAAATCGTCTCCGAGGTCCAACGCAAGCTCTTGCCGAAACAGCTGCCGGAAATCGAAGGATTCAAACTGGGCGTGCACTATGAAACCAGCCGTTACGCCGGCGGGGACTATTATGACATTATTGAATTATCCGATAACCGTTATGGCTTTCTGATGGCCGATGCCGAGGGCCACAGCGCCCCGGCAGCCGTCCTGATGGCCATGACCTGCGCCCTTTTCCGCTCCTATCCCGGATCGGCCGATGATCCCGCATCTGTCCTGCACTACCTCAACGAACACCTTTGCAAGGTGGCGGATCCCAGCTTCATGACGGCGCTTTATATTTATTACGATGCCAACCTGCAAACCATGCAGATCGCCCGGGCCGGCCACCCGCTGCCGATGATTTATCGAAATTCCGACCAAACGGCCGCTGAAATCTCCTGCCCGGGTGTTTATCCCCTGGGCATCGAACCCTATGAAATCGAGATTCCGGTAACCGAGGTCAAACTGCAGCCGGGTGATCGGTTTCTCGTGTACACCGACGGGCTCACCGAACGCTTCAATCGGGAAGGTCGAACCTACGGAGAGGAGCGGCTGCTTCAAACGCTTGCCGCCGACAGCACCCCTGATCCCCAGGCCGTTATCGCGGCGATCATGGCGAATGTCGTACAGTTTGCCGACGGTCATCCCGCCGATGATGACCAGGCCCTACTGCTTGGAATAGTTCAGGCTAAACGCCATTTCTAAGTAACTGTCTGATTCTATATGGCTTTCTTTCTAATGACACTAAATTCCAAGCACCAAACAACAAATCCCAAATAAATCCCAATTTCCAAGCACCAAATTCCAAACAGCATATTCTTATTTCAACCCATGACACGAACCATTTCAAACCGTGGCTTGCGAAGGGATGCTATTTGAAAGTGGGGATTGTTTTGGTCATTGATTATTCTAATTTGAGATTTATTTCTAATTTGGTGCTTGGGATTTGGGATTTTTTAAATTTAAAAAAACCATTTATTCAAGATAGTTAGAAACCACTGCCATATTGCAAAGATGTAATTTCAATTATCCTTGACAGAAAAATCGAAGTCGATTATACGTATGCACTTCGGCCGACTCTTTTTTGTTCGTCACATTGCGATAAATTGCGCTATCGAATTATCTTGCAGGCCGTCAGGGGTTTTATGGGAAAGGGTTTGGAAAAAGTACTGTCAAAAAACAAAGCTGCCATCGCCAAGCAGTGGTTTCATCTGGCCGCCCAAACCTATGCCGTCGATACCGCCAAGTTCTTGCAGAGCAAAACGGATCCATTCGCCAATCCGGTTGGCAGTGCGCTGATGACCGGCCTGGACGGCATCCTCGAACATCTCATTCACGCAACGGATCCCAACACCCTCCATTCTCACCTGGATTCCATCATCCGAATCCGGGCTGTCCAGGACTTTAGTCCCTCTCAAGCCACCGCATTCATTTTATCTTTAAAAAAGGTCCTTCGAGACTATTTTGCAAAAGAGCTTCGAGACAGCCGCCTGGCGGCTGAATTCATAGAGCTTGAATCCAGCATCGATCAGATTTGTCTGATCGCATTTGATATATATATGCAGTGTCGGGAAAAGGTTTATCAAATCAGTGCCAACGAGACCCGCAAACGGACCTTCAAGGCCTTTGAAAGGGCCGGTTTGATCAAAGAGTCTTGAAGATAGAACCTATATAAAATGAATGCGTTAGGGGCTTATCCCCATTCGATCTCTTTAAACGACTTAAGCTAAAACTGGTAGAACCCTAATTTGAGGCTTCTGTTCGATATCGGACTGCTGAAGTCTCCAAGCGAGGTGCAGGTCAATGAATTCAAGGTACATATTTTCACTCATCGCTGTTATCGTGCTTTTTTTAATTGCCTGGGCAGGCACGGCGATCGGGCTTCAGGTTGTGTTCGGGATCATTATTCCGTATCTGGCACTGCTCACCTTTTTTGCGGGCTTTGTCTTTAAAATCGTTGACTGGTCGCGATCGGCGGTGCCCTTTCGCATCCCCACCACCGGCGGACAGCAAAAATCGCTTCCCTGGATCAAACATTCCCAATTGGACAGCCCCGCGACCAACTGGCAGGTGATTTTGCGGATGGCACTGGAGATATTGACCTTTCGGTCCTTATTTCGCAATACGCGGATGCGGTTGAAAGAAGGCGCGCGAATTTCCTACCAACTTGAGATCTTTTTGTGGGTGGGGGCCCTGGCCTTCCATTACGCCTTCCTGGCCGTTTTAGTCCGGCATTTGCGGTTTTTTACCGAACCGGTGCCGTTTTTTGTTACCCTGGTGGAGAACGTCGACAGTTTCTTCAGGGTTGAAATATTGTACCCGGGAATTCAGTTTGGTTTGCCGGGGGTGTTTTTGTCCGGTGTGGTGCTGCTGGCAGCAGCCGGTTACCTGTTTTCCAGGCGGCTTTTTATCCGCCAGGTCCGCTATATCTCGCTGGCGGCCGATTATTTCCCGTTGTTACTGATTTGCGGCATTGCCGTGACCGGCATCCTCATGCGCTATTTTCTCAAAATCGACGTGACGGCGGCCAAGGCGCTCACCATGGGGCTGGTGACATTTCAACCGACCATTCCCGAAGGGGTGGGCACTGTTTTTTACGTCCACCTCTTTTTTGTCAGTGTGCTGCTGGCCTATTTCCCCTTCAGCAAATTGATGCACCTGGGCGGCGTCTTTCTGAGCCCCACCCGTAACCTGACGACCGATACCCGGGCCAGACGGCACGTGAATCCCTGGAACTACCCGGTTCCGATTCATACTTACGAAGAATACGAAGATGAATTCAGAGACAAAATGATCGAAGCCGGATTGCCGGTTGATAAAATGCCGGAACCCGCACCGGCCGAAGACCCGGCTGAAGAGCCCGCCGGGGACCAGGCCGAAGAAGAAAAGCCGGCTGAAGAATAAGGAGAACACTATGGCAGAAGAATTACCCAAACCTGAACAACTCCTCCAGATCGATCACCGCGCACCGAATACGGATTGGATGGAAACCCCGATCAATATTCGCAAGGGGATGTATTGTTATGCCTCGAATCCCAAAAGCGTCGAATATGTGGGGCTTCCCAATGCGCGGGCATGGAATCCGCTGGAAGACGACTGGCAGCTGCCTGAAAACTGGCAGGAGATCATCCACAAGGGCTTCAAGGAGCGCCTCGAACGATTCCGGTCGTTTAAGGTGTTCATGGATATCTGCGTGAGATGCGGCGCCTGTGCTGACAAGTGCCATTACTTTATCGGCACCGGCGATCCCAAGAACATGCCCGTCTTGCGGGCCGAGCTGCTGCGGTCGGTGTACCGCAACGATTTTACCCGGGTCGGTAAAATTCTGGGCAAGCTCAACGGCGCCCGGCCGATGTCCCTCGATGTCTTAAAAGAATGGTGGTACTATCTGTTCCAATGCTCGGAATGCCGGCGCTGTTCGGTCTTTTGTCCGTACGGGATCGATACCGCTGAGATTACCATCATGGGTCGCGAGCTGTTGAACCTGATCGGTTTGAATATCGACTGGATTGCAACTCCGGTGGCCAACTGTTACCGCACCGGCAACCATCTGGGTATTCAGCCCCATGCCTTTAAGGATATGCTCGACTTTTTCGTGGATGATATCGAGGATGTCACCGGGGTGCGGGTGGAGCCGCAATTCAATAAAAAAGGTGCTGACATCCTGTTCATTACCCCGTCGGGCGATGTATTTGCCGACCCCGGTACCTACACCGCCATGGGGTATATGATGCTGTTTCACTTTTTGAAAGAAAAATACGGCTTTGACATCACCTGGAGCACCTATGCATCCGAGGGGGGCAACTTCGGTTTCTTTACCTCCCACGAAACCATGAAGCGGCTGAACTCCAAAATGTATGCCGAGGCCAAACGCCTGGGCGTCAAGTGGATTTTAGGCGGCGAGTGCGGTCACATGTGGCGGGTGATCAACCAGTATATGGACACCATGAACGGTCCGGCCGACTTCATGGAAGAACCGGTCAATCCGATCACCGGAACCAAATTTGAAAATGCCAAATCCACTAAAATGGTTCACATTACCGAGTTTACCGCGGACCTGATCAAACATGGCAAGCTGGATCTGGATCCCAGCCGCAACGATCATCTGAAGGTCACCTTTCACGACTCCTGCAACCCCTCCCGGGGCATGGGGCTGTTCGATGAGCCGCGGTACGTGATTCAAAATGTGTGCAACCACTTCTACGATATGCCGGCCAATACCATTCGTGAGCAAACCTTTTGCTGCGGCAGCGGTTCCGGCCTGAACGCCGGGGAAGACATGGAATTGCGCCTGACCGGCGGACTGCCCCGCGCCAACGCCGTCAAGTACGTTCACGAAAAGCACGGCGTGAACATGCTGTCCACGATCTGTGCCATCGACCGGGCGGCCTTGCCGGCCCTTATGGAATATTGGGTTCCCGAAGTCGATGTGACCGGTGTCCATGAACTGGTGGCCAACGCCCTGAATCTGGAAGGGCAAAACGACAGGGCCACCGATCTGCGCGGTGAAGATATTCCCGGATTAGAGAGTGATTCGGAGGAAGAAACTGATGAAGGATAAAAAATTTATCATTAGCGGTGTAATCGTCTTTCTTATTCTTGCAACCTTTCCCTTCTGGTATAACCGGGGAAAGGCCGCGCCGGCACCCGAAGTCGAACTCACGGCCAAGGCCAAAGCGGCCAAAGTCTGTGTGCGTTCAACCGATTATATGAAGGCCGAGCATATGCAGTTGCTGGATGTGTGGCGGGATTCGGTGGTGCGGCGAGGCGACAGGATTTACGTGAGTCCCAGCGGCCAGGAATACAACATGAGCCTGTCCAACACCTGCCTGGATTGTCACTCCAACAAGGCGGAATTTTGCGACCGATGTCACAATTATGCCTCGGTCAGGCCCTATTGCTGGGATTGCCATATTGATAACCCGAAGGAGAACTCGTGATGGATAGCAGCAGACGACGCGTTTTGCAACTACTGGGGCTTTCATCTCTGGCGCTGACGGCCAGGCCCGTCCTCAATGCGTTTGCCGCCGGGGGTGGTGGGGATGAAAACCCCGCGCCGGTCATCAAACCGAATGATAAGGCCCTGACGGCCAAACAATGGGCCATGGTCATCGATACACGGCAATTTGAATCTGTCGATGATGTCGAACCGCTGGTCGAAGCCTGCGACAGCATTCACAATGTGCCCCACTTTCAAAACAAGCGCCATGAAATTAAGTGGATCTGGGAAGCGCACTACCACAACGCCTTTCCCGGCAAAGCCGCCCGGTTCATGAGCGAGGAAGTCGAGCACAGACCCTTTGTTGTGTTGTGCAATCACTGCGAAAATCCGCCTTGCGTCAGGGCCTGTCCGACCAAGGCGACCTTCAAGCGGGAATCCGATGGAATTGTTTTGATGGATTTTCATCGCTGCATCGGATGCCGCTTTTGCATGGCGGCCTGCCCGTTTGGCGCCCGTAGTTTTAACTACCGGGACCCGCGACCGTTTATCAAAGAGGTCAACAAAAAATTTCCCACGCGGATGAAGGGTGTGGTCGAAAAGTGCAACTTCTGTGCAGAGCGGCTGGCCGAAGGCAGGCTGCCCGCCTGTGTGGAAGCCTCCGAAGGCAAGTTGATTTTTGGTGATTTATATGACCCCAAATCCGAGGTCCGTGAACTGATTCGGACCAATTACACCATTCGGCGTAAACAGGTGCTGGGCACGGAGCCCGCTGTTTATTACATAGTGTGAGGTGATTATGCTTGAATTAGCGATTAAAGGTGGCAAAAAATATTATGGCTGGATGACCTTTTTACTGGTCATCATCGGCGTCGGCTTTCTCCTTTACCTGAGACAGCTCGATTTCGGTCTGGGGATCACCGGTTTGAGCCGGGATACCTCCTGGGGATTCTACATCGCCAATTTCACGTTTCTGGTCGGTGTGGCCGCCGGTGGGGTGATGGTGGTGCTGCCCTACTATCTGCATGATTACAAGGCCTTTGGCCGGGTGACCATTTTAGGTGAGTTTCTGGCCATTGCCTCGGTGATCATGTGCGTGACCTTTATTCTGGTCGACCTCGGCCAGCCCATGCGGATCTTCAATGTCTTTATCTATCTTTCGCCCCGATCCGTTCTTTTCTGGGATACTGTCGTACTAAACGGCTATCTGTTTCTGAATATCGTCATCGGTTGGAATGTACTGGAGGCCGAGCGCAACCAGGTGCATTACCAGCCGTGGTTAAAACCGCTGATTTACATATCGATCCCCTGGGCCGTCAGCATCCACACCGTCACCGCCTATCTGTATTGCGGCCTGCCGGGCAGGGGCTTCTGGATGACCGCCATCCTGGCCCCGCGCTTTTTGTCCTCGGCCTTTGCCGCCGGTCCGGCGTTGCTGATCCTATGCTGCCTGATCATCCGCCGGGTGAGCAGCTTTGACCCGGGACGGGAACAGATTCAGTCGCTGGCCAAAATCGTGGCCTATGCCATTTGCGTCAATGTGTTTTTCTTCCTGTGTGAGGTCTTCGTCGCCTTTTACAGCAACATCCCCGAGCACATGGATCACATCAAATACCTGTTTATAGGCTTGCAGGGACACGGTGCCTACGTGCCCTGGATGTGGGCCTCGATGGCGTTAATGGTGCTTGGCATTATCCTGACGGTCAACCCCATCACCCGCAAAAACGAAGGGGTGCTGGCGGTGGCCTGTGTCGTCATCTTTTTGGGAACCTGGATCGACAAGGGACTGGGCATGATCGCCGGTGGGTTCACACCGAATCCGCTGCATGAAGTCCACGAGTACATTCCGTCGGTACCCGAAATTTTGATCGCCCTGGGCGTGTGGGCCATGGGATTTTTGATTCTGACGGCACTGTTCAAGATTGCGGTGGGCATCAAAGAAGAACTGCGCGACTAGAATTAAATCCGACAATATATCAAAAGGGCATTCTGATTTCAGAATGCCCTTTTTTGTTGTATAAAGGCAATCCCAGATGTAGTTTCATTTACGCCATATCTTGAATTTTGATTTTTTTGAAACGGTGTCACAATTGTCAAAACCGAGGAGGAGATCGATGCCGCAGGGTGATGACCGGGTGACCAGACAATACCAAATCGGCGACCTCTGGCAGAAAATTGAAGCCGGGCTGGAGGCGGCCGGCAAAGATATAAATTCGCTGACGGTGGATGACCTGGCGCCTATTGACGAGTTTCATACCCGGGGTCGGGCTGCCACCAGCGAGCTGGCCGCGATGGCGCAATTAAAACCGTCCGACCTGGTGCTCGATGTCGGGTGCGGCTTGGGGGGCACGGCGCGGTACCTTGCCGCACATTATCAGAGCCGCGTCACAGGCATCGACCTTACCGAGGCATATATCTCCGCCGGGACAAAACTGACCGATTTTGCCGGGTTAGGCGATCGGGTGGAACTTCTCTGCTGCAGTGCCCTTGATCTTCCCTATGAAGGCGAGTGGTTCGATATTGTGCTGACCCAGCATGTTCAGATGAACATTGCCGATAAACACCGCTTCTATACTGAAATTGCACGGGTGTTGAAACCGGGGGGCCGCTTTATCTTCCATGATGTTTTTAGCACTGGCGGCGCCCCGCCGTTGTATCCCGTCCCCTGGGCTGATGATGCGTCCGTCAGTGCCCTGGTAACCGAGGCGCAGGCCCGGACGGCTATCGAGGCAGTGGGACTGCAAGTAGCCCAATGGATTGGAAAGGTTCAGGAGTCCGTAAAATTTTTTGAGCGGGTAATTGCCAGGATTGAAGCCAAGGGCCATCCGCCCCTGGGAATTCATTTAATCCTGGGAGACAACGCTGAAGACAAGATTCGCAACCACGCCCGCAATCTAAGTCAAAATCGGTTATCGGTTGTTGTGGGAAGTGCCCGCAAACAGTAAAAAATGATACTTCGCCCGGCTGCAGATGAAGACTTAAAGACGGTGATCTCATGGATCAAAGACCAAGAGGCCTGCAAGCTGTGGGCCGGTCCCGTTGTCAGATTCCCTTTAGCCCTTCAGCGCCTCAAGCAGGATATCGCGTATTCAAATGAGAATACGTTTGCGATGCAAGATGCCGCCGGCAAGCTGTTGGGTCTGGGGCAATTGCTTGACAAGGCCAACAACCGGATTCATTTGGCCAGAATAATTGTCGCACCGAACCGGCGCGGTAAGGGTTGGGGGGGCCTGCTGTGTCGCCTGTTGGTCGACGAGGGCTTAAAATTGTTTGGGGACGTATCTTTTACCCTGAATGTATATTCTGATAATGCGAATGCGGTAAAGTTGTATCAAAAGCTGGGCTTCAAGGCCGCAGCAGCGCCGTCTGATTCAATTCCGGATGAAGGGATTGTTCATATGGCGTTGACTGCCGCCCGGAAAGCTAAACCGACATGAAGAACCCGGTGATCTTACCCGTAACCATTCACAGCTGAGCGGCGATAGTCAGGAGGTTAAAATATCATTCAGACGCTCAGCGCTGAGCGATGCGCTAGATACCGGCGAACAGCTTACTGAAAAAGCCGACGAAAGGCCAGATAAGACCACCCAGGATCGGCACGTCGGTTGCGCGTCCAATGATGATCAATCCAATCAGTATAAACGGGCCATAGCGCTCCAGCGCCCCTATCAACTTAGCAAAACCGACCGGCAAAAGCCCGAATAAAATTTTGGAACCGTCCAACGGCGCGATGGGCAGGATGTTGAAAATTGCCAGGGCTAAGTTGATCTGCAGGCTCATGATCGCCATGAAGATAAACAGCCCCATGGCCGTGCCGGTGTGATGATCCGGGGTGCCTTCGATGGCGAAAAGAAACCGGAGCAGCAGGCCGCTGGCCAGCGCCAAGACCATGTTTGCCAGGGGACCGGCCGCGCTGATCCAGAGCATGTCCTTTCTGGGATTTTTCAATCGATATGGGTTTACGGGAACCGGTTTGGCCCATCCAAAGTGAACCAGAAAAATCATGATGGTGCCCAGCGGGTCCAGATGGCGCAGCGGATTTAAGCTCAGGCGGCCAAGCTGCTTGGCGGTATCATCACCATAGCGGTAAGCAGCATAGGCATGGGCATATTCATGAAAGGTTAAGGCGATCAGGATCGGCGGTGCCAATAGCAGTAAGGTTATGAAATTCATTTATTTCTTTACTCGTATCCAATGATGAATTACAAAATGGTTGGCGGTTTTCACCACGGGCTTGGGCAACCACCCTGATTTTCGGGTCACCCTATCAGGCCCGATCTTTACCGGGTCCAGAAAGTTTGGTGGGGTTGACCCCATCGATGCCTTTCGAATCGGTTTTTGGTCTTGGCGTGCTCTCTTAAAATAGGTATCCCGTGCGAAAATTCAAATTTTTAATTTTAACCTTCGGTATTATTTTAACCGCATGTTCGCATCCACCGGATTTACCCACCCCGGCAAATATCGGTACAAAAGAGCGCCTGCGCTTAATTTCCGGTGAACAAGCGGCTGAGTTCGTAAACAGAATGCACGGCCAAGCCGTGGCCACCGATGCAAACGTGATTGCCGAATACGGCAAGGGTGAAAAAAAGGACCTTTTATACGTTTCGCGCTATGCCGATGCGGAGGCAGCGCAAAAAGCCTTTGAATCAATGATTGAAAAAATGGCGGTTGCCCAAAAAAGTCCTTTCTACCATTTAAGGCCGATCGCTCGATATCAAGGGAAAGCGTATATGACCCTGGGAATGGGAGCCGTGCACTATATCTATTGCTCAGGCTCCTCGTTGCTCTGGTTTCAGACCTATCAAACCTTCGGTACCACGCTGCCGCCGATGCTGCTAGAACTTTATCCGATATGAAACTTTTTTTTATAAGTCGGACGGGCCCTTGCAACCGCCCATATGCTGAGACAGCGGTCCAACGCGGGTCGGCACGGTGGTCGACCCGAATTGGTGAACTGGTTGTGGGTCACTAAGTGGCGTCATATGCGCGCCGTCTTATCTGTCTGCGGTTATATCCGAAAAAAAATTAGCCTGCAGGGTGTCAAATCATGGAAATGATATTAGAATATATAGTGCCAACTGCTGGAGAATTAGAACATGCCGAAATCACATCATACCGACACGAATTATGAAAGCGCGGTCGAGATCGCACCGGGGATTTTCTGGGTTGGCTTTTACGATGCCCCGTCCGGGTTGCATTGCAATCCCTATCTAATCATCGATGAAGACGAAGCCGTGGTCATCGACGGCGGCAGTCGGCCGGATTTTGCGACGGTCATGCTCAAGATCCTGCAAACCGGCCTTTTTCCCCGGCAGATCAAGGCCCTGATCTACCAGCACTATGACCCCGACCTGTGCGGCAGCGCCCCGAATTTCGAGGATGCTATCGGGCACGACGATCTGCAAATAATTTCAGCTTCAGAAAACCTGATGTTTATCCGGCACTACGCGGTTTCCTCCCCCCTGATATCTTTGAGCAAACTAAAATTCGAGTATCAGTTCTCTTCCGGGCGCAAACTGCAGTTTATCACAACACCTTATTCCCATTCGGCCGGCAGCTTTATGACCTTTGATCCCCACAGCGGCGTGCTCTTCACCAGTGACCTTTTCGGCAGCTATGGGGTCAGCTGGCAATTGTATCTGCAGCTGGCGGCTGAATGCATTGAATGCCAAAACCTGTCCCAATGTCCGCGCAGGCTTCCCAATTGCCCGGTCAATGACATATTGAATTTTCATCGCAAAATTATGACATCCACCAGGGCCCTGGGGCACTCGCTTGAGCAAATCGCTAAAACTCCGTTTAAAATCCTGGCGCCGCAGCATGGCAGCGTCATCAACGATAAAGAGATTATTGAATATGTGTCGAAACTTCTGGCGGCATTAAAAGATGTCGGTATAGACGGCCTCCTGGGTGAAAGCGAGCGGTTTGATGATGGGAACTGAAGACAATCTGCCGCAATACCTCCATCTGTTAAAAGGCCAAGACCCGCTGCTGGCGTCGCTCATCCAGCAACTGATTGAGTATCGGGCCACCATTGCCGACAGCGAGATCAACAGGCGCCTCCTGCAGGAGCTCATTTCCAGGTATGCCGAATCGGAGCTGCGGCTGAATAAGTTGAACCGGGAGTTGACCCTTAAACAGGACCGCCTTGAACAGGATTTGAGCGCTGCGGCGGAGATTCAAAAGAACCTGCTGCCCAACAATGTAAATTACGGCGAGGTGCTGGATGTTGCCTGGCGCTTTCAACCCTGTGATAAAATTGGCGGTGATATTTTCAACATTATCCAGATAGATGCCGACCACTGGGCTTTCTACATCATCGATGTGGCCGGCCACGGTGTTCCGGCGGCCATGGTGGCGGTGACCGTCTATCAATATTTGCAGCCCGGCAGCGGCAATCTTATACGAAGGCCAAGAGAGGAGCTTAGCCCCCCTGAAATAAAGTCGCCCGCCCAGGTTTTGAAATTTCTCGACCGGGAATACCCCTTTGAACGCTTCCATAATTTTTTTACCATGAATTATGTCATTCTCGATATCAGAAGCGGCATCCTGACATCCAGCAGTGCCGGGCACCCGCCCCCCATCATTCTGCGCAAAGACGGAACCCTGGTGCCATTGACCAAGGGCGGCCGACCGATCGGGACCATTGATCTGAGGATGGCTGCGGATGAACCCGTCGTTTATCAGCAGCAGCAGGAACAAATCGGGGCGGATGATAAGCTGGTGTTTTATACCGACGGTTTTTATGAATACCAGAACGAGCGGGGGGATTTTTATGGTATGGAACGCTTTCGGGAACAATTAAAAAGCGCCAAGGACCGGCCGGTTGCCGATATGATCGCGGCCGCCTTCAAATCCCTGATGGCGTTTGGAAACGCGGTCGGCCCCAAGGATGATATTTCCCTATTGGGAATACAGTTGAAAAAATTGGGTTCTGGCTGATGAGAAATTAAGAAATTGCCGATACAGTCGCGTTTCTTCACCACGAGAGCACGAAATGACTAAAACACGAGAGAAAAGACAAATTTCGTGCCTTCGTGACAGATCCTTTCCGGCACCACGCTTGGGTTTGATCCGGCTTAGGATAGGTTGGCCAACTTTTCCAGCTCGCCCAAATCATCCATCAACCGTTTGATGCGGTGGTCCAGTGTTTCCAGGACGCCGGATTGGGCTTCCAGCCAATACGGAAGGGCGTTCTGAAGTATTCCGGTGCCCTCTTTGGTCAGCGCAAGCGTGCGGGTGCGCGGATCCTTGCCCGAGCCGGAGCGAATGAGCCCCTTGCGCTCGAGAGGCTTGAGGTTGCGATTCAGGGTGGTGCGGTCCAGCCCCAGGATGTCCGCCAGTTTACCGATGTTGGCTGCCGGGTTCATGAAAATGGTGTTCAGCAGCGTAAACTGGGTTCCTTTCAATCCTGAAGGTTTCATATGTTTGTCGTAGTGATTGGCCACCACCCGGGCCGCCCGGCGCACCCGCATGCCCATACAGCTGTCGGCCACCTTGCCGCAGATACCCTTCAATTTTTCGATGTCTTGTTTTGTCATAATTGGTGCATATACACGCTAATGTTGGGGCTGTCAATTGGTTTTTAGGGTTGTCGGGCGAACGCCATGCCCGCTGTGCCGGCTCAGGGTGGAAACGGGGCGTCTGTTCGACACAGGGGGGAAGGTTTTGGTTTATACGTTAGGGTTATTTTGACAGCTTCAGAGGTCAGTCCCGTTCGTACGCGGCATGCCGGACGATCTCGCCTTCGATGAGGTAGATGACCTCTTCGGCAATATTGGTGGCATGATCGGCCAGGCGTTCCAGATGCCGTGAGATCAACAGCAGGTTGATCAAGTAGCCGATTTTATCCGGGTGCTCTGCTATGGCCTTTTTGATGCGGTCATATGCCTGCTCCTTGATGGCATCCACCTCGTCATCCATCATGACAACTTTGAAGGCCTGGTCATAATCCATTTTGACCAGGGCATCCAGGCTCAGTTTTAGCATATCCTGGGCTTTTTCGCCCATGGCCGAATAGTCGAAAAACATTTCGAGCTGGTCGCTTTTGGCCGTGACTCCAACCCTTTCGGCGATGTTAACGGCCTGGTCGCCGATGCGTTCCAGCTCGTTGTTGATTTTAATAACGGCAATGATGAATCGCAGATCAACGGCCACCGGCTGGTGCAGCGCCAGAACTTTTAAGCACTCCTCCTCGATGTCGACTTCCATCTCATCCACTTCATAATCGGATTTTATGATCCGCTGGGCCAATACGGCATCATTGCTTTCAATGGCCTTGGTCGCCATGCGGACCCGCTCCTCGACCATGGTGCCAAGGGAAAGGATAAGCTTTTTTATTTTTTCCAGCTCTCTTGAAAAATGTTTTCGTATTCTTTTTTCCATTTCAATATCCGGGCTTGCACGTGGGTGTGCTTGAAATTGATCTTCATATACGGCCATAATCGGACTTAATTATTAGATTTTTGTTAGTGTATTATTAGGATTTTGTCAAAAACATTCATAGCTATGTTTTCCGATAGCCCGCTTGCCGGTCTAATCAAATCAACCTAAAATCTCTGAACGCTTCCTTACCGGCGCACGGGCCAACGGGTCTGTCCGGCCAACAACTTCTAACAAAACCCTAACAAAATCATCATACCGATCTAACAACCCCTTTCTATGATCTGACTGTTTCTATCGGACCGAATTACACAGAGCCACAAATAAAATACTGTATTGCACACTTATTCTCCTTATGAATCCCGCAACCTTGTTCATCATCCTCCTGGCCCTTTCAAGTGCCGCCTATTACTTGGGGCGGCGGCGGGCCTTTACCGTCGCCGGTGATAGCGAGGGAATCCAGCAGCTGCATTCCCGTCCAACTTATTATGGCGCCCTGACGGCTATCTGGTGCGGCATTCCGGCCCTGCTTTTATTCGGATTCTGGCTGGCGTTTGAGTCCAGCGTCATCACCCAACTGGTGGTTTCGGATCTGCCTGACAATATCGGCAGCCTTACCGGAGCTGAATTAAATCTTTTTATCAACAAAATTAAAAACGCGGTCAGCGGCAATATCGTTTCGGGAGAGTTAACCCCGGTGATGCAGACCGCTGCCGACCATTACCGCAGTCTCCAGGCAATCAGCAAGGCTGCCCTGGCGGTCGTTGCCATTTGCCTCGCGTTGCTGGGCCTTGTTGCAGTGCGTGCCAAAATCAAACCTGGTTTGCGGGCCCGCAACATGGTTGAGCAGGTAATTAAATATATCCTGATTGCCTGTTCCACCCTTGCTATCTTTACCACCATCGGAATTGTCCTGTCGGTCCTGTATGAAGCCATCCGCTTTTTCAAGGTAATTCCGGTGACCGATTTTCTTTTCGGGTTGGATTGGAGTCCCCAGATGGCCATTCGCACCGATCAGGTGGGCTCTTCCGGGGCCTTTGGCGCCGTGCCGGTTTTTTTGGGTACGGCTTTAATCTCGGCCAT
The DNA here is from genome assembly GCA_019312835.1 of Deltaproteobacteria bacterium. Taxonomy (GTDB): domain Bacteria; phylum Desulfobacterota; class Desulfobacteria; order Desulfobacterales; family JAFDCJ01; genus JAFDCJ01. The sequence continues at coordinate 20,342 of JAFDCJ010000119.1, forward strand.
TGCCATGGTCGTGGCGGTGCCCATTGGGCTGATGTCCGCCATTTACCTGTCGGAATATGCCGGCCGAAAATATCGGGCCGCCGCCAAGCCACTGATTGAAATTCTGGCAGGGATTCCGACCGTGGTTTACGGCTTTTTTGCCGCCCTGACCGTGGCGCCTTTTATACGCGATACCGGATCTGTTCTGGGACTGAGCGTCTCTTCTGAAAGCGCTCTGGCCGCTGGCCTGGTGATGGGGGTCATGATTATTCCCTTTGTCTCTTCCCTATCGGACGATTTTATCAACGCCGTGCCCCAGGCTTTGCGGGACGGCGCATACAGTCTGGGTGCCACCCGTTCGGAAACCATCAAACAGGTGGTGCTGCCGGCGGCCTTGCCCGGCATCGTCGGCGGCGTTCTTTTAGCTGTTTCCAGGGCCATCGGTGAGACCATGATTGTGGTGATGGCGGCCGGTCTGGCGGCCAATTTAACGGTTAATCCATTGAGAACCGTCACAACGGTAACCGTTCAGATCGTGACCCTGCTGGTCGGTGACCAGGAGTTTGACAGTCCCAAGACCCTGGCTGCCTTTGCGCTGGGGCTGTTGTTGTTTGTTGTTACCTTATTGTTAAACGTCATCGCGTTATACGTGGTGCGCAAATACCGGGAGCAGTATGAATAATTCAACGACTAACGCAAGCCCAAGTAAAAAGCATCCCGCTAGAATCTTGGAAATTGTTAACCGCGGCCTTACCAAACGGTACCGGGCCGAGCGCCGGTTTCGATTTTATGGCCTGATGGCCATTATGGTTAGTCTGTTGTTTTTGTCCCTGCTTTTTATCAGTATCGGCACCAACGGTTACAGCGCCTTGCAACAAACCTTTATCAAGTTGAATATATTTTTTGATCCGGATCTTTTGCGCCAGGAAGCTCTGGCCAGTGCCAACTATCAGGGATTGGTTAAAAATACATTGCGGAGCATGTTTCCCGATGTCAAAGGGCGTGGGGATATGCGTAAGCTATATGGCCTGGTAAGCTCGGGAGCTTCTTTCCAGCTGCGGGATATGGTGCTGCAGAATCCTGAAATCATAGGTGCAACACGGGAAATCTGGGTTCCGGCCGATGATGATGTCGACATGCTCATCAAAGGCCATATCAATCGGGAAGGTGCCGAGAGCGACCGGCGCTTAAAAGACAATCAGCTGGCCTGGATTGATCAGCTGGCCGGCGAGGGACGAATCGAGAAAAAATTTAACCGGACGTTTTTTACCGCCGGCGACTCCCGGGAACCTGAGCTGGCCGGCATATGGGGGGCGACGGTCGGATCTTTTCTGACTCTGGTAATAACCCTGCTCTTATCATTTCCCATGGGAGTGGCTGCCGCCGTCTATCTGGAAGAGTTTGCGCCTAAAAACCGCTGGACGGATTTAATCGAGGTTAACGTCAACAACCTGGCTGCCGTACCCTCCATTGTTTTCGGGTTGCTGGGCCTGGCGGTGTTTCTCAATTTTTTCGGATTGCCGCGGTCCGCCCCGCTGGTGGGCGGCCTGGTGTTGACCCTGATGACCCTACCGGTCATTATCATCGCCAGCCGGTCGGCCTTGAAATCGGTGCCGCCTTCCATTCGGGAAGCGGCTTTGGGTGTCGGGGCCTCCAAAATGCAAATGGTGTCACACCATGTCCTGCCGCTGGCACTGCCCGGTATGCTGACCGGCACGATTATCGGTATGGCACGGGCCCTGGGCGAAACGGCACCGCTGTTAATGATCGGAATGGTGGCCTTTATCGTCGATATCCCGGCCGGCTTTAGCGATCCTTCCACTGCCTTGCCGGTACAGATTTTTTTATGGGCTGACAGCCCGGAGCGGGCCTTTGTGGAACGCACATCCGCCGCCATCATGGTATTGCTGGCCTTTCTCATCACCATGAATGCCGCGGCGGTTATACTGCGTAAGCGCTTTGAAAGGCGATGGTAACTTTATGACAACAGGCTGTCGGCGTCTGGCCAATCAGGGCGGGTTTCGTGCCGATCCCATATCAGGCCTGGGGATAGAATTCCGCCCATGTTTTTTGCCAATCAGAAAAAAATGAGATTGAACACAAAAACAACAGCAACCTAACACAAACCTAATGATCGCTGGTTAAAGTTCGGACATTAAAATCAAACGGATCAAATTACTGATCTAATTAATTTCTAAGGAGAAAATAATAATGAAAAAAGCAACTGTCGTATTGGTTATCACTCTTTTTGTGGCCACTTTTTTTGGTGTGGCCGGCGCCGGCTCGGCTCGGGATTACATCAGTATCGTCGGCTCTTCAACGGTATATCCTTTTGCAACCGTTGTGGCAGAGCAATTTGGCAAATCGACCTCTTTTAAAACCCCGAAAATTGAATCCACCGGATCAGGCGGCGGGTTGAAGCTTTTTTGCGCCGGTGTCGGTGTCGAGCATCCCGACATTACCAATGCTTCCCGCCGGATCAAACAGTCTGAGTATGAGCAGTGTGCTGCCAACGGTGTTAAAGAAATTGTAGAGGTAAAAATCGGTTATGACGGCATTGTGATGGCCAACTCCAAAACAGTCGCCCCCCTGAAGTTAACCCGCAAAGAAATCTTTCTGGCATTGGCCAAGGAAGTGCCGGATCCCAGCGGCGGCCAGAAGGTGATACCCAATCCCTACAAAACCTGGAAAGAGATCAACCCGGCCTTGCCCGCCAAGTCCATTGAAGTGCTCGGACCGCCGCCGACCTCCGGAACCCGTGATGCCTTCACTGAACTGGCCATGGAAGAAGGTGCCAATCACTTTGCCTGGATCAAGGCGCTGGGTAAAACCGACAGTAAAAAATATAAGGCCATTGCCCATAGCGTCCGGGAAGACGGTGCCTATGTGGAAGCCGGTGAAAACGACAATTTGATCGTTCAGAAGCTGGAAGCGAATCCTAACGCAGTTGGTATATTCGGGTTTAGCTTCCTTGATCAAAATACGGACAAGATTCAGGGGGCCTATGTCGACGGTGTTCAGCCGACGTTTGAGTTGATCGCCGATGGCCAGTACCCGCTTTCCCGCCCGTTGTTTTTCTATGTGAAAAAAGCCCACGTCGGTGTCATTCCGGGAATCCGGGAATATCTGGCGGAGTTCACCAGCGATAAGGCCTGGGGTGAGGACGGCTATCTGGCCGAAAAAGGGATGATCCCTATGCCCACTGAAGAACGAACCAAATATCACTCCGACATTATGAATCTTCAAATTCTAATGTCTCTCAATTAATAAACGAATCCAGCAACAGGCCGGATGCTAGCATCCGGCCTGCTTTTTTAAATAGCCGCTAAATATAAATTGACCAATAATGTAATTGTGTTAGTTTATGAGTCAGCTCCAGCAGGAGTATCATGTTTTCATTTAGAGAAATAAATGAGGCCGGTTTCGTGGGAGAATTGCCGCAAGACATTACACCATCTCAAGTCACTCACAAGGAAAAGCGGGATTTGGTCAGTCGCGATAATCGCCAGACGGTCGGTGACATCACCGTCGACAACCCCCGCATTTCCTGTCGCAATGTGAATGTGTTTTACGGCGAAAAGCAAGCCATCAAGGATGTTTCCCTTGATATTGCCAACAATGAGGTCATAGCCATGATCGGTCCCTCGGGCTGCGGTAAATCAACCTTTATTCGCTGTCTGAACCGCATGAATGATACCATCGATGGTTGCCGCATGACCGGCGAAATTTTGCTGGACGGTCTCGATATCTATGGTAAAAACATTGACGTGGTGCCGTTGCGGGCCCAGGTCGGCATGGTGTTTCAAAAACCGAATCCCTTCCCCAAATCAATTTATGAAAATATCGCCTACGGCCCCAAAATCCACGGTTTGGCCCAGAACAAGGCGGAGCTGGACGAAATTGTTGAAACAGCCCTTATCAAAGCGGGTCTTTGGAATGAAGTAAAGGACCTCCTGGAGCATCCGGGCACCGGCCTGTCCGGCGGGCAGCAGCAGCGCCTGTGCATTGCGCGCACAATTGCCGTTGGCCCTGAGGTAATTTTGATGGATGAGCCGTGCTCTGCCCTGGATCCGATTGCCACCGCCGTCATCGAGGATTTAATAGATGAATTGCGCGAACAGTATTCCATCGTTATTGTAACTCACTCCATGCAGCAGGCTTCCCGGGTATCCCAACGCACGGCCTACTTTCATCTGGGCGACCTCATCGAGGTCGGACCCACCGCACAGATCTTCACCCGTCCCAAACACCAGCTGACCGAAGATTATATTACCGGTCGATTCGGCTGATGCCCCGTTGGATTGCTGCCGTTAACTATTCGGAAGATGGATGGAAAACGTGCTTCCCCTGCCAAGTGAACTCTCCACGGCAACATGGCCGCCGTGGGCCTGGGCAATATGCTTGACAATGGCCAGGCCGAGGCCGGTGCCGCCCAATCGGCGACTGCGGGCCTTATCGACCCGGTAGAATCGCTCGAACAGTCGAGGCAGGTGCCTGGAGGCAATCCCGCTGCCCTGGTCCTTTACGCTAATGATCACTCCAGAATCATCCCTGGTGGCATTCAGGTTAATGATGCTTTCAGGGTCGCTGTATTTAATGCCATTGTCCAGCAGGTTGACAACTGCCTGTTCAAGCAGGGTGCGATCGATACAGGCTTCCAGGTGCTCTTCACAGCTCAGATTGATGTCGATGCTTTTCTCTTCTGCCGCTGATCGGCAGATCTGAACCGCAGATCTGAAAACTTCCAGAATGGGTCTACTTTCGAACTGAATGGCCTGCCGTTCATCTTCCTGTTCGATTCTGGAAAGCGATAGCAAATCGTCTATTATTGAACTCAGTCGGTCGACATGCTTTTGGATAATCCCAAGAAACCGTTCGGCCTCCTCAGGTTTATCGACGTTACCCTGGTGCAGTGTCTCAACGAATCCTTTTATGGCCGTCAGGGGTGTCTTGATTTCATGGGATACATTGGCCACAAAGTCTTTGCGCATGTTCTCCAAACGCCGCAACTGGGTGACATCGTTAATGACAACCAGGGTGCCGATCTGATCTTTGCCGGCATCCAGCAACGGCGAGCTTTTTAAATTCAAAATTTTTTCGCCGTTTTGGTATAGCACAATATCGTCTTCTTCAAGCTCTCGGCCGGAGATGGCGTGACGGATGAACTGTTGCAGCGGCAGGTTGCGCACGATCTCCTGGATGTTCTTGTCCTGGCATTGAACGGGATCACATTCAAAAAGAACCGCTGCCGCCTGATTCATGGATATGATTCGCTCTCTGTTGTCAAAAGCAACGACACCCTCCTGCATGCTGGAAAGTACGGTTTCGAATTCGTTGCGTTGGTTGATGATGGTATTAATACGGCTGTCCAGCTGCGACGCCATCCGGTTAAGCGCTTCGGCCAGCCCGGCCATTTCTTCAGAGTCCGGCGCTGCCAGACGCTGGCTGAAATCTCCGCCGGCGAAATGGCCGGCACTTTTTTTCATCGCCACGATGGGACGGGTGATGCGGCGGGATATCAACAAACTGATACCGGCCGCCAGAAGGGCTATCAGCAGTCCGCCCAGTCCGATTTTAAGCTGGATCGACTTCAGCTCCCGCTCGATGAACGTCGTCGGTATCGCAGCCCTGATAACCGCCAGGATATTGTCGTTTTCCTTGATGGGCCTTGCAACGTACATCATAGACTGCAGCAGGGTATTGCTGTAGCGGATGGATGTGCCTGTTTCTCCGCTCAATGCCATTGCGATTTCAGGTCGGTTGGCGTGATTGTCCATTAAATCAGGCGTTTCCCGGGAATCACCAACCACTCGACCGGAAGGCAGAATGACGGTAAAGCGCGTTGCAGACTGTCTTCCCATAGCCTTGCAAACCGAGTCCACCGATGGGTGATCCAGGGACAGCAGTTGCGTGATGACCTGATTTTGCAAAAGAATAGCTCTCGCATTCAAATCGACCGCTGTCTGATCTAAAAAAAAGTGGCGCATTGAACTGGACGCATACCAGCTGACGGCCAGAAGGGAGACGAGGGTGATCAACAGGAAAGGGGGGAAAATCTGCCATATTAATTTTTTGCTTTTCTTCATGGATTCTCCCGCAACCGATAACCAACCCCCCGGACGGTTTCTATGTATTTCCCGTAAGTACCCAGTTTTTTGCGAAGCCCGACAATCTGTACATCTACGCTGCGATCGGTGACCGGGTAATCATCGCCCCGAACGGCATCCACGATCTGGCCGCGGGTAAACACCCATCCCGGTCGTCGGGCCAGGGTATAAAGCAACTGAAATTCGGTATACGTTAAATCAACCGGATTGCCTGCGGCCAGCACAGTGCGCCGACCGGGATGTATTTCCAAGGCGTGTATCTGAATAACAGCGGTAGCATCGTCCGGTCTGCGGGTCTGGCGGCGGAGGGCAGTGCGGACCCTGGCTATCAGAACTCTGGGGCTAAAAGGCTTGGTGATATAATCATCGGCGCCCAGCTCAAGGCCCGTCACAATATCGGCTTCTTCGCCTTTGGCGGTCAGCATCACAACGGGGATATGCCGGGTTTTGTCATTGTCCCTTAATTTTTTGGTCACCTCGAGTCCGTCGATTCCCGGCAGCATCAAATCCAGTACAATGAGATCAAACGCTTCGCTGCGGGCTTTTTTCAGAGCCTCTTCGCCTGACAGGGTTCCGACCACCTGATAGCCTTCCCTGCTCAGATTATATCTGACCAGCTCCAGGATATCTTCTTCGTCGTCGACGACAAGAATTTTTTCTTTGGCCATGGCATGCGCTCACAATTTTCAGTTAGAATTTTTCATCTTTTAAATTAATCATTATACAATGTGAGCAATTTATTTTTTTATTGTTATCATAAAGTTAGGCAAATGTTAAATTACAGTTAAATGATTGGTTTTACATTTTTCAATATAGGGGACGTCCGTGATATATTGACATTTGACCAGATATGTGTAAAGAAAATTTCATGCCGCGCAAAGCTCGCATAGATGGTCCCGGAGCGTTGCACCATATTATTGTGCGCGGCATTGAAAAAGGAGCTATATTCAAAGATCGTCACGACAACTATAATTTTCTCGACCGATTGGGCGACATCCTCTCTGACACCGCCACTCCTTGTTTTTCGTGGGCACTGCTTTTCAATCATTTTCATCTCTTGTTGCGCACTGGCTTGACCCCTATAGCCAAAGTTATGCAAAGACTGCTGACAGGTTATGCTCAGCAATTTAACCGCCGACACAAACGACATGGTCAATTATTCCAGAATCGATACAAGTCCATTCTGTGTGAAGAAGATGCTTACTTTTTGGAACTGGTTCGCTATATTCACATGAATCCTTTAAGAGCTGGAGAGGTAAAGGATTTGAAGCAACTAAGCACATATCCATTTAGCGGGCATCATATTTTAATGGGCAAAAATGATCATGATTGGCAGGATACAGAATACGTTCTCAGTATGTTCGGTCACACAACCCGGGGAGCTATAAAAGCCTATTCAATGTTTATGGCAAAGGGGGTAACCGCCGGGCGGCGTCCGGAGCTGGTTGGTGGTGGACTAATTCGTTCTGTTGGCGGGTGGTCTGCTTTGAAGGGTTATCGTAGAATCGGCCTACGAATCAAAGGCGATGAGCGCATCCTAGGCTCTTCCGAATTTGTCCAAGAAACAATGAAGCAGGCGAATGAGCAGTTAGCAGAAAAAGCCAGAATTCAGGCTGAAGGACCGAGTCTTGAAGCGGTAGTTGAAAAAGTTGCGAACTATTTTCAAGTTGATATTGAAGATTTGCAGTCTTCCAGCAAGGCGAGAAGAATCAGTCGCGCGCGATCAATGGTATCATATTTAGCTGTCAGGAAATTGATGATTAGTTGTGCGGACGTTGCCCGGTTGCTGAAAGTTAGTCCATCTACTGTGAGCAAGGCCGTCATCAAGGGGCGAGAAGCAAATGATCTAAAAATAATTCAAAAAGATATACTCGGCTTTTAACTTATTTGTTGATTTGAAATATTTATTAATCATCAAATATCCAAATTTCACGGACGTCCCCTAAATTGTGTAGAAAGTAAAAACCCGCCTCCGGTTAAAGAGACGGGTTTTCCCCTCCAACTTACCCTGGCAACCCCGCTGCCTTTTTCGCAGATGCGAAATTAGGCCGGAAGTTTTGCGCCCCACTTTTTCAAGTGGTTTGCCCTTTCAGGTTCCGTCGGAACGTTCCAATAAAAGTATCGGTAAATATGCAGATCCCTTTAGCAATATTTTCAGAATGTTTTTCTATATTTATGAATTAATGCTTGACGGGCGGCCCTTGATTTTTATAATATATGAACATATGTTCATATATTATTAGGAAGGGGGAGATAAATGGGGAATGCCCGGGCCAAAATGTTGAATGAAGACGGCTGCCTGATGCGGGTTGTTCACCTTGACAGGGTGGAGCAAGCCCGCAGGGACAGCATCTCAGACCGCGAACTCGATCGACTGTCGCTCACCTATAAAGTGCTGGGAGATCCCAACCGGCTCAAAATGGTCATGGCGCTGCGAAATGTCGAGATGTGCGTGTGTGACCTGGCGGCGTTCACCGGGCTGAGTGAATCGGGCGTATCCCATCAACTGCGCCGCCTCAAAGATCTGGCGCTGGTCAAAAGCCGCCGGGATGGGCAGATTATTTATTATGCCCTGGATGACGAGCATGTATCGGCGCTTTTGAAAATCGGCCTGGAGCATGTGCGCGAGTAGATGCTAGAAGACGGATGACAGAGGACAGATGACAGATAGGAGCGGCCAGACGATAATAATCTGAATAATTTAATGCTTTTTTGATATCATCAATAATTTTTACGATATCTGAATTTTCACGTGTCATCTGTCGTCTGTTTTCTGTCCTCTGTCTTCTGAAACTTAACAGGAGCCATAAAACTATGAATTTTATAATTGAAGTGTTTGAGACCTCGTGGCATCTGCTGCTGGACGCCTCGATTTACATTCTGCTCGGCTTGATTGTCAGCGGATTATTGCGGGTCTTTCTCAACCCCAATACCGTTGTCACCCACCTCGGACGGGGACGGTTTGCTTCCGTCTTCAAAGCCGCTTTTCTGGGCATCCCGATACCGTTGTGATCCTGCGGTGTTCTACCGGCAGCCGTGTCGCTGCGGAAACAGGGCGCCAGCCGAGGTGCTACCACCGCCTTTTTAATCTCAACCCCGGAGTCCGGCGTGGATTCCATATCGATTACCTACGCCCTGCTGGATCCCATCATGACGGTGGCGCGGCCGGTCGTTGCTTTCGTTACGGCCTTTGTTGCCGGTCTGACGGAAAATCTATTCAGTTACAACCGGCAAGACCGGGAAATCATGCCGGATCTCAGGTGTCCGGTGGACGGCTGCTGTGATGGGGTCAACTGCGATCCTGAAAAGCACAGCCGGCACCACACCTTCTTTGAAAAGCTGCGTGCCGGATTCGGCTACGCCTTCAAAGATCTGTGGACCGATATTGCGGCCTGGTTTCTGTTTGGCCTGCTGCTGGCGGGCCTCATCACGGTGCTGATACCGGATGACATCTTCAGCCGCTACCTCGGATCCGGTCTGCCGGCCATGTTGCTGATGCTGGCCGTCGGTATTCCTTTGTACATTTGTGCCACGGCCTCAACCCCCATTGCGGCCGCACTGATTTTAAAAGGCGTCAGCCCGGGTGCGGCCCTGGTCTTCCTGCTGGCCGGTCCGGCGACGAACCTGGCCTCCCTGACCGTGCTCGTCGGCACCCTGGGCAAGCGTGCCACTGCCATCTATCTGTCGTCGATTGCGGTCTGTAGTGTGATTTTCGGCCTGGTGGTCGATCGAATCTACGGGTACTGGGGTTTTTCAGCCCAGGCCATCGTGGGCCAGGCCTCGGAAGTGGTGCCGCTCTGGCTGCAATGGGCGGGGGCGCTGGTGGTGGTGGGGTTGTCGATCAAACCGCTTTACAGGCTGATCGCCTCCCGTCTAAAACGACCGGTAAATAAAGCACCCAAGCCGCCTGAAATGGTACCGCTGTCACCGCCGTCGAGCTGCGGCCCTACCTGAGAGTGTTCGTCCTAGGTCAGGATCGGTCCGATCCCCAAAAAGCTGTCTCAGATAGGCATATTACACCCAATAGCTGCGTTGCCCTGCAAATTGAAATGCTCACGTACAGTAAGAGTTGGCCGGTTGAGCCCGTGTCCCGTTAGCCGGTTAGAATCGGATAAAATCCGTTTTTAACGGGCTGACTGGCAAACCGGAAAACCGGCTAACCTATTAAGATTAGACGTGTCATCCCGCGACAGCGGGTCGCTTGAGCGTAATCTGAAATGTTGAGACAACTTTTGAGAGATAGATTCCAATAAGATGATAAATTGTAAATTTCTCTTGACAAATGCATCGGAAAGATTAATATTTGCAAATTTTGAACAGGGTATTAAAATATAGGTGACAGGAGGCCGATCCGATGTACGCGGTAGTAAATTCAGGCGGTAAACAATATAAAGTCCAGCAGGGTGAAGTATTGAGAGTCGAAAAGATTGCTGGCGATGTTGGCAGCCCCGTGACGTTTGACCGGGTGTTGCTGTATTCTGACGGAGAAAGCGTCAGCATCGGTCAGCCGGTACTCGACAGTGTCCTGGTAGAAGGGCATATCGTAGAGCAGGGCAAAGCCCCAAAGGTTATCGTTTTTAAATACAAACGGCGCAAACGCTTTCGACGCAAGAATGGGCATCGCCAGGAATTTACAGCGGTGCGAATAGACAGCATCAAAGCCCAGGGTGCCAAAGCGCCCAAAACAGCTGATCCCAAAGCGGAGGCGAAGGCGGAAGGCGAGGAGTCTGCAGCCAAGAAAGCAGCACCCCAAAAGCCCGTAGCCAAAGAAACCGCTACTAAAAAAGCAGCTCCCGAAAAAGAGACCGCTAAAAAGACCGAGGCCAAGAAAGCAGCGCCCAAGAAATTGACAGCCAAAAAAGAGGACAAGGACAAGTAAAACCCGGTTTTTAAATATTCAGCATACAGATGAGTTACAATTTTTTAGCCCAATCTTGGCATCATGGAATAGTGGAATGATGGAATAATGGGTTTCTGACGGTTACGATCAATTCTTAATCTCGGTAAACAAAGCATGCGCTCATTAACCCAACCTTCCGGCGCACCAAAACCCAGCTTTCCAATATTCCAGTATTCCAACATTCCAATGCGGGCAAAACCGATTAAAAATATTAAGGAGTCCCACAATGGCTCATAAAAAGGCAGGCGGCAGTTCTAAAAACGGCCGCGACAGCAATGGACAACGACGCGGCGTCAAGTGCTTTGGTGGCGAGCCGGTTAAGGCCGGCAATATTCTGGTCCGACAGCTGGGAACTCAATTCCATCCCGGCGACAACGTTGGAATGGGCAAAGATTACACCCTGTTTGCCAAAATCGACGGAAGAGTTTCCTTCGAAAGAATTGGTCGTTCACGCAAAAAAATCAGTGTTTATGCAGAGTGAAATTCTTTGATGAAGCGTTTATCACCGTTCAGTCCGGAGACGGGGGCCGTGGATGTGTGAGTTTCCGGCGTGAAAAATTCATTCCCCGCGGGGGCCCCGACGGTGGCGATGGGGGTAAGGGCGGTGATGTTATTTTTAAAAGCTCCTCGCACAGACGCACGCTGTATCCGTTTCGATTCAAACGACAGTTTAAGGCCCAAAACGGGTCTCACGGCCAGGGGAAGCAGAAAACCGGTAAAAATGGCGATGATCTTATCATCGAAATTCCGCCGGGAACGCTCATTATCGATGAAGAAACCAATGAAATTATAAAAGATTTCACCCAGCCCGACACAACCTACATCATTGCCCAGGGCGGCCGCGGCGGCCAGGGCAACAGCCGCTTCAAAACATCCACCCATCGGGCACCGCGGTTTGCCCAACCCGGTGAGCCGGGCAAGTTTCTCAAACTTAAGCTCGAACTTAAACTCCTGGCCGATGTGGGGCTGATCGGTTTACCCAACGCCGGCAAATCGACCCTCATCAGCGTCATCTCCTCTGCAACCCCCAAAATTGCGGATTATCCGTTTACGACTCTCACACCAACGCTGGGGGTGGTCCAGGCCGGAGGGGGAGAGCCGTTTGTGGTGGCCGATATACCCGGCTTGATTGAAGGCGCTCACCAAGGAGTTGGGCTCGGCACCCGCTTTCTGCGCCACATCGAACGCACCCGGGTTCTGGTCCATCTTATCGACCTTTCCATCATCGATCCGCAAAACCCCCTGGCAGAATATGAAACCATCAACCAGGAGCTGGCAAGCTATAGCTCCCAACTAACGCAAAAACCTCAGATAGTGGCGCTAAACAAAATGGATATTCCCGGAACAAAAGCGGCCGCCAAGGCTTTTTTGGCCGCTGCCAAAAATCGGGAGGTGATTCAAATATCGGCTGCTACCCGCAAAGGGGTTCGGGAGCTGACCGCCATGATGATCAAATATCTTGAGGATTTTAACCGGGATCAGGACAATGTCGACAAACCCTAGATTTAGTTTTCAGCGGGCCAAACGGGCCGTCGTTAAGGTTGGCAGTAACGTGTTGACCGCAGACGACGGTCTAAACCTGAAAGCCATGCGGTCGATCGCCCGCCAGATCTGCAAGTTAATTGACAACGGCCTGGAGGTGATTCTGGTGTCCTCCGGAGCCATGGCTTCGGGGGCAAAAAAAATCGGTCTGGTTAAAAGACCCGATGAACTTCCCAAGCGCCAGGCGGTGGCTGCCATCGGCCAGGCCGGCCTGATGATGGAATACGAGAAGGCCTTTGGCCGTTATAACCAGAAAGTAGCCCAGATTTTACTGACCAGCGAAGACCTTGCCAGCCGCAAACGCTATTTAAACGCCCGCAACACCCTCAATACCCTGCTGTCATGGCAGGTGGTGCCGATTGTCAATGAAAACGACACGGTGTGGATCGAGGAGATCAAACTGGGCGACAACGATAATCTGGCCGCCATGATCACGCTTCTGATGGATGCCGATGTTATGGTTAACCTGACGGATATCGACGGCCTGTATACTCAGGATCCGCGGGCGTATCCGCAAGCCCAATTGATTGCCACCGTTTCCCGCATCACCAAAGAAACCGAGCGCTTTGCCGGTGATATCCCCGGTGCCCTGGGTACCGGCGGCATGATCAGCAAGATTAAAGCCGCGCGCAAGGTCAATTCAGCCGGTGTGCCCATGGTGATTGCCCGGGGTGATAAACCCGATATTCTGATCAAATTGTTTGACGGACAAAAACATGGCACCTATTTTGTGCCCAAAACGCAACGGTTGGCCAGCCGCAAGTGCTGGATCGCCTTTTCCTTAAAACCCCAGGGCGTTCTCAAAATAGATGACGGTGCCGCCACAGCCCTGTTAAGAAACGGCAAAAGCCTGTTGCCCAGCGGTATTCTGGAAGTGACCAGCGATTTCGGGGTGGGTGCGCCGGTGGAATTTGTGGACCGGCACAACGAGGTTCTGGGGATTGGCCTGGTCAATTACAGTTCTTCTGAAATCAAAAGGATCATGGGACTCAAATCCAACCGTATCAAACAGGTCCTGGGGCATAAATCCTACGATGAGATCATTCACCGGGATAATCTTGCCATCACCGCTGCGGTTGATGTATAAATTCTGGGTATAAGGTTGACGCTTGAAGGTAGAAGGTTAGGGGCGCAAGGCATAGGCATAAGGCAAAAATCAGAGGACAGAAGACAGATGACAGATAGAAAGTCCGACCTGTCCGGTATTCTGTTTGCAGTCCCTTGTGCCTTATACCCCTATGCCGCAGACCATTTTGTATAAGCTGCTGTACTGAAAATTGGAGAAATTTCATTAGGAAACAACCATGACAGTCGAATCAACCATTGACGACATGGCCCGGGCGGCCCGGAACGCGGCCCATAAACTGGGTCGTGTTTCCAGCCGGCAAAAAAATGCGGCGCTGCGCGCCATAGCCGGCGGGTTAAAAACACAAGCTGATTTTATCCAGTCGGAAAACCAAAAAGATTTAATGAGGGCGGAGGAAATGGGGCTCTCCAGCGCGATGATCGACCGGCTGACCGTCACCACGGCGACCATCGATGCCATGATTGCCGGGATCGAGGAGATCGTCCACTTGGATGACCCGGTCGGTACCCTGAGCGCGACCTGGATCCGGCCCAACGGCCTACGGGTTGCCCGCATGCGGATTCCGCTGGGGGTGGTCGGTATTATCTATGAATCAAGGCCCAATGTGACCATTGATGCCGCTGCGTTGTGCCTGAAAGCCGGCAATGCCGTCATTTTGCGCGGTGGATCAGAGGCCTTTTATTCCAACCAGGCCCTGGCGTCCATCATCCGAAGCGGCCTTGAAAATTCCGGACTGCCGGATAAAGCCGCTCAGGTGGTGCCGGTGCGGGAGCGCGAGGCCGTGTTTGCCCTCTTAAACCAGGAGGCCTATATTGATCTCATCATTCCCCGGGGTGGTGAAGGCCTGATTCGTTCCGTGGTGGAGCACTCCAAAATCCCCGTGTTAAAGCATTACAAGGGAGTGTGCCATATTTATGTCGATGAAGATGCCGATCTGGACATGGCCCAAAACATTTGTTTGAATGCCAAAGTTCAGCGTCCCGGGGTCTGCAATGCCATGGAGACATTGCTGGTGCACCGGTCGGTGGCTGAAGAATTTCTGCCGGTCATGGCCGAGCGGTTTGCTGAGGCGGGCGTGGAACTCAGGGGGTGTGAGGCGACCTGTCGTATCGTGCCCGATGCCCATAAAGCCCAGGAATCTGACTGGTTGGCGGAATATCTGGACTTGATTCTGTCCGTCAAGGTGGTTGATGACATGGATGAAGCCCTGGCACATATTGCCGTTTACAGCTCCAACCATTCAGAGGCCATTGTCACCCGTGATTATGCGCGCGCGCAACGCTTTGTGCGCGAAGCGGATTCCTCCGTGGTGCTGGTGAATGCTTCGACCCGGTTTAATGACGGCGGACAGTTGGGGCTCGGCGCCGAAATTGGTATCAGCACATCCAAACTGCATGCCTTCGGGCCCATGGGGGTGGAGGAGCTAACCACATCCAAGTTTGTGGTGTTTGGTTCGGGACAAATTCGTGAATAATAAAGTGTAAACGAAATTGAAATAACAAAATACAAATCACAAATATCAAACAAATCCCAATGACCAAAATTCAAAATTCGAAACCAATGGCGGTTTTTATCATTTAAAATGACGCTTGAGTCTAACTCTAATGTTTTGGTCATTGAATATTGGAATTTTTTTGTGATTTGGTGCTTGTGATTTGGAATTTAACATTGGCTGCGAAAATACTTGGTCTATGCCTTATAGCTGATAACCAATAATTGATAATTGGTATTGCAGGTATGAAGATTGGTCTGTTTGGCGGGACATTCAATCCGGTTCATCTGGGGCATCTGCGGGCGGCCGTGGAAGTCAGGGAAGGCTTTGAGCTGGATGAGATTTATCTGATCCCCGCAGCCCTGCCGCCTCACAAAGCGACCGGTGAAGTGGCGGCTCCCGACGATCGGCTGAACATGCTTAACCTGGCCCTTGGCACCGCTGGCGGCCTCAAGGTCTCCGATGTCGAATTGAAGCGGTCCGGTCCCTCTTATACCATCGATACGGTTGCCCATTTTAAACGCACCCTGCCGGCTGAATCCAGCTTGTTTCTAATCATGGGGCTGGATGCATTTTTGGAAATCGATACCTGGAAGTCTTACCGGGAATTGCTGGCACTGATTCCGTTTATTGTCATCAACCGACCGCATGCCGACAGCCGCGCCGCCGGCGGCCCATGGAAATTGCTGGCTGATTACCTGGCCACCGAGCTGGCGGCCGACTATTCCTTTTCAGCCTCCCGGTCCGCTTACCTTGCCAGGGGCCGACAACCGATTTATGTTTGGGAGGTAACGGCCCTGGATATTTCCTCAACCCGGATCCGCCGGGCGATCAGCGAAAACCGGCCGATTGATTATTGGGTGCCGACCAAGGTGGCGGAATATATTAGAACCAAAGGAATTTATAGATGACCAAAAAGACGGATCCCACCCTGGATCTTTATGTCAAGGCCGTACTGGGGAAAAAAGCGTTTAATGTGGTCGCCCTGGACGTGGCCGAACTGACTTCGATTGCAGACACCTTCATTATTTGCAGCGGACGATCCAACCGGCAGGTAGGCGCCATTGCCGACTATATTAAAACCGACTTAAAAAAGCACAAAATCAAGCCGCTGAGCGTGGAAGGATCAAAAGACGGTCACTGGGTGCTGCTCGATTACGGGCATGTGATCATCCATGTGTTTTATGAGCCGATGCGTGAATTCTATGACCTGGAGGGACTGTGGGTGGATGCCAAAAGAATCGAAACACCGGCTTTGAAGAAGGCGGCTGAGAAGTCTTCTCCCACCAAGCAGACTGCCGATAGCTAACCACGGAATTTCTCTTTTGTTTCACCTCCCTTTGTTGCCCTCCCATCAGGGGCGAGGTGACAATTGTCAAAACGGCATACGTTGCTGTATTGTCATTCCGGGCTTGACCCGGAATCCAGTGCTGTATCGACACGCTACACGACTGGCTGCCGGATCAAGTCCGGCATGACGGTCAGAAAATAAACGATTTTCTGAATTATGTCACCGTCTCCCGAGGGAGGGGAAACGAGTTGTTGGCGCATCTGTATAACTCGCCCATACGAATAAAGGAAACGACCCATGACCGAAACCTTAAAGCCCTACACGATAATCACGGATTTTGTCACCGGCCGGCAAGTCCCCAACGTGGGGGCCGAAGAAAACCGTCAGGCAGTGGAAAAACTACTCGTATCGGAAAAAGGATACCTGAAAGAGGATATTCAAGTCGATGTCGATCTGGACATCACCGTTGCCGGCGAGCCCCACCACTCCCAGGTGGACCTGGTCGTCAGCACGGACGGCGGCCGGACGCGCTTTATGGTCATCAAGTGTGCGGCCGGATCTTTGGGCTCCCGCGAAAGGGAAATTGTGGCGGCCGCCCGATTGCTGGATGCGTATCAGATCCCCCGGGCGGTGGTTTCCGACGGCAAGACCGCCGTTGTGCTGGACACGGTGGCGGGCAAAAAAATCGGTGACGGGCTGGATGCCATTCCCACCCGGCAGGAGGCGGCTGATGAATTAAAATTGCTGGTCCTCACACCCTTTCCCGCCGAGCGGCGCGAGCGCGAAAAACTGATCTTTCGCACCTACGACATCGAAAACGTCAATGTGCAGCGGAATGTATAGGGCCGCTTGTAGCGGCAGGTTTTTAAGGAATGGATGCTATTTTTAATGAAAAATAGTAGACAGGATTTACAGGATTATTAGGATTTTTTCGTTCATCACTTTCCAGAAGAAAGTGATGAAATTCAATCCGCCTTCGGCGGAAAGATTTAATCGTGGTGATTCTGTATTTCTTTCTGCCGTCAGGCAGATTAGGTTTTTCCGGTTTCGTCAGGAAACCGGAAAAGAAAGAAATCCTTAAAATCCTGTTCACCCAGTTAAATAGCTTGAGGTATCTGTGCCCTACAATCATCGATAACAAAGCGTTAAGGATTTTCCATCCAAAACAGGATTTGTCCAGAACCTCAAGCTAAGATTTTATTTTAAGAATATGTATATAAAATCTTATTTAACCGGTTTAATCCTGTCTACGCTTTCTTTTTAAGATCGAATCCATACCGCTAGTATCCCGAGATCGGTTTTGTCGCTTCTATATAGGCCGAAACCACGTAGTCGCCGGCATTTTTGCTGTCTCCCGAAGTCCATTCCGATATCAGCTGGCGACTTCCATCCTTGGGGGTGATTTTTATATTTTCAAAACCGGCCTGGGTCAGCATCGCCCTGGTATCATCGATGGTGGCGGCCCCTCCGACGCAGGCGGACACCAGGGCCAGGTTTTGCCGGATTTCATCCGGTAGCGCGGCAATGGCGAGGACGTCGGAAATTGCCAGCCGGCCGCCGGGCTTGAGGATGCGATAGGCCTCGCGGAAAACGCTCAGCTTATCCGGCGACAGGTTGATGACACAGTTGGACATGATGATGTCGGCGGTGTCGTCGGCCACCGGCAGGTGCTCGATCTCGCCCAGGCGAAATTCGACATTCTTGGCCTGGATTTTGGCGGCGTTGGCCCGGGCCTTGCTTATCATATCCGGTGTCATGTCGACCCCGATGACCTGCCCGGTCTCCCCCACCTGTTTGGCCGCCAGAAAACAGTCAAAGCCGCCGCCGCTGCCCAGGTCCACCACCGTTTCCCCGGGTTGAAGCGATGCCAGGGCCACCGGATTGCCGCATCCCAATCCCATATTGGCGCCTTCGGGTGCACAGGCCAAATCTTGTTTTGAATAGCCCATCAACGCAGACATTTGCTCTGAGGTTACATCCGATCCGCTGCCGCAGCAGCTGCCCGCTGAGCTTTTACCGCTTGCTGCTGGCGATTCCCCGCAGCAGGACCCCATGATATTTATTCCCTGGGCCGGGGTGTTTGCGTTGGCGATTTGGCCGTAACGCTCTCGAACGGCCTGCCGGATCACTTCTTTGGTTGTCTTATCCATTATATCCTCCCGGATTTGAAGTTTAATGTTTCAAATATTCGAAAACTTTCGAAATACTAGCTTAAAAAAAATGCTGCTCTTTGTTGAGACGCATTTCAGTATTCCAATTTCCCTTCCCCGGCGGGCAGGCCGACCCTCTCCCATCAAGGGAGAGGGCGGTTATTGATTGCGCGGACCGCAGTGAGCGGTCAGAAGAAAAAGCGCTGCAGCGCCTTCATTTTCTCCGGATCAACCCAGCACTCCATTTTCTGACCCCGTCGCTCCATGCGAATCAAGCCGGCCTGTCGCAGCTCCTTGATGTGGTGGGATATCGTCGATGGTGCGATATCCAGATCCTGGCCCAGTTCACCAACGCAGGCGCATCCGATCTCACCGGTGCCAGGATTGATACTGGTGACCGTTCCCGGAAGGCAGCAGGCCGTCAGGCGCATGAATATTTTCAACCGGTTGGGGTTGGATAACGCCTTGAACATTTCGGCAAATTCTTCAATGCTTTTATCTCGATTATTCGACATATATCGAAATATATATCCAAAAATTTTGGCCGTCAAGCGTTTAATTGACAATTTCTGTTCGGCGCAGTTTTTCGGCTGGTCACCCCATTGGAGGATGGATTCGGATCCGCCAGCTGTGAAGCGGTCAGGGCATCGGCGGCCTCTTTCATGATCGCGGCCGGCCTGTCCTTGCAAAGACCTCCTGGGCAGTATCTTCGGCTTCATCGGGTCCAATGAGACGCGCAAGGTAATTTAGAATTTTGGGCTGAAATTCCTCGTAAATCTCCTCGAATTTCATTTGCCTCAAACCTTAAGGCCCCATGGGCCGATCCTCGAGCGCAGCGCTCGTGGCATTATATGCCCCCCACTTCTTTTTGGCAATGCTTGCAGATTTTGGCGCGCTTTTTGATGATCTCGGCACAAAACGGGCACTCGCGGGTAAAATGGCGCTCGTGTATCTTGGAAATAGCCGCATCGACTTCCTTCTGGACCAGATCATTGCCGAACCTGGCGTTGCGCAGGGGCTCAACGGCTTCCGCTTCACCGATGTCGCCGATCATTTCGGCGGCTTTTTGGCGTACCCGGTTGGGGTGGGCCGAATCCAGCAGGATGGTGAGAACGGAGGGGCCGTCCTTTCTGACAAAGCATTCGGCCAGCATGGCAAACCCGTTTTTAATGGCCTCTTTGATGGCTTCCTGCTCGGCCACGATATCTTCATCGATGATCTGACCCCGGCCGCCCTGGTCGCTGAAAACCGGAATTAGCTCATACTGGTCGGTGCCCGGGTAGTTCATACAGCGATAAGAAGCGGTGTGGGCGTAATTTTCCATCATATTGTCCCAGCCCTGCTGATACAGCGGGCATTCATCGTTAAAGCATAGAAACAGGAAGGGGGTACCCCAGCCCAGCCCGTCGCCGACGTTGATCGGTGGCACTTCCCACAGGTTCATTTCTGATCCGCAGTGCGGACAGCAGGGTTTGGGTTGGGCCATTATTTTTTCAAGTACTTGTTCTCGGGTTTCAAACATCAGTATCTCCATTTAAAAAATCGTTTTCCGCTTAGGCCTTGCCTGTCCCGCTGAAGGCGGGATTAGCCCGTTGGCCGGTAAAATGTTCTAAAATAATGCGTCATATTTCGGGCGAACGGCTAACTGGCAAACCGGCAAACCGGTGTTCAGTTGCCGT
Organism: Deltaproteobacteria bacterium; assembly: GCA_019312835.1. Taxonomy (GTDB): domain Bacteria; phylum Desulfobacterota; class Desulfobacteria; order Desulfobacterales; family JAFDCJ01; genus JAFDCJ01. The sequence goes on from JAFDCJ010000119.1 coordinate 40,569, forward strand.
AAACCTAAGGCGTCTCGGGACACTTGTCAACAAATGTCGATTTATCTGGTATACTGATACAATCCATGGAAATTAAGCAAATCAAATTGTCCAGAATGGCCATATTTTGTTATCTCATTGGCGACGAAACCACCAAAACCTGTGCCCTGATCGATCCGGCCTTCGACACGGATCAAATCCTTGCCGCGGTACAACGGCGCCAATACCGAATCACTCACATCATCAACACCCATGGCCATCCCGATCACACGGCCGGCAACCGCGCCCTCAAAGCGGCCACGGGTGCCCGGCTGCTCATTCATGAATTGGATGCTGATCGTCTGGGTACAGTGATTCACCGTACTTTTTCCAGAATACTGGGCGGCAAAGGGTCTCCGCCACCGGACATTCGGCTGCACGATGCGGACGTGGTTCGGATCGGCGAGACCCAATTGAAAGTTCTGCACACCCCGGGCCACACGCCGGGCAGCATCTGTATTTACGCTGACGGACATGTGTTTACGGGGGATACGCTTTTTGTGGGGGCGGTGGGAAGAGTTGATTTGCCGGGAGGATCGCGGCTGCAAATGCGCATGTCATTCCGGGAGAAAATATCCACCCTGCCGGCCAATACCGTCGTCTGGCCGGGGCATGATTACGGCCCGGCGCCGACGTCAACCGTTGGGCACGAGCAACATTCCAATCCGTTTATCCCCTGGTAGGATGATTAGCAGCCATCTCAATAATAGGATTGTGTTTCAAGATTCCGTCTTCGCCCCAAGGCACCGCCGAGACATGCGCGGCGGGGGTGCGAGCTTCCCAGCATCGCTGGGCGGCCCATCAATTTTTATCGTCAACGGTGGGCCTTTTAAGATAGCTTCTAATTCCCGGACGACATTTCGTCAGGTAATTGTCGGGTAAAGTTCGAGCAGACGATTGCCCAGCATTTCCGCCAGCCTTCTGAACAGCAGGGCTTCATTGGCCGGGTTTTTGTTCAGGATCTTGAGAAAGTTTTCCCGATCAAACCTGAGCAATTCCGTGGCCTCTCTGCATTCAGCAGATGCGGAATACGTATCCCGTCCAATCAGACACGACCAGCCAATGATTTCGCCTGGATGCCGGGCCTGATATACCACCGGCCCGGTTTGGCCCAGACGGAGTCGCACCTGTCCTTTGAGTAAAACATAGAAATACCCGGCGCTATCCCCGACGCTAAAGAGAACATTTCCCGCATTGAGAGACATTTTTTCAGAGATATCCATGGCCTCGGTGGCAAAATCTTTGCCCATGCCCATGATGACGTCACCCATTTTCAAATACATGGTCCGGTTCCCCCTCTCAACCAAAAATCCAAAAAACAAATTAAACCAACGTCATCCAATATCTTTCGGGATTATACTTGCCTAACTCTATAATAGTGCCCAATCCTGGCTTGTCGATAGGCGCGTTGACCCGCTACCCTAGGTATTTACAGGTGTTAACATGTAAGCTTAACACATATTAACACCTGTAAATATCGTTATCACCCTTGCCGGCCCATCTATTTTAAATTTGAAATAATTTCAGATAGTTAAAATTTTGTTAACCCTGGCACGATGCTTGCTATTTGATTCGTTTGCCATCGGCATCAATGGGAAGCGGTTTATCATGTTTTTGGGTGTAAACTATAGAAACTTAACAATATCAAAGTCTTATTATAAATCAGCTCTCATCGCAAGGAGGAACTATGATCAAGAAAGTTTTGTTCGTGTTAACCGCATTCGTTTTCGTGTTTACTACGGTCGGCATCGGTCTGGCCCTTGAAAAAGGCAACAAACGCAAAGGCAAATATACCTACCGCAAGGTCTACAATGCCTGTTTTGAACGCGGAGAGGTGGCTTCCAAAACACCTCCCATCAGCCCGGCCGATAAGACCCAGGCAGAGTGGACCGCTCTTTTTGAATCCGCGGATTTTAAAGAGTTCGGATGCCAGGATGAGTGGAAAGAGCTGTCGGATCAGGCCGTAACCGACATCTATACCTACATGCATGACCATGCCGCCGACTCACCGACGCCGGCTAAATGTAAATAAGCCCGAGTTGGGCTGCGCCTGTTCCAGGCTTGAGGCTCGCATGCGGGCCTCAAAAATACCCTGTGGTTTCATTTGGCTAAAGAAATTATCAGACCAACAATGAGGAGGTAATTATGAGCATCAAAAGATTTGCGGCATTATTCCTGTGTATCGGCCTTTTTATGGCCCTTGCCGTGGGATGTGCCACCACGAAACCGGCTGAGGATGCTGCCAAGGCGTCCCCGGCCGACTGGCAATTCCACGACATTGTGAACGTTGATTTTGTCATGCAGCACATCACCGTTCCCATGGCTGAAGACGTCATGATCATCGATGCCCGGCCCAAACGTGCCAAGTACGACAACGGCCACATTCCCGGGGCTGTCAGCATTCCCGACAGCCAGTTCGATAAGATGACCGCTGAGCTGCCCGCTAACAAAGATGCCTTGCTGATCTTTTACTGCGGCGGCCCCACCTGAAAGCTGAGCCACAAATCCGCCAGGAAGGCGGAAAAGCTCGGTTACACCAATGTTAAAGTATTTGCCGATGGTTTCCCGAAATACATGAAGGTAGCGGGCAACTATCCTTCGGTCTCCGTTGATTGGGTCAAGAAACAGATCGACAGTGGTGCCGACATGGTTCTGGTCGACTCCCGGCCCAAACGCAAAAAATACGACAACGGCCACATCCCCGGAGCTATCAGCATCCCGGACAGCCAGTTTGCCAAGATGACCGACCAGCTGCCCCAGGACAAGGGCAAGGTGCTGGTATTCTACTGCGGCGGGTTCAAATGCCCCCTGAGTCATAAATCGGCTAAAAAAGCCATCGATCTGGGCTACACCAACGTCAA
>JAFDCJ010000120.1 GCA_019312835.1 Deltaproteobacteria bacterium
GGCTGGCAGCATCAAAGCTACAGCTGGTTCAACCGTGGATACGAGACATTCGATGACTACCTGGCGCTGTTCAACGCCAACCAGCGGCGCAACATTAAACGCGAGCGCCGGGCAATGGACAAACAGGGGATTGTGATAAAAATCTTAACCGGTGATGACATTCCGCGATCCCATTTTGACCTGATGTACCGGTTTTACGAACACACCAACGACAAATTCGGCCCCTGGGGCTGCCGGTATCTGACCGAATCATTTTTTGAGGGTTTGCATGACCGCTTTCGCCATCGGCTGGTGTTTATCGCCGCCTACGACAGCCGTGCTGCAACGTTACCGGTGGGAATGTCGATGCTTGTGACCAAGGACAAGAGCCTGTATGGCCGTTACTGGGGAAGCACCCAAAAATTTGATTCGCTGCATTTTAATGCCTGTTACTACGAACCCATCGCGTGGGCCATCAACCACGGTATCCAACGCTTCGACCCGGGCATGGGGGGGGCGCACAAAATCCGCCGCGGTTTCACATCCTTGCCCAGCTATAGCCTGCACCGCTTCAGCGACCCCCGCCTGCTGCAGATCATGCAAAACCACATCGATGAAATCAACCGGCTGGAGCAGGAGCAAATCGACGCCCTCAACGCGGAGCTGCCGTTTGCCCGGCGGGAATTGGAAAATTAAATGCGTTCAGGGGTCAAGGGTTAAAAGGTTCCGGGTTGAAGGATTCGAAGTTCAGATTAAAGTTTAACCCTGAACGCTGAACCTGGAACCATTGAACCTACTCTTTAATCCTTTCCTCAAAAAACTCATGAAACTGCTGGGACACTTCCCTTTTCCAGTATCCGATCCGGCCGGTTCTCACGGATACCTGGGTCCATTCGATGCTCTCGATGGCAACCATGATCGTCTGGGGGGAGCCGTCCTTTCTTGCGGTCAGGACGGTCGTTTTTTCGCCATCGGTCGTTTTTTCAATAATCGGCTGGCCGAGATCCTCCAGGATGCCGATGCAAGCGCTCAGGGCTGTGTCGAATTTGACCTCATAGGACCTTTTCAATTCTCCTTCGATATAGGTGTAGGCCCCGGCGCCAGCTCCGGCACCGACAATCACGGCCGCACAGCCAGTCAGCAGCCATGAACAGAGCAACAGGACAGGTGTCAAAATCTTTTTTGGTTTCATCGTGTTTCTCCACTTTGGTTAATATGGAAATGTTGGTGCAATACCAATGCGGATTTGAAATTTCGGATTGGGTGTTTTTAGGAGGAACTTGATTCGATTTTTAATTGTTGCGATCCGATATCCGCATTACGAAATCGCGGGACTCCCTGACTCCTTAATTGTCATTATAGCGCACTTATTGCAACCTTCAATATGGGCAATTCCGCTACCGCATTGACACGTTACACCATAGTGCTTAAGATTGCTCAACGTTCACACTCTGGCGATCGAGTCTTTTTCCCGCTTTTCATAATGAGGTTTCGAAATGAGCGAAAATAAAACCCCGGTTAAATCCCTGATTCCCAAAATGACCAAATTCGGCAAATGGATGATCTTAATCCTTCTGGCCTTTATTTTGATCTGGCCCCTTTCGGCCGGTTTGTACTGGACGGTTTACCGAGCCTACAGCGCATTGGATACCACCCGGTTTCCCCGACTGGATCAACATATCGTGGAACTGCTGAAACAAACGCCCCCGACGGCTTCCCAAGCCCAAAAAGGCGCGGTCCTTTCAGCTTCCATCCGAAACCGGCTGGAGCAGGAGATGAATTCAATCTTTGGCTGGAGCGTAAACGATCTGCTGATTTCCCCCACCCGTTGGTTGGACAACCGCGCCAACCGCCAGCGGGGAACCATTTTTGCGACCCGCATGCTGACCACTTTTTTTTCCACCAATCTGGCCAAATACGGCCAGGTGGACGCCGAAAATAACGATTTAAAAGAAGCCCGGGAGACGTATTTGGCCTTTACGGCCGACAGCTGGTGGTTTCCATCCAGCGAAGATCAGTACGAAAAGGCTATCAAGCTGCTGAAAAAATACGAGGCCGATCTTGTCAGAGGTGATCCGAAGGCCATTTTCAATCTGCGCACGGATGATATGTACAACATGCTGACCTTTATCATCAGCAAGCAGTTCATGGATCAACCCCTCGGCCTGCTGGTGCAGTCCAACGATGAAGTCCCCTACACCGAGCTTGACGATCGGATTTATTATACCCAGGGGGTTATTCTGGTCCTGCGGGATACCCTGCGCACCTTTGTTCACCTGTATCCGGAGATCCAGGAAAAAGGGGGCAAAGAAAATATCAAGATCGCTTTCAGGGAGATGGATCGAATCTGCACCTTTGATCCCTTGGTCGTGCTGCGGGGGGATCATGATTCGATTATGGCCGATCATCGTGGAAAGATGGCCAAGTATTTGATTTCAGTACGAGAAAGGATTAGTGACCTGGCGCAATCCATTAAAAGCTAGATCCAAACTAGAAGATAAAACAGACTTGACCAGCTGTAGTGGAGGGTAATACCAATTTTGTCGGGAAATTGACTAATGACTATTGAATAATGCCTAATGGTGGATGTCGCTGCGCTCCGCTTTCTTTATACTAAAATCGCTAAAATTCCTTCATTAGACATTAGTCATTAGTCATTTTAGATAGTCATTCAAAAATACTTGACCCCAACGCCATACAGAAAGAATGACTGCCGGTCCGCCAGTTCTTTTTTCCAGATCACTTTCGCGCGGTAAACATCATGGCCGGCGGTATAAGGGGAATTTTCCACCCCGATAAAAATCTCCGCACCAACCTTGGGCGCAAAATCTGATTCAAAGTACATGCCGCCTCGGCTGTAGTTAAACATCCTGCCTTCAAAATACCTTCCGGAAGCGTAATGCTCGAACATGATCGAAGCTTCGTGAGCAAACCGTATCGTGTCTCTATGGTCAGGGTATGACTCCATCTGACACCTTCCCCAGGGTTGCGTACAAAACAGCATAAAAACAGGCGGTTAAAAATGAACCCCTTTCAGCTTGCATACCATCGGTTCTAATAAATTAAAGCAAATCGAGGGGCAACGATGTAGATGCTTTGAGACCAATGTCGATTACAACAATCGCTCGGGGTAGATATTGGTTTCATTAAAATCCGCATTGCATGAAGCCAAAAGGGGTTCAATCTCAATTTTTCGTATTGTTAGACCCGTGGTTTGATTGCATGCCGCTTGCGAAAAGGCGTATTCGAGTTGGAAAATTACGGCATGGGTCCTGACCGAACGGAATGCGGTCACATTGGTCGAAAGCACAAAGCGTGCCTATTTGCCGGCATGCTAAAAATAATAAATAATTACAATAAATTATCGAGTTTAGAAACGCAGATCACCGTCACGATATATCCAGCCTAGGAATTTTATACCATAATTATTAGGAAATTTTTTCCACAATTCTAAGCGTGCTTCGAGTGAAAAACAGGCGGAGAAGATGGCAGGTGACAGCAGGCAATGATGGGGGCGATTCATAAAGAACCGCCCCCAGAGCATTGGGATAACAGCATGACAACCCGCACACTGTTATTGGTAGTTATCGTCCCATCTCAACAAAACTTTAGATGTCATTTTAAAGCGTCCCCTTTGGGCCAATATCTGCGTCAGACTTAACTTTTAATCCTCGGAATATTAATGATATGCCGGCGGCTAATAGTTGCGCCTTCCTTGATCTTGGCCAAAATTGAACAGGTTAAAATGACATCTGAGTGTCAAAACGCCCCGTGCTCAGTGCGGGCGATGATTTCTTCCTGGTGGTAATCGTCCAGGTCGATGAAATAATCGCTGTAGCCGGCGACCCTGACCAGCAGGTCCCGGTAGTCAGCGGGCGTGCGCTGGGCCTTGCGCAGGGTTTGGGAATCAACAACATTAAATTGGATATGATGTCCGTTGAGTTTGAAATAAGCACGGATGAGATGGGCTAACTTCTCAATCCCGTCTTCTCCATCGAGCACCTCGGGCAAAAATCGCTGATTCAGGAGGGTGCCGCCGGATTTGATCTGGTCCATCTTACCCAGCGATTTGATAACAGCCGTCGGGCCATTGCGGTCGGCCCCGTGTGAAGGCGAGGTGCCGTCGGAGATAGGCTTGCCGGCCCTGCGGCCATTGGCCGAAGCACCCAGCTTTTTCCCGAAGTAGATGTGACAGGTGGTCGAAAGCATGTTCAGATGATAGGCGGTGTTTTTGGTATTGGGCTTGCCATCGATGGATTCAAACAGGGAGGTGTAAACCCGCTGCATAATTCGATCCGCATAATCGTCATCATTGCCAAAAAACGGTGTTTTATTGGCCAGCCGCAGCCGCAGGGGTTCCTGGTCCTTAAAATCACTGTCAAGCGCACCCAGCAGCTGATCCATGGACAGGGTCTTTTCCTCAAAGACATGTTTTTTAATCGCCGACAGGCCGTCGGTGACAGTCCCGATCCCGCAGCACTGGATATAGTTGGTGTTGTAACGCGGGCCGCCATTGTAGTAATCCTTGCCGTTGGCAATACAATCCTGGATGACAACTGATAGAAAGGGTGCCGGGGCATAGCTGGCATACATGCGCTCGATATAATTATTCACCCGGATTTTTAAATCAGTGACATGGTTCAGCTGTTGAGTAAACGCCGCGTAAAGCCCATCAAAATCCTTGAAATGGGCCGCCTCTCCGGTCTGCGGCCCGATTTGCTGCTGAGAGAGGGGATCCCGGCCGTTGTTGAGGGCCAGTTCCAGAATTTTGGGCACATTCAGGTAGCCGGTCAGGATATAGGCCTCTTTGCCGAAACAGCCGGTTTCGATACAGCCGCTGCAGCCACCCTGGCGGGCATCTTCCAGGGTTTTGCCGGCGCGCAGTTGCGCCATGATGACCGCATCGGTATTAAACACCGAGGGATAGCCGAATCCCCGGCGGATCACCCGGCAGGCGGCCTTCAAAAAACGATCGGGGGTCTGGTGACTGATCTGGACGTTGGCCTGGGGCTGAAGCAGATGAATTTCGTCCATGACTTCCAGCATGATGTAGGAGACCTCATTGACGCCGTCGGATCCGTCCGGCATCAAGCCACCGACATTGATGTTGGTAAAGTCATTATAGGTGCCGCTTTCTTCGGCCGTGATCCCCACTTTGGGCGGCGCCGGCTGATTATTGACCTTGATCCAGAAACATTCCAAAAGCTCCTTGGCCTGTTCCCGGGTCAGCTTTCCGGCCGCCAGATCCCGTTGATAAAAGGGATTCAGGTGCTGATCCAGATGACCGGGGCTCATGGCATCCCAACCGTTTAATTCGGTGATGGTGCCCAGGTGCACGAACCAGTAGGTTTGCAGCGCTTCGGCGAAATTGCGCGGCGCATGGGCCGGTACCCGCCGACAAATGGATGCGATCTGCTCAAGCTCGGCTTTGCGGGTAGAATCTGATTCGTCCCGGGCCATTTTCTCAGCCAGCCCAGCGTGACGCTCGGCAAAAATGATGGCCGCATCGCAGCTAATGTCCATGGCCTTGAGCTCCTCGGCCTTGTCCGTCGCCTGCGGGTCGTTCAGATAGTCGAGTCGGGCCAGGTGATCGGCGATTTCGGCTTTAAACTCCAGCATGCCCTTCTGATAAATAACCCCGTCCAGGGTGGTATGGCCGGGAGCGCGCTGCTCCATGAATTCGGTGAACAAACCGGCCGTGTAAGCAGCCTGCCACTCGGGCGGGACCTGGTTGAACACCCGTTCGCGCAGGGTGCGTCCGTGCCAGTAGGGAATGACCTCTTTAGCATAGGTCGCCATGTCCTGCTCGGACACCGCGTAGCGGGTCATCGCCCTGGAATTTAAGATCTGCAGATCTTCCACCGAATGACAGGTCAGTTCCGGGAAAGTCGAAACCGCCTTGGGATAGGGGCCGCGCTCCCCGACGATCAATTCGTCTTGACCGATGTAGATGGTTTTCTTTGCGCAGATGTTTTTAAAATTCAGCGCCCGCAGAACGGGCATCGAATATTTCCCATGGTTCTTTTGATAAAATCGAGTGACCAGCAAGGCCCGTTCGATGGAAATGCCGGGCACGGCCTCAAAGCTTTCCCGGCGCAGCCGCTCAATTCTGGGAGTCACGGTCTATCCTCCTATTTTAACCACTAGATTAAAGCTCTCCAAATGCCGGGCAACCGCTGCGATGACATCCTCGCTGGGAGGCTGAACATCGCGAGCATTGTTTTCAAGGCCCAGATTTTTGTATTTGGCATCGGCCGCGCAATGATAGGGCAAAATGTTTATTCCGATAACCCCGTCAAGGGAGGCCGCCAATGCGCCGGTACGGTTTATATTTTCATCATCGGCGTTAATTCCGGGAACCACCGGCAGGCGAATGACGATCCTGGCGCCCTGATGACTCAGCTGCTTCAGGTTGGCCAAAATCTTATCGTTGGAAACGCCCGTGTAGCGGAAGTGTTTTTCCGGGTCCATATGCTTTAAATCGTACAGGAACAGATCGGTGCGGGAAGCGGCTTCCAAAAGGGATTGCGTGTCGGCATGCCCGGACGTATCCACCGTGCGATGCAGCCCCTGCTCACCGCAGGCATCCAACAGCTGTATTAAAAACAACGGCTGCATCAGGGGCTCGCCACCGGAAATGGTCACGCCCCCCGCGGATTGATCGTAAAACAGGGTGTCCCTGGCAATCTCGGCAACCACCTGGTCCACGGTCATGGTTCGACCGATAAATTCGACGGCTTCGGCCGGACAGGCTAGGGCACAGTCCCGGCAGTACCGGCAATCATCGGGCGACCATTGCAACCGGCCTTCGGAAACCTGAATCGCTCCGCTCTCGCAGGCCGACAGGCATTCCTGGCAACCGATACAGCGTTCCCGGCGATAGAGGCGATGGGTGGCGCTGCTCAGGCTTTCCGGGTTGTGACACCACCAGCACGACAGGGGGCAGCCCTTGAAGAAGACGGTGGTCCGGATGCCGGGACCATCGTGAATGGCATATTTTTTAATGTCGAATATTTCCCCGGTCTGCCTTCCGTTAGCCATTACGCCAATACTCCCGTACTCCAACACTCCGAATTTAATATTCGTGAAAGCATCCATAATGTAACCGCGTTCTGGGGTGCTGACTCCGTCCGTATATAGTGCATCTGATGGGGATTGGTGTCAAATTCTTTTTAAAAGCTGTCTCAAAAATGCATTTTACGCCCAATGGCGTCGTTGCGATTGGGTTTAAAATGCTCACGTACTAACGCGTACGCTCCGCTTTTAAACCCAATCGACGCCTCGTCCGTGGACGTAAACTACTATTTTTGAGGCAGCTTTTCCAGCCGGTCGAAAACAGCTTTGATCATTTTCGCTTTTCATGTTAGAGACTATTCCAGAAAATAGCCACCCATTTGGCAAAGGAGCCCAAGTTGGAATGCAATAAGGAACAGAACCTCAATAGGTGTAATTGCACATATGATCCTTGTGCGCGCAAAGGAATCTGCTGCGAGTGTCTGAGCTATCACTTGAAGAGCCGGCAACTGCCCGGTTGTTGTTTTCCCGATGATGCCGAAAAATCCTGGGACAGATCCTTTGAGCATTTTGCGCGCCTGGTTGCCGGAAACAAGATATAACCCCGCCGCGCCGCGGCAGACCACCAGATACTGAGTACCCGAGCCCGAAATAGCACGTCACCGGCTCGCATATGGCTGAGTCTGGCCGTCACCCGTGCGAGCATGTTTGGATGCATCGCACCGGCCAAACGTGAATTTGTCGCGCTGGCGGGCAGGTATGGACATCAGCCATTAATCCGTTCAGCAGGAATGCTTTCACAAAACCACCGCAAGGAGATATTCCCAAAATGGCCACGATTATGATTGAGGTTGAAAACATTTCCATGGCAGCCGAGCTGACGGACACGCCGACAGCCCGCCACATAGCGCAAGCGCTGCCCCTTGAAGGATCGGTCAACGTCTGGGGGGATGAAATCTATTTCGATATTCCCCTGGCCATCGATCAGGAGCCCGGCGCCGGCCAGGATGTCGCCGTGGGGGATCTGGGCTATTGGCCGGCCGGACCGGCGTTTTGCATCTTTTTCGGCCCCACCCCGGTCAGCACCGATGACCAGCCGCGGGCGTACAGCCCCGTGAATGTTTTCGGCCGTGTCCTGGGTGATCCGCAGCTGTTTAAAAGCGTGCCCGCCGGGGCAACCATCACCATCACTGCGACCGACGGCTAAATCCGGGTCTCGCGCCCATTGCAAGGAACTATCTTAAATGATAGCAATTTTGACTAAAAAAAATCACACATTGTGTCATTTTATACTTGCATATAGGACGATATTGCTGCATAAATTTTTCTTCATCCCTTAGTTCTTTCCTTGATGTTTTCAAAACCTCAGATTCGGTTTTGACGGAGGAGGCCATGCAGGTAGTCGTCAATGATGGGGTATTATCTCCGTGGGAGCCCGGCATATTCAGCCTGGTGATCTTCGGCCTTTTGATCCTGGCGCTGATCGCGCTGCTGCTGTTGATCGCCTCCTGGATCGGGGAGAAAAAACCCACGGTCGAAAAATTGCGCGCCTATGAAAGCGGCATCATCCCCACCGGCAGCGCGCGGCTGAGATATCCGGTCCCGTTTTACCTGGTGGCCATTTTCTTTCTGCTGTTTGATATCGAGGGCGCCTATATCTTTTCGTGGGCGATCGCCTGGGAAAAGCTGGGATGGTCGGGATGGCTGCAGATATCTTTTTTTATTGCGGTGTTGCTTCTGGGTCTTGTTTATGTGTGGGTAAAAGGAGGGCTTGAGTGGGGGCCGACGGGCAACAAAAACTAGACGAGCGACTGCTGAACAATGCGGACATCCTGATCAACTGGTCCCGCAAATACAGCCTGTGGCCCATGTTTTTCGGACTCTCCTGTTGCTTTGTTGAGGAAGCCGCCGCCTTCACCGCCCGTTATGATATGGCCCGCTTCGGCGCCGAGGTCCTGCGCGCATCGCCCCGCCAGGCGGATTTGTTAATCGTGGCCGGGACCGTCTTTAAAAAAATTGCCCCGGTTGTCTTAAGGCTTTACGAGCAGATGGCGGAGCCCAAGTGGGTCATCTCCATGGGGTCCTGCTCGAATTGCGGCGGCATGTATGACGCCTATAGCGTGGTTCAGGGGGTGGACCAGATCCTGCCGGTGGATGTCTACATCCCGGGGTGTCCCCCGCGCCCGGAAGCCGTGCTGCACGGACTCGTCACCCTGCAGGAAAAGATCGGATCTGAAAAGCCCACACGGTCCATTTTCGGCCTCAGCGGCGGTACCCAGGGCAGCCGGGGCCCGATTCTGGTTGACGGCCAAACCAAATCCCGCGATCCGCGGGGTCCGGGAATGGAAGGCACCGCCATCCGCGGAAATTCGGCTGTTCCCCCGGAATTCACAGACAGCCGCACGAATTTGATGTGGACCCCGGCACCCCGGCAGGTAGAGCTCAATCCTGGCGACCGGGCCCTGGCCCGCACCCTGCAGGAACGCTTTGCAGATGCCGTTCAGCTGTCGCCGACGACTTCCGATATGCCCACCTTCCGGGTGGCGGAGCAGCGTGTCACGGATGTGCTGCGGTTTCTCAAATCCGAAGCCACACCGCGGTATCAACGCCTGGAAGATCTCACCGCGGTTGACGAGTCCGCCCGGCAAAACCCTGAGGACGACACTGATTTTACCCTGGTTTACCATCTCCTGTCCTTTGAGCCGGCCGCGCGGCTGCGCCTGAAGGTCCCCCTGCCGGGCCGCCAGCCGGTCATACCGAGCATCACCAATATCTGGCCCTCGGCCAGCTGGTATGAACGGGAGGTGTACGATCTTTTCGGGGTGCAGTTCGACGGCCACCCCAACCTGCAGCGCCTGATCATGCCCCATGACTGGGAAGGACACCCGCTGCGCAAGAGCTATCCCGGCCGGGCCACCGCCATGCCGCCCTACACCCTGGAAGATGCCCGGCGGATCCAGCCCCTGGATGCCGGCATCTACGTTAAAAAGGATGACAAAGACTACCAGCTTATTTTGAACGTCGGACCCCATCACGTCAGCGTGCACGGCCTGATGCGCTATATCGTCACCCTCGACGGGGAAGAAATCACTTCCATGGACATGGACATCGGCTATCACCACCGGGCGGCGGAAAAAATCGCCGAGCGCCAGACCTGGAACCAGTTCATCCCCTATACGGATCGGATCGATTACCTGGCCGGCGCAGCCAACAACCTGCCCTATGTCATGGCGGTGGAAACCCTTGCCGACATCAAGGTGCCCGAGCGGGCCCAGGTGACCCGGGTGCTGCTCAGCGAATTGTTCCGGCTGAGCAACCATCTGGTTTGGTTTGCCACCTACGCCCATGATGTGGGGGCCATGTCGCCCAACTTCTACACCTTCCGCGAACGGGAAATGCTCCTGGACATCGTGGAATTGATCACCGGCGGCCGGCTGCACCCTTCGTGGTTCAGGCTGGGCGGTCTGGCGGCCGATCTGCCGGAGGGCTGGAAAGAGGCCGTGGATAATTTCGTTAATATTTTTCCCCGGCGCCTGGACGAATACGAAGCCCTGATCCGTAAAAATCCCATATTCAGGGCCCGGACCCGGGGTGTCGGCCGCCTGACCCTCCAGGACGCTATGGACTGGGGTGTGTCGGGGCCAAATCTGCGCGCCTGCGGTCTGCAATGGGATTTGCGCAAGGCCTTTCCCTATTCGGGTTATGAAAACTTCGACTTCGAGGTTCCCACCCACCCCGACGGCGATTGCTATGCCCGCTATCTGGTACGGGTGGCGGAAATGCGTCAAAGCATCAAAATTATCGAGCAGGCAGCGGCCAATATGCCGGGCGGCCGCTATGTCACCGATGATTACCGGTATGTGATCCCCCAGCGCCAGGATATGCTCAAGGACATTGAAAGTCTGATCCATCACTTTGTCAATGTGACCCGGGGACCGAAAATCCCTCCGGGCGAGGCTTATGCCGCCTGTGAGATCCCCCGGGGGGAACAGGGCTATTACGTGGTCAGCGACGGGTGCGGCTATTCCTATCGTACCCGCATACGCGGCCCCGGCTTTGCCAACATCCAGGTGATGCCCCTGGTGGCGGTGGGCGGATCCATTGCCGATCTGATCACGATTATCGGGTCCTGGGACTATATTATGCCGGATATAGACCGGTAGGAGCGTCCCCAAAAAGGGTGACGGTTTAATTTAACGTTCTTTATTAAAATTGTAAGAAAAATTCGAAATACGAAGCACGAAATTCGAAACAATATTCAAATTCGAATATTCCAATGACAAAAACAACAGATATTTCCGTAAAACAGCCGAACGATCATCCGTTTAACACAGTTGGTATTCGGTAATTCGAATTTGTTTCGGATTTCGGATTTCGACATTCGAATTTTATTCACCGCTATCTGAAGGTTGGACAGTTTATGCTTCCGGAAGAACTAAGAAAGTCTCTCGAGGCGAAAATTGCCGCTGTCGACCACCCGCGTGAAATGGTGGTGGATGTGATATTTGCCATCCAGGAGCATTTCGGCTACCTGTCCGATGAGGGGGTTGAAGAAACCGCCCGGCTGGTGGGCATGTCACCGCTGGAAGTGGAGCAGCTGGCGACATTTTATACCTTCATATACCGTGAGCCGGTGGGCAAATACGTCATCCATGTCTGTGACAGCGTGGTTTGCTGGATGAACGGATTCGAGACCATCAAAGATTATCTGTCGAAAAAGCTGGGTATCGGCGATGGTGAAACCACCCCCGACGGCCTGTTCACCCTGCTGCCGGTATGCTGTGTGGGATACTGCGACCGCTCCCCGGCCATTTTAATCAACAAAAAAGTACACGGAAACCTGACACCGGAAAAGATAGACGAGATCATAGAGGAATTGAAAGCTAGCGCCTCATAAAATGGGGAAGTCGGAATGAGGAATGCGGAGTCTGAAGATAGCGAAAAACGCTACTTCCACCTCATCCCGGCAACATTTAAGCTGCATAAAAACAGACAAAAAGCCTTCTTGAATTTTAGGCATTTTAGCTCATTTTAGGCAATTTAGGCATTTTCATGTACCCGCAAGTACTCTTTCAAAATCGCCGGCCTGACCGGGTGGCCACCCTGGATGAATACCGCCAGAGCGGCGGCTACCAGGCCCTGGCAAATGCCCTCAGGGACTTTACCCATATGGACGTCCGCCAGGCGATTGTGGACGCCAATTTACTCGGCCGCGGCGGGGCCGCCTTTCCCGCCGGCATGAAGCTCATGTCGGTGGCCGAAGACGCCCCTTTTCCGCGCTACATCGTTTGCAACGCCGATGAAATGGAGCCGGGCACCTTTAAGGATCACGTCATGATTCATGCCGATCCCCATATGATCATCGAAGGCATCATCATTGCCGGGTTCGCTTCCCTGGCCGAGCATGGCATTATTTTCATCCGGCCGGAATACGAAAGGGCTGCCGGGGTCCTGGAAAGGGAAATTGAAGTCGCCCGCCGGGAGGGCTATCTGGGGCAAAACATCCTGGGCAGCGCTTATTCGCTGGATATCATCGTCCACCGCAGCGCCGGACGCTACATTTGCGGTGAAGTTACCGCCCAGATAAACGCGCTGATGGGCAAGCGGCCCAATCCCCAGCAGCCGCCGCCCTACCCCACGGCCAAGGGGTTGTGGGGGTTGCCCACGGTGCTGTCCAATGTTGAAACCCTGGCCTGCATTCCGCATATTATCCGCAACGGCGAGCAGTGGTTTAAAGATCTCGCCCTCACCAAGGCCGGTGCCGGCACGAAACTGTTTGCCATCAGCGGCAAGGTGAACCGCCCCGGCTGCTATGAATTGCCGATGGGGGTGCGATTGAGTGAGATCATCGAAGAACATGCCGGCGGCATGCTGGAAGGATCTGACTTCAAGGCCTGTCTACCGGGCGGAGCTTCCACCTGCTTTTTAACCCCGGAACACTATGATGTTGAAATGGATTTTCAACCATTGCGCGACATCGGCAACCGGCTTGGCACCGGCGCCATCATGGTGTTTGATCACAAAACCTGTCTGGTGGCAGCCACCCTGAATTTAATCGAATTTTTTGCCAGGGAATCCTGCGGCTGGTGCACACCCTGCCGCGAAGGACTGCCGTATATCCGGGACATTTTGAAACGGATCGAAAACGGACAGGGCCGGGAGGAACATATCCCCATGCTCGCGCGCATGTGCAAACACCTCTGGAGCGCCTATTGCGCTTTCGCGCCTGGTGCGGTGGGGCCGGTTGAAAGTCTGCTGAAGCACTTCAATGGCGAAATTATGGAACACATAAGTCAGAAGAAATGTCCATTTAGGTAAAGTTGAATGAGGTAATGAAGTCAACATAGGAGTATCGGAGTACCGGAGTGATGGAGTAATGGATTTGCACAACAGCTGATCAGTCGTTCGATTTTTCATCACTACGCCAGTACGCCATTTGGTTGAAGATGCGAGATTTGAATACCGCCACAAGGTTATTCGCTTAACAAACTTGATGAACGAACCATGCCCAAGCTAATTATCGACCATCGTGAAATAGAAGTTGATTCCGGAACCAAGGTGATCGAGGCTGCGGAACAGCTTGGCATCATGATTCCCCGGTTTTGTTATCATCCGGCCCTGGGATCAGTGGGCGCCTGTCGGGTTTGTGCGGTTAAATTCCTGGAGGGGCCGTTTAAAGGCATCCAGATGAGCTGCATGATCGAGGCCCAGGACGGCATGGTGGTTTCGACCACGGACGAAGAGGCCGTGGATTTCCGCAAGCACGTGATTGAATGGCTGATGCTCAACCATCCCCACGATTGCCCGGTTTGTGACGAGGGCGGGCATTGTCTGCTGCAAGATATGACCATTGCCGGCGGGCACGGCCTGCGTCGCTTTGAGGGCAACAAGCGCACCTATACCGATCAATATCTGGGCCCCCTGCTACAGCACGAAATGAATCGCTGTATCCACTGCTACCGGTGTTCGCGGTACTATCAGGAATATAGCGGTTATCTCGATCTGGGGGTGATGCGCAGCGCCAACCGCACCTATTTCGGGCGCTTCAAGGACGGCGTCCTGGAAAGCCCCTTTAGCGGAAACCTGTCCGACCTGTGCCCCACAGGGGTTTATACGGATAAGCCTTCACGGTTTTTCGGCCGTCGCTGGGATTATCAGCGCAGCCCTGCCATTTGCATCAACTGCAGTCTGGGGTGTCACACCGTCATCAGCTTTCGCTATCGCGAAGCCCGGCGCCAGGAAGCCCGCCACAGCCGGGCGGTCAACGGCTATTTTATCTGTGACCGGGGACGCTACGGCCATTTTTACAACGGCCTCGAATCCAGACCGCGCTCGGCTTTAATCGGCAGCCGTGAGGCGACCGTAAAGGAGGCCCTGGCGGAAATCCATAAGCAGCTGGATCGAATCCGCCGGGATACCGGCGCGTCAGCGGTTGCAGCCGTTGGATCAGCCCGCAGCAGCCTGGAGACCCAGTCCATGCTGACCCATTTTTGCCGTATGAATAACGCTGAAGATCCGATCTTTTTCGTGGACCAGGCGCTGGCTGTGAAAGTTAAATCAGCCGTCGCCCGGCTGGAGCCGGAGTTGGCCTTATCATTGCGAGAGATTGAAAATTCGGATTGCATCCTGCTCATGGGAGCGGATCCAATCAATGAAGCGCCCATGCTGGCCCTGGCCCTGCGACAGGCCCACAGAAACGGCGCGACCGTTGTGGTCCTGGATCCCAGACCGGTATCTTTGCCGCTCGATTTTATCCACCTGCCCGTGGCATTGAATGAACTCGGTTTTTACGCCGGGCTTTTGGTAAAAGCCGCCGTGGACCAGGCTGCGGCCGCAGCCCTCGGAGAACCCGCCGCTCAATTCTTTGCGGCCGCCCCGGACGAAAACCTGGCGGATGAAACCTACCGGGAACAAATTGCAGCCGTTGCCCATTCACTGCGCAACAGCCGCCAGACGGTGGTTGTTTGCGGCACCGACATCGTACCGCCTCAGGTTCCCGGACTCGCTGCCGATCTTGCCCTGCTCTTGCGGGCAGCTGACAAAGAAGCGGGACTGTTCTATATCATGCCGGGGGCCAATGCCTTTGGTGCGGGGCTGGCTTCGGATCCGGAAAGATCCTTTTTGCAGATCATTGAAGGCATCGAAAACAGTGAAATCAAAGCCCTGATTCTGGCCGAATGTGACCCTTTCAGTGATTTTAGGGACCACAGCCGTCTTGACCGGGCCATCGGCCAACTTGAACTGCTGGTGGTTATGGACCATCTCAATACCGGGACAATGCGCCGGGCCCATATATTTTTACCGACCTCAACTTTTTATGAGGCGGGCGGAATTTTTGTGAACCAGGAAGGCCGCCTGCAGGTTGCGGGGCCCGCCTATGAGGGAGGAGTGCCGATCGTTCGGAGCGGCGGCGGCCATCACCCACCGCGAATTTACGGTACGGGTATTCCCGCCGCAGAACCCCGACCGGCCTGGCAGCTGCTGGCAGATCTGGCAGATGCGGATGCAAGACCGGATGTGGACCGGCATCTGTTAGCAGATATCATCCCCGAAATCGCCGATCTGCCGTCCTGGGATGATCTTCCCGATGACGGGGTAAGGCTCCAGGCTTCTGCTGACACCGACTTGCGCTTTAAAGGCCGGAACGCCTGTGCAATTGCAAAAGATGGCGGCGGAGACGACCGTCTCGAGCTTTTATTGGTGGATGGGACTTTTGGCACGGAAGAGCTTTCGGCACGTTCGGCCTGCTTGCAGGAATTGGTGCCGCAACCAACCCTGAGCATGCATGCCGGCGAGGCCAAACGCCTGAACCTGGTTGAGGGCGATCTGATTTCGATTACAACGGACGGCGGTAAGCTCGAAGCGAAACTGAAGACAGCTGCAAACATGGCACCCGGCGTAATCGTTGTTCCCCGTCACCGGAAGCTGTCCTGGCAGATTTTCGAGCCCGGCCCGGTGCGAATTAGCAGGGAACATATTAAGAAAATAGGTTAGTACATCAAAAACAATTGCTCCGCGGTTTATGAAAAAACAAAACACAGGCACCAAATTGCAAATAAATCTCAAATTCGAAATTTCAATGACCGAAACCAAGAGCTACAATTTACAAATATGGGATCTTTACATAAATGGTAAATCAACTGTTTGGAATTCGGATATTTGGTCATTGGACATTATTTGTGATTTGTAATTTGTGATTTGTTTTTTCGAGATTATAAGGATTGGGGCTATTATTTCAAATCCTTTCGCAACCGACAACAGACAACGAACAACTGACAAAGCGACATGGACTGGATCATCGGCTTCATAATTTTACTGATCAAACTGGGCGTCATATTGGTCGGCCTTCTGCTAGTGGCGGCCTACTTGGTCCTGGTGGAGAGAAAGTTCCTTGCCAGGCTGCAAATTCGCTATGGTCCCAATCGGGCCGGAAAATTCGGACTGCTGCAGCCCATTGCCGATACGGTCAAAATGATGGTCAAAGAAGATACGGTGCCGGAAGCGGCCGATCACACGATTTTTAAACTGGCTCCGGCCGTTGTGGCCTTCACGGCCCTGATGATGTTTGCGGTCGTACCGCTGGGCAGCGACATCACCATCGGGGGGCGAACCATTCCGCTGGTAATAACCGATCTGAATGTGGGCCTGCTGTTCGTTTTTGCGATGTCCGCGCTGGGTGTCTACGGGGTGGCCCTGGGCGGTTGGGCGTCGAATTCCAAATACAGCCTGCTGGGCGGTATCCGGGGGGCAGCCCAGATGATCAGCTATGAGCTATCCCTGGGCCTTGCCCTGGTGCCGATTGTCATGCTGGCGCGCTCCTTCAGCCTGGTGGATATCGTCAATGCCCAGGCGGACTATCCCTTTGTCCTGGTGCAGCCCGTTTCCTTTGTTATCTTTATCATCAGCGCCATGGCCGAAAGCAAGCGGATTCCTTTCGACCTTCCCGAAGCGGAAAACGAATTGGGCGCAGGCTATCACACGGAATACAGCGGGATGCGCTTCGGGCTGTTCTTCCTGGGCGAGTACGTCCACATGCAGGTACTGGGCGCACTCATGGCGGTCTTTTTTCTGGGCGGATGGCGCGGGCCCCTGCTGCCGCCGGTCCTGTGGCTGTTTGTCAAAATCATACTGGTCTCGCTGATTATGATCTGGGTGCGGGCCACCCTGCCCCGGCTGCGCTATGACCAGCTGATGGCCCTGGGATGGAAGGTGCTCATCCCGGCGGCTTTGATAAATATCGTTATAACGGGAGCAGTACTTTTGATCTGGTAATTCGAAATTAAAGCTTCAACGCAGGAGGATAAATTGCCGATAACCTCCCTCTCCCTTGACGGGAGAGGGTCGGGGTGAGGGTGAATAAAAAGGAAGCATATTCCATTTTACCCCCTCCCCTTAATCCCCTCCCGCCGGGGGAGGGGAAAATCGGCATTTTACGGCACGACCACTTTCAACGAACATCTAAATAATTGTGATAATTACTCTAAAATGAGCTCAGCAATCGAAGCAGTTAAAGCACTCACAACCGGTTTTGCGACCACGTTCAAGCACCTGTTTCGCAAGCCCATCACCGAAGAGTACCCGGAGTACAAGCGGCCCCTGCCGGAACGCACGCGGGCTCGAATTATATTAACCCGCGACCCGGACGGCAATGAACGCTGCGTGGCCTGCTACCTGTGTTCAGGGGCCTGCCCGGTCAGCTGCATCTCCATGCAGTCGGCCCAGAAAGAAAACGGTCGCCGCTATGCCACCTGGTTTCGCATCAACCATGCACGCTGTATCTACTGCGGGCTGTGCGAGGAGGCCTGCCCGACTTCGGCCATTCAACTGACGCCGATGTTCGAGACCTGCGAGCAAGACATTTTAAAGCTGGTCTACGAAAAAGAGGATCTGCTGGTGGATCACTGCGGCAAGGACAGAGAATACAATTTTTACAAGTACGCCGGCATCGTAACCGAAATAGGCGGCAAGGGCGAGCACGAAAAGGAAGACAAACCGGTGAATGTAAAGAGCAATTTGCCGTAAAGCTGGAAAGCCTGGAAGCTGGGAGGCTTTGAGGCTGGGAAGCCGACTGGCAGACCAGCATTTTTGAGCTTCCAGGCCTTCTGGCATCCCAGCCTCCTGGCTTAAAATTTTTTCATTATGACTGTTTATTCCACCATATTCTACTTACTGTCCCTGTTGATTCTGGGATCGACCGCCCTGGCCATCACCCGGCCCAATGTGGTCCATGCGGTGATTTACCTGATTTTTTCCTTCTTCGGCAGCGCCATGCTGTTTTATCTTTTTGGCGCGCCTTATCTGGCCATCCTCGAGGTGATCATATACGCCGGGGCCATCATGGTGCTGTTTTTGTTCATCGTCATCATGATGAAGCTGAAAAAAGCCGAGGAACGATTATTTCCCCTGAAACAATTGCTGCCGGCGGCTGTCCTCGGTGCGTTCTACATTGCCATCGGCGCCGGGCTGATTATGTCCGAACCCGGCAGCCGGATCATTTTGAAAACGGCCGCGGCCGATCCCGCCGTTTTCGGGCAATATATATTTGAAAGGCATTGGCTTTCCATTGAAATCGTTTCTTTGCTGTTGCTGGTGGCCCTGATTGGCGCCCTGATACTCGGCCGGCGCCTAAAAAGAATCCAGGCTGCCAAAGCCCCTGAAGGTGAGCTATGATTGTTCCGTTTGGTCACGTCCTGATACTGGCAGGGTTGCTGTTTTTGCTGGGGATGATCTGCATGGTCGTCCGACGCAGCCTGATTATGATCCTGCTGGGAGTGGAAATCATGCTCAATGCCGCCGCGATCGTCCTGGTGGGCGCATCGCTGCTCTGGCAGCAGATGGAAGGCCAGTCCATCGTGCTGTTTATCTTCGCCATCGCGGGTGCGGAAGTCTCCGTGGGGCTGGCCCTGATCGTGTGGGCCTACCGGCAAACCGGATCGATGGACCC
>JAFDCJ010000121.1 GCA_019312835.1 Deltaproteobacteria bacterium
CGCTTTTTCATCACCATTTTCATTCCACTGATTCGAGCCGGCGTGGGCGTAACCGCATTTTTCTGTTTTATGTTCAGCTGGGTTGAACTGCTTTTTGCCCGGACCCTGACGATTACCGAGGCCAAACCCATTACCGCCACCATGACGCGAACGATCAGCGCCACAGGCCTGGATTGGGGCCTGATGGCCGCTGCCGGTGTGCTGACCATCGTCCCGGGAGCGCTGGTGATCTGGTTTGTGCGGAACTACATGGCCAAGGGCTTTGCATTAGGACGGGTATGAAGAATATGGAATATTCAATCTTAAATCTTCACTAGAGAGATCGCCATGAGTCTCGAATGGATGTATTGGACCAAACCGACGGCGATTTTCTTCATCGCCATTTTTCTGATGATCGGCGGCATGCTGATCTGGGAGCTGGTGTCGCCGACCATCGAACGCCGCGGTTTTCTGATGGTCCCGACGACACGGGGAACGAGATTTTTTTTGGGCTTGCTGGGTAGTGCCTATATCCATCTCGCGTGGCTCGGATTAACGGATATGGCGCTGTGGATTGCCACCATTATTTCTGTTGGCTGGGTGATTATCGTTATGCGTTGGGGATAAATCGCAGTTAATAGGGAAAACCGTCCGGATTCTTCCCGGTGACCCCGGGCAGATGCTATTCAATAGTGAGCAAGACAGGTCCTATGTCGCTAGGTGTCAATGGCCTTCACTCCAGCGATGAGACCGCAAGGCAATTTAAACAAACGCTGAAGGCCCACAGGAGGTGACCACATGATTTCCATGATGTCAAAAAAGAAGAACAGGATCGTGCTTCTGACAGGCGTGCTGGCTGTTTTGTTCGCGTTTTTTGCAGGTACTGCGAGCGCGGACATGGCGGCCGCCAAGAAGTGGGTAGACGAAGAATTTCAACCCTCGACGCTGAGCAAAGACGAACAGATGAAGGAGATGGAGTGGTTTATCAATGCGGCTAAACCCTTCAAGGGAATGAACATCAAGATCGTGTCCGAGACCATCGCAACTCATGAGTATGAGGCCAAGGTGCTGGGCAAGGCCTTTGAAGAGATCACCGGCATCAAGGTCTCCTTTGACCTGATCCAGGAAGGGGATGTCATTGAAAAGCTTCAGTCCCAGTGGGCTTCCGGCGAAAACCTCTATGATGGTTGGATAAATGATTCCGACCTCATCGGAACCCACGCCCGATACGGTTATGTGGTGCCCCTGTCCGACTTCATGGCGGGTGAAGGCAAGGAAGTGACGTTGCCCACGCTGGATGTAGACGATTTCATGGGCAAGTCCTTTACCACCGGCCCGGACGGTAAACTTTATCAGCTGCCGGACCAGCAGTTCGCCAATCTCTATTGGTTCCGCTATGACTGGTTCAATCGCGAGGACTTTAAAAAGCAGTTTAAGGATATTTACGGCTATGAGTTAGGTGTGCCGGTCAACTGGTCGGCCTACGAGGACATTGCCGAGTTCTTCACCGAGCATGTCCGCGAAATCGACGGCAAGGCCATTTTCGGTCATAACGACTATGGCAAGAAGGCCCCGGATCTGGGCTGGCGCTTCACCGATGCCTGGTTGTCCATGGCCGGTGCCGGCGACAAGGGTATTCCCAACGGACTACCCGTAGATGAATGGGGTATCCGAATGGAAAATTGCCGACCGGTCGGTGCGACCGTTGCGCGCGGGGGTGCCGCCAATGGCCCGGCAGCCAAATACGCGCTGCGCAAATACATGGAGTGGCTGCGCAAATACGCTCCTCCGGGTGCCCTGGGCATGGATTTCTACACCTACCTGCCGTTTCTGGCCGGCGGCAGTGTCGCCCAGCAGATCTTCTGGTACACGGCCTTTGTGCCCGACATGGTCAAACCGGGTCCGACGGTCAACGAGGACGGCACACCCAAATGGCGCATGGCTCCCTCCCCCCACGGTCCTTACTGGGAAGAGGGCATGAAGCTGGGCTACCAGGATTGCGGCTCCTGGACCTTTATGAAGAGCACACCGCTCGAGCGCCGCAAGGCTGCCTGGCTATTCGCCCAGTTCTGCGTTTGCAAGACCACTTCCCTGAAAAAAGCTCACGTGGGCTTGACGCCGATCCGTGACAGCGATATCAGAGACAAGTCTTTCACCGAGCGCGCACCCAAGCTCGGCGGGCTGGTGGAGTTTTACCGCAGCCCGGCGCGGGTTGCCTGGACCCCCACCGGCGTCAACGTGCCCGATTATCCGAAGCTGGCCCAGCTGTGGTGGCAAAATATCGGTGAGGCGGTATCCGGTGAGGTCACCGTAGATAAGGCCATGGACAATCTCGCCAATGAGATGGACCGCGTGATGCAACGTATCGAGCGAGCAAATGTGCAGAAAGAATGCGGTCCCAAGCTCAACCCCAAAAAGGATGAATCCTATTGGCTGAACCAGCCCGGCTCGCCCAAAGCGAAGGTCAATGAGAAACCGAAAGGTGAAACGGTCAATTATGACAAGCTCATTCAGGCCTGGCGTGAGGGACGCGTAAAATAGCCGTTTCGCTGATACACTATTTTTGCCATGCGGTTTAATAACCCTTAATTGCTACAGGCAGTTGAAAGAACCAATTTGGGAATAACTTGCAGGCAACTGCCCGGCTGGCAATAATAGGCCTTAATCCTTGAGGGGCTAAAGTGAATGCTTTAGCCCCTCAACTTTTTTGTAGTCGCGAGAGGTTCTCAATGATATGATTTTTTTATTGGGTTCCCCTAAAGGTTTAGCCCGCAGGTGGATTTCGGCTAAGGCATTGGAAAAGCCCACTTAACCTTATGGCTGAATAACTTCTCTGTCGCAAGATCGGCAAGGCCCGCCTAATAACGGCAAGGATTTCAGTTGCCATATGAATCCCGAAACCGAAAAAAAAAGAATATGGGTAATTGATGCCGCACGGTTTTACGGTATTACACTTGTGTACTACGGGCACTTCATTGAGCGAATTATGTATTTGGAAAATCCTGCTGCTGCTCTTCACTATAAATTCATATATTCCTTTCACATGTTGCTGTTTTTCGTATTGGCCGGCTATATCGCCAAAGAGCACGCCCTGCAGCTGAGTTTCGGTAAATACCTGAAGCACCGGTTGGCGTCCCGCCTGATCCCATATCTATTCTTCACCGGGTTGATGATGGTATTAACCCTTTTCATTACGGGTGATTTCTTCAATTTAAAGCTGCCAAGCCTCAATGGGTATCTCCAGGGACTCAAGTTGACGGTTTTTGGGCTTCCCATGTTTAATATTCCGACGTGGTTTTTACTCTGCCTCTTTTCGGTTGAACTTGTTCACTTTTTTGCGTTCAGATTATTTAAATCCGATGCGATGATTTTGCTCGGCGCCGCCATATTTTACATCGTCGGATATGCAATCAACTGGCAGTTCGATATTTTCAATCCCATGCAAGGCAAGGTGATAGGCAGAAACTACCTGTATATACATGAAGCTGTGGTCGTTTATTCCTTCTATCTGCTGGGAGTTTATCTCAAACGCCGCAAATTCCTAATGGGCAAGGTGTCACTCAAATTTCTGATGCCCGGTCTGATTGTCACTTTTCTGGTGATCCTTTTCACCTACAAGCTAAACCGAGGCCCTTTCATATTCTTTGATTCCGTAATAATCATGATGTCCTCTCATGGAAATTTTTTCTTATTCCCATTCACTGCCGTGGTGGGGTCGTTGTTTATTTTTTTCCTGGCCGGTGTCACGCCAAAATGGAAGGCAATCGGCTGGATGGGTCAAAATGCTCTGATCCTATTTTGCCTGAACGGGCTCTTTTACCACTTCATCAACGGACGCGCGGCGCAGTGGGTTGTAAACAATCTGTCGGGCTTTCCGTGGGTGTTAATTAGTGTCGGAACAACAATTACACTGGCCAGCTTGGCGTTTTGTATTCCCCTTATCTATCTGTTTAACAAAACCGTACCCCAGCTGGTCGGCCAACCAAAAATGAGCGGACCGCTTCTGAAAAACCTTATTTAGACAGAAACAAACGAAAGGAGACCAACCATGGCCAACTATGTTGGGGCACTAGATCAGGGCACCACCAGCAACCGTTTCATCATTTTCGACCACGGCGGAGACATTGTGGGACTGGATCAAAAAGAGCACGAACAGATCTTCCCCAAGCCCGGCTGGGTGGAGCATAATCCGGTTGAAATCTGGCAAAACACCCGGGACGTCATCCGGGGCGCACTGGCAAAGGCCGGTCTTTCCGGGTCGGATCTGGTGGCCGTTGGTATCACCAACCAGCGGGAAACCACCGTTGTCTGGGATAAACATACCGGCAAACCCTTTTCCAACGCCGTTGTCTGGCAGTGCACGCGCACCGATGAAATTTGCTCGGATTTAATCAGTGCCAAGGGACAAAATCGGTTTCGCGACAAAACCGGCCTGCCCATTGCCACCTATTTTTCGGGGCCAAAAATAAAATGGATCCTGGATAACATCACTCCGGCGCGCCAGGCGGCGGACAAAGGAGAGGCCCTGTTCGGCACCATGGAAACCTGGATCATCTGGTGGCTTACCGGGGGGCCCAATGGGGGGTCCCATGTCACCGATGTTACCAATGCCAGCCGCACCATGCTGATGGATTTGCAAACCCTTCAATGGGACGAAGAGATCCTCCAAATTCTGGATATCCCCCCGCAGATCCTACCCCGCATCGTACCTTCTTCCGACGAAAAAACCTGGGGCACCAGCTTGAAAGACGGGCCGCTGGGGGCTGCCATCCCGGTTTGCGGCGCCCTGGGGGATCAGCAGGCAGCCATGGTCGGCCAGACCTGCTTTGACATGGGCGAGGCCAAAAACACCTACGGCACGGGATGTTTTCTCCTGCTCAATACCGGCATCACCCCGACCGTCTCCCGCCAGGGCCTGCTCACCACCCTGGGCTACCAGATTAATGACCAGGCACCGGTGTACTGCCTGGAGGGCTCCATCGCCATTACCGGAGCCCTGGTCCAGTGGCTGCGGGACAATCTGGGCTTGATATCCAAAGCACCGGAAATTGAAGCCCTGGCCCAGACGGTTGAAGATAACGGCGGCGCTTATTTTGTACCGGCCTTTTCCGGTCTGTTTGCGCCCTATTGGCGCTCGGATGCCCGTGGCGTCATCGTCGGACTCACCCGCTATGTGAACAAAGGACACCTGGCCCGGGCCGTATTGGAAGCCAGCGCCTATCAAACCTGTGACATTGTCAACGCCATGAACA
>JAFDCJ010000122.1 GCA_019312835.1 Deltaproteobacteria bacterium
AGCAGAAGCCGGGGGAAATTGATTTCCCCATGGGTATTTGAGTGAAACCGCATCTTTTGTGAATCGGGCGCAATATTCCCATTCGGCCTCGGTGGGCAAACGATATCCGGTTCCAATGGGCTCAACTGCGACCAGGCGGCCGCCTTTTTTAACATAGGCGGGCGGCAGAGAATCCCTGGCGCTGAGCCAGTTACAGAACAACGCCGCCTGCTCCCATGTTACCCGAACCACGGGCTGATCGTCATTTGACAAACGCTGTCCCTTGAAGGCTCCGGAATTGTGGCTGGCTAAAAATTTTTTAAACTCTTTATTGGTTACTTCCCTTTTACCCATATAAAATGGTCTTTGCAGAATAATTTTTCGAAGTGTTTCGTTGGTGCGGCGGCCCTGTTCCCGACGCGAAGAGCCCATGGCAAAAGGTCCGGGGCGGACCAGTTTCAGCGCATATCCATTTTGAGCTGTGATAACACCCGCAGGACCGGCGGGTTTTGATATCAGACTGTTTAACGTAATTCTGATTTCTTTCGGAAATCCGGGGCGCGGGGTGACGCGTGTTCGATAGGGTTTATATCCTTTTTTAATAATTTCCAGCTGGTGACTGACCGCTACCAGCTCTAATTCCCGCGGAACGTTTCCCTGATTTTTTCCGTTCAGAACCAGCTGGGCATCGGCAGGCTCGACTGTGAACCGAATGACCCCCATTCTCGGTTTCAAATCCACAGCCAGTTTATTTATTTTGCCGGTAGCCACCTGAACCCGGCGGGATTCGTTTTCATAACCGGCTTTGGAAATTCGAATTTCATGCTCGGTATTTGCTGATAGTTTGATCTTTAAAGGCGTTTTGCCGACAAATTTTTCGTCGACGGTTATATTCGCGCCGGATGGCTGGGTTTGCAGGGCCAATGTGCCGTCGGCAGGCTGCAGCCGGATATCTTTTATGGATTGGGGCTGATTCGGTTTTACACCCAGCTGAGTTTCCCAGGTTTTAAAGCCCTCGGCACTGATTTGCAGCCGGTGGTTTCCTTCCGGCAATTCGATTTTTAAAGGCGTATTGCCGGCCGGTTTACCGCCAACCGATACGGCCGCCCCTTCTGGAATCGAACTGATAAACACATCGGACCATCCGGGGATAAGTGCAAAATCAAATGACTGTTCTTCCGGACAGCCGGTGATTTGCACTTCGGTCTTGATATCCTGATAATTGTCCATTTGAATTTCTAAAACCCGCGGTCCGGCTTTTACTTCAAGGTTTGAAATGGGTGTGGATCCGACTTCCAATCCGTCAATGATGACCCGGGCGCCGTTGACAAGGGCCGCCGGATCACCGGATCGATGCGCTTGAAAAGATATGCGGCCGGGAAGTCTTTCCATTTCAAATCGGAGCGCCTGGCTTTTGTCTTCTCCCACCTCAAAGGGCTGTTCAAATGCAAAATAGCATTCTTTGGCGGCATGCAGCGTATACGTTCCGGGCCGCAACAGATAATGCCCGCCGAATCTGGGTGCAATCAGGCTGCCGCTGATGGATACCTGATCCGGCTGGGGCTCGATATAGATCGTGATTTGCCTGGCGGTAAAGACAAACCAGGCTGTGGTAATCAGCAAAAGGAAACTGAGGCCAATTGCCATTCCGATGATTCGCCGATAATGGCGAATTGAATCCACAGTCGGTCTTCGCCGCTGGGGCCGAAAGGACAGGGGTCTGATTTTTAAGGCCGCATCCGTGCCGGCGGCAGCTGGCGGGGCATCCGTCTCGGCTGCTTTTTGCCGGGATACGACCTGGATGATAAATTCACTTCCTTCGACCTTAAAATTTATTTGGCATGAGCCGATTTTAAGCAGATCTGCATGCATCAGCCAAGCGGAATCGTCCAATTTCCGGTGATTATATTGCACCGCAGCATCAGATTGTCCGACTTGAACAAAAGGCCGCTTTTGCGACAAGCCGATATATGCGACTTCCGCTTCGGTTTTGAGATCGCTGATACGGATGTCTGCCGTCGGACCGGCTCCGATAATAATCGGAAAGCTGTCCTCAGTCAGGCTGCGTTCACCTGCGGCGTCTTGAATTTTATAGCGGATATTCAAATTTCAACCTCGCATCGAATGGTCACACGCAGCGAACTTTGCCCCGGTTTGATGATGATTTTTTTGCGGACATCCTGGTAGCCGTCCCGCGTTCCCACAATCGTATAGGTGCCGGGTCGCAGGCTCAGCTCACGGCTCTCGAAGCGGCCGATTTTCCCGACTTTATAAACGGCGATGTCCGTAAACGTATCGGATTCAATAATTATTTTTATCGGAATTTGAGCAGCGTCCACGATTTGGACAAGCCTCTCATATCGTTGTTTAAGTTGTGGACCTTTGGGTTCAATATCTTCAATTTCATCAATGAGCGCAATGGCGTTGTCAAGCTGGCGATCTGATTCCAATGCTGCCGGCTGTTGCAGATAAAAATTAATGCGCCTGTCAATCTGGATGTGGCGCTGGGCCCGTTCTTTCCCCCGGGCAGCAAACTCGACATCGGCGTCGATCTTAAGCGCTTGCAAATAAGCATCCAGCGCCTGTTGCCAGTTTTCAGCCTGTTCTGCCGCGATCGCCTTTTGGCGATAGGTTTCGATTCGAGCCAGGCGGATGGACTGATCCACCTGAGCCAGTGCGTCCTTAACTTCGCGGGACTGCGGCTTGAATGACTGTGCTTTCAGCAGTTTTGTCCGGGCAAGCTGATAATCATTCTGATGAAGCGCTGTGAGTCCCTCAGACATGAGCGTCTGAAATTCAGCATCACGGATTTGACCTTTCACCCGGGCCAAAGCCTGCCGGGCCTCTTTTGACTCCGGGTCAAGACGCAGGGCCTCCTGATAATCGGCATGCGCAAAAGCGATTTTACCCGCCTTTTCATGGTAATTCCCCGAGTCCAACAGTTGCCGAACGGCATCTAATTTTTGGGCGCGCTGCAAACTGTGCCGGGCAAGCGGGTTCTTCGGATCAATCATCAAAGCGATTGAGAATTTTTGCTGGGATAGCGCACCGTTTCCCTCATCCAGTGCTATCTGGCCCTCATCGAGCAACTGCTTTAGGACCAGTGCCGCCTGGTCGGCTAAGGCTTGAGCACTGGTAGCGGCGGCGGCATATTTTGCGGCCGCTGCGGTATAATCGCTTTCAAGTAAAAGCCGATCCGCTTCTTTCGCATGTTGGGTCATTTCAACATATGCCTGATTTCCCCATTGCGAAACCCCTTTTGCGTCCAATTCCTGACTGAGCCGCATATATTCGGCCAGTTTATTCTCCGCTTCCTTTTTTGCTGCGGCAATTTGGGCCGGATCCGGCGCGGTTTCGGGTAAAACCTCAGCTGCCTCCACGGTCTTTTCGGTTTCGGGTTGATGCGCAGCTTTAATCGACGTTTCCGTCTGTTCCTGTTCCGGAGGTATGCCGGGTAGGGATTGCCACAGCCACAACCCGCCGGCCACCAGTGCGACAAACGCAATCATAAGGGTCACACCTTTGATCAGGTTGCTGCGTTCGGTCAAAGGCAGGCTTTTGCCGGGGGCCGTTGGCGCTACCCTTACCGGGGTGATAATTTCCGGGCGGACTGGAGCCGTAATTGGCTCAGCAAGGCCGGGCTCCGACCGATCCGGCAACCGACCATGCTCGACACGACTGCTGAACATTAGGTCAAA
>JAFDCJ010000123.1 GCA_019312835.1 Deltaproteobacteria bacterium
AAGAGCCATCTTTTTATGAAAGTGTTCAGTTTTTGGTGTTTTGTGTTTAGTGATCTAATAACTTAGTATGACACACACTATGTCATGCCAAACACGAAACACGAAACACAAAACACATGATGAATTCGGCTTTTTACGACATCATCAATATTCAATTGAAAATAATCAATTGATAGTCCAAAAGGGGAAGTCTTATGGAATTTAACGAAAGAACGATAAAGGTCATCATCGATGAGGAAAAATGTGAAGGCTGTCAAACCCATGCCTGTGTCGAAGCCTGCAAGACCTATAGCCGGGGCATTCTGGTTTTAAAAGACGGTAAACCGGCGGTGGCGGGATCTCCCGATGAGTTGGCGCGCAAGGGCACCGAATGTCTGGCCTGCGAGTACGAGTGCTGGTTCAGGGGCAATTCGGCCATCACCATCGAGGTTCCCATCGAAGGATTGGCGGATTACAGAAAAAAGCACGGAACAGAATAGCAGGGGGAGAATATGTCAATATTGCTAGATGAAAATACAAGAGTCATTGTCCAGGGCATGACAGGCCGGGAAGGGTCGTTGCGGACCGCGTTTATGAAGGGCTACGGAACCAAGGTGGTCGCCGGGGTGACACCGGGCCGCGGTGGTGAAGAGGTTCACGGTCTGCCGGTTTATAATACCGTTCTGGAAGCCATCAAAAATGAAGGGATGGTGGATGCCACCGTAACCTTTATTCCCGGGCCGGCCCTCAAAAGCGCCGTCTACGAAGCCATTGACGCCGGTATCAAATTTGTTGTCTCGCCGGTGGAGCGCATCCCGGTCCACGATGTTATCGCCATGGTAAACTATGCTTTGAAAAATGATGCCAAAATACTGGGACCCGGCAGCCTGGGCATCATCAGCCCGGGCAAGGCGGCCATGGGCTGGCTGGGCGGAAGTGTCGATTGGGCCAAGAAGCTGTTTAATCCGGGCCCGGTGGGCGTTATTTCGCGCAGCGGTGGTCAGTCGGGTACGGTTCCCTGGGCACTGAAGGTGGCGGGCCTGGGCATCAGCACGGCCATGCACATCGGCACGGAGCCCGTTCTGGGATTGACCATGGCCGATGTTCTCAAGCAGTTCGAAACCGATGACCAGACCAAGGCCGTGGCCATTTTTGGTGAAATCGGCGGAACCCTGGAAGAAGAAGCCGCCGAAACGGTTGCCAACGGTGAATTCACCAAACCGCTGGTCGTCTTCATCGCGGGCGCCTGGGCACCGGAGGGCATGCGATTTTCGCATGCCAGCAGTATCGTTGAACGCGGGCGAGGGACCGCCCAGGGCAAGATCAAGGCCTTGACGGAGGCCGGGGCTTACGTGGTTGACAGCCCTGAAGAAATCGCCCCCAAAATTAATGAACTGATTTAGACGTCGAATATTTATTCAACTAAAATTATTCCTGAGTGTTTTGTAAATCATAGTTCTATATTTCATGTGGAGTAGTGGAGTAATGGAGTGCTGGAGTAATAGGTTATAAAAGGATGCTATCGGTTTTTTTGACCGTAGACATCCAATTTGCCAATATCCGCTTACTCTGACACCCATCATTCCATTATTCCATTATTCCAACATTCCTTAGGGGCAAAGCCCCTAACCTAGCTAGAAGAGGAGGAAACGATCATGGCTGTTATGAGATCGGTGTTTTACGTACCCAGCAACAATGAAAAGATGGTCGGCAAAGCCCCGACCATCGCATGCGATGTGTTGACCCTGGATCTGGAAGACTCTGTGCCGCCGGCGGAAAAGCCCAAAGGCCGGGAAATGATCCAGCAGTATCTGAAGGCCGACCGCGAAAAACAGGTCGCTCCCCGTCTCTACGTACGCATTAACAACTGGGAAACGCAGATGACCAACGACGACCTGGAAGCCGTTGTTTATCCGGGATTGGACGGCGTCTGTCTGGCCAAATGCGGCGATGCGGATAATGTCAGGCGTCTGGACTGGAAGCTGGAAGAGCTCGAACAGAGAAGGGGCATGGAAGTCGGCAGCGTGGCAATCCAATTGCTTATCGAGACCGCCAAGGGCGTGATGAACGCCTATCCGGCGGCCTGCGCCAGCCCGCGGGTTAACTCCCTGATTTTCGGTGCAGTGGATTTCACCAAAGATATGCGGGTCACCCTGACCTCCGAGGGCCAGGAGCAGCTCTATGCCCGGTTTCATACCGCGGTTGCGGCCCGGGCGGCGGGGTGTGTGGCCATTGACTGCCCCTTTGTGGCGTTCCAGGACGTGGAAGGCTACAAGAAAAGCACCCAGGAAGGCCGGCAGATGGGTTATGAGGGTCGGATGTTGATTCATCCCAGCCAGATCGAGCCGTCCCATGTAATCTACACGCCGTCGGCTGAAGATGTTGAATGGGCTGAAGGTATCAAGAAGGTTTTCGAAGAGGAAGGCATCGCCAAGGGCGCAGCCGCCGTTACCTATAAAGGCAAAATGGTGGACACACCGGTATATGAGAACGCCATGCAGATTCTGCGGACCATGGAAGAAATTCGGGCGGCAGAGGGCAAGGGCTAACCGCAGCTTTTTAGTGTTAATTCACTAGATCAGGTCTTAAAACAAGGCTTCACTGGTGGACAACGAGAAAATTCGAAATTCGAATATCGAAATTCGAAACAAATACGAATGACCAAAATTCTTAATGATCCAAGCTGGCGAATGACCGTGAGCGTGTTATCTGCAACTGCCGTTTTGAACATTGGGGTTTTAAATTTCGAATTTGTTTCGGATTTCGTGTTTCGGGCTTCGAATTTGGAATATGAAGCTGGAGATAAAAGCAATTAATCGTCCATTTCTGCACTACGGATAGGTGAGGTACATGTCATGCGCATTATCTTGGTTGGTCAGGGCCCGTTTGGCGAAAAGGTATTGGACATCCTTATCCGTCAGGGTGAAAACATCGTCGGGGTGTTTTGTCCGCCGGACAAAAGAGGGCAGGGCATGGCGACAGCTGCCGAGAATTCGGGTGTCCCCCTTTTGCGTCCCAACAAGATGAAAGATGCCGAGGTTCGCGAAGCCTATCTTGATTTGGGGCCGGACCTGGTTATTCTGGCGTTCGTTACCGATATCATCCCTGCCGCCCTGCTGGGCATTCCCACCATTGGAACCATCTGCTATCACCCCTCTCTGCTGCCCAGACATCGGGGTGCCAGCGGTATCAACTGGGCTGTCATTCAGGGCGATACACGCACCGGACTGACCATCCTGTGGGTGGATGAAGGCATCGACACCGGGCCCATCCTGTTGCAGAAAGAGGTGGAAATCCTTCCCGATGACACCACCGGCTCACTCTACTTCAACAAGCTGTTTGAAATGGGTGTCGATGCGATCGCGGAGTCCGTGGCGCTTATAAAGAGCGGCCAGGCTCCCAAAATACCCCAGGACGACTCGCTGGCAACCTATGAGCCGCCCTGTGACGATACGGTTGCGGCCGTTGACTGGTCCAAACCTGCAGCGGATGTCTACAACCTGATAAGGGGTTGCGATCCCCAGCCGGGAGCCTATTCTACGATCAGGGGCGGCAAGGTTCGGTTTTACGGCGCTCGACTTTTGGCGCCGATGTCGGGCAAAGAACCCGGCGAGATAGCGGAAATCAAGGAAGGCGGACTGCTGGTGTCTCTCAATGGCGGCGTCCTCGAAATTGGGAAGGTACGCGATGAGACCGGCGCCAAGATGGACGCCGGTGAATTCGCGAAAAATGCGGGATTGCAGGTGGGAATGAAGTTTGGCATGTAAAAATAAATGCCTAAAATGTCTAAAGTGCCTTAAATGCCTAAAATTATGGAATCCTATTGATTTAGAATGGATGGCGCAGAGCGACGCATTAACTTTAGGCATTTTAGGCACTTTAGGCGATTTGAATTTATTGGTAATGACTCTGTGCTTCAACACGAGACAGGGTCATCAGTAAAAGCTATGATTAGTGGGGCACAAATATGATTCTCGCACAACTTTCGGTATACCCGATTGGGGAAGGCACCAGTTTAAGCCGCTTTGTCAAAAAAGGCGTAAAGGTGATCAAGGCGTCCGGCTTCAATTATGAAATCGGCGGAATGTCCACCGCCATCGAGGTGCCGGATTTGGACGCTCTGTTCAATCTGGTTAAAAAGGTGCATCAGGCCCATCTCGAGGAGGGCGGACAGCGCATCATTATTGACCTGAAGGTCGATGACCGCCGGGACAAGGAGGCGACGATAGGCAGTAAACGCAATGCGGTGAAATAGAAGTTATCTTAAAATTGCATCTTACGCCCAATGGCCGCGTTGCCCAGCCTAGCTGGATAACCCATCGATCCTAGTACCTAAAGGTGGGCCCGATTTGATTTTAAATGCTCACGTACTACGTGTACGCTCCGCTTTAAAAACAAATCGACGCCTTGCCCTTGAACGTAAGCTACAATTTTAAGATAACTTCTAATTGCCATT
This sequence comes from Deltaproteobacteria bacterium, assembly GCA_019312835.1. Lineage (GTDB taxonomy): Bacteria > Desulfobacterota > Desulfobacteria > Desulfobacterales > JAFDCJ01 > JAFDCJ01. The sequence continues at coordinate 4,436 of JAFDCJ010000123.1, forward strand.
TTGAATTAGAATCGGTCTCGCTGCCGATATTTAAGATGCTACATTACTATTACAGGCAGGCTAAAACCTGCGACGGGCCAAACTGTATAAGCCATCTCAAATTCTCCGACTCAGGAGGATGCCCAGGCAGCATATGAAAATGCCGGTAAAGCATTACGAGGTGACAGGGTTTGATATCTGCTAAACAGCAGGTCAAAGACAAGCTGTTCGACGATTGGCCGGAGAAATACGACCGGTGGTTCGAAACACCCATTGGCGCGCTGGTAAAGCAATATGAAAACGAACTGCTGCTGGAACTGTTACAGCCCGGTCCGCAAGAAATGATCCTGGATGTCGGCTGTGGGACAGGCATTTTTACCCTTAATATGCTGAGCTTTGGCCCATACATCACGGGACTCGATATCTCTTATCCCATGCTCAAGCGGGCCGAACAGAAAGCCAAGGGCTATCCTTTTCGGGCCGTGGCCGGCGACATGCGCTATCTGCCCTTTGCCGACGAATCTTTTGACAAGACTGTTTCCATGACCGCGCTGGAGTTTCTGGCCGACGGGCAGACGGCCGTTGCAGACCTGTTCCGGGTGACGAAAAGAGGCGGGGTGGTGGTGGTGACCACCCTCAACAGCCTGAGCCCCTGGGCGGATCGCCGCAAAAAAGAGGCCGCCAGAGGGCATGCGCTTTTTGAGCAGATGATATTCAGATCTCCGGATGATATGCGTGCCCTGGTTCCGCAAGAAGCCATTGTGAAAACAGCGATCCACTTTCTTAAGGAAGATGATCCGCAACGGGCGCCTGAAATAGAGCGCGAGGGGCAGAAGCAGGGTCTTGAGACAGGTGCATTTGTGGCAGCGCGATGGGTTAAGCGATGAAATGTCTAAAATGGGCTAAATTGCCTAAAGTGCCTAAAATGGTGGTGTCGCTTCGCTCCGTCTCTTTAAATAAGTGAGCCATATTTAGCAGGTTAAAAAATCGACAGAATACCTTAACTTTAGGCATTTTAGGCAATTTAAATTTCAGGCATTTCTATGAGTAGCTTGATTATCAATAGATTCAACGCCAAAAATACCAATCAACATAACGAATAAAGGTTACAAGCCATGATTACAGATTCTTTTATTGCCGCAATGGAGGGAATCGTCGGCAAAGCGAACGTATCGGTTTCACGCACCAACGCCGAACTTTACTCCTATGACGCGTCTCTGGCCCGGGGCAAGCCCGGGGTGGTGGTTTTTCCGGCCGACAGTCAGGAAGTGGCCCGGGTTGTGCGGGCGGCCCACCGGGCCGGCATACCCTTTGTGCCCCGAGGATTCGGAACCAACCTTTCCGGCGGCACCATTGTGACGGTCGAGGGGTTGGTGGTGTGCCTGTCGCGTTTGAACCGCATTCTGGGCATGTATCCGGAAAGCCGTTATGCCGTGGTTCAACCCGGGGTAACCAATCTGGAGCTTCAAGACGCCCTGGCCACCATCGGCTTTTTCTATGCCCCGGATCCGGCCAGTCAAAAAGTCGCCACTATCGGCGGAAATACCGGTGAGAATTCAGGCGGTCCGCGCTGCCTGAAATACGGGGTGACAACCAACCACATACTCGGCATGGAAATGGTCATGCCGGACGGTGAAATTGTCCGGACCGGCGGGGCGCCCCTTGATCCTCCGGGTTACGACCTGCGGGGGGCCGTGGTCGGCGGCGAAGGCACCCTGGGGGTGGTGACCGAAATCACCGTGCGTATTCTGCCCCTGTCGGAATCCATTATCACCATGCTGGCCACCTACGATTCGATTGCCGATGCCGCCACGTCCGTGTCCGACATCATCTCGGCCGGTATTCTGCCCACCACCCTGGAGATGATGGATGCCATGATCATCAAAGCGGTGGAGGACAGTTATGCCTGCGGTTATCCCCGGGATGCGGCCGCGGTTTTGATCATTGAAGTGGAAGGACCGTCGGCCGGCCTCAAAGAACAGGCCAAGCGCATCCAGGAAATCTGCATGCAAACCAATTGCCGCGAAATTCAGGAGGCCAAAAACAACGAGGAGCGCAACCTGCTGTGGCAGGGCCGGCGCGGTGCCTTTGGTGCGGTTGCACGGCTGGCGCCGAACTACCTGGTCAACGATGCCACCGTACCCCGGACCAAGCTACCGGAAGCCCTGGCCAAGGTGGCCGAAATAACCGAAAAATACAATTGCGAGCACGGCAATGTGTTCCACGCCGGGGACGGCAACCTGCACCCCTTGCTGCTTTTTGATTCCCGGGATGAGGACCAGTTGCACCGGGTTGAAAAAGCCGGCTGGGAAATCATGGAAGCCTGCGTTCGATTGGGCGGAACCATATCCGGCGAGCACGGCATCGGCCTGGAAAAGCAGGAGGCCATGCGCATGGTTTTTTCCGAAGATGATTTCCATGCCCAGCGCGCCCTCAAACGGGCCTTTGACCCCAAGAATCTTCTCAATCCCGGCAAGGTGATTCCGCCGCCCAAAGACGCAACCGCCGATGGTGGACCGGCAGAGCCGACCCTTTTGGAAACGGTTCGCGGTGCCGCGGGTAACGGCAAGCGCGCTTCGGAAATTATGGAGGCCATCAAAAGCGCCGTTTCACAAAATCAGGCCGTAATCCCGGCGGGCAGCGCTACCTTCAAGCAATTTGGCAATCTGCCGAACAGGGAAACGCAATCCGTATCCAGCCTGTCCATGGCCGATGTGATCGAGTATGATCCGCCCAACCAGGTCATTACGGCGGGCGCGGGTATGTCCCTGGCAGCGCTTCAGCAGCATTTGAAAGCCAATAACCAGTGGCTGCCGGTAAGGCCGCCCTTTTTCGGTTCAGGCGCCACCATCGGCAGTCTGGTTGCCCTGGCAGCCTGCGGCCCGGAGCGCATGGCCTACAGCGCCCCGCGGGACCTTTTGCTCGGATTGCGCTACATCGACGGCCGCGGTCGTCAGGTAACCACCGGGGGCCGGGTGGTTAAAAACGTGGCCGGTTACGACATGACCCGTTTGATTACCGGTTCAGCCGGAACCCTCGGATTCATTTCAGAGGCTACCTGGCGGGTTTCAACGATACCGCAGCGATGCGCGGCCATCAGTGCCGGCGGATCTCTGCAAGCCTGTGCGGCCACCGCGCGGGAGATCGTTCAGTCGAAACTGTCCCCGATCTATGTAACCTGCCTGCCAGAAGGATCTTCCGGCGATTGGAAAATAATGGTTGGGTTTGAAGGATTTTCCGAAACCGTGGCGTATCAGCTGGAAAAATGCGGCGCAGTGCTTGAGACGGCCCAGCTCCAAGCACTTGAAAAAGCAGATTATTCGGTTCATGAGGGCAGATTTGGTGATGTCTATGAAAAAATGGGCCGTTCGCCTTTTATTCTGCGGGCCGATTTTCTCCTGGATCGGGTGGCTGGTTTCATCAACGCCCTGGATGGCCGAGCAACGCTGTCTGATGTGCTCCTGGATTTTGGATGCGGCCGGGTTCTGGCCGGCCTGGAAACCCTCAGCAATGCTGACTGGGCGCGGCTGTGTGAAGTGATCGATCAGCAGGGTGGACATGGGCTGCTGATGAAAGCACCGGATGATTTCAGGAAAGAAAATGATGTTTTCGGCACACCGCGGCCGGAATGGAAGGTGATGCACCGCATCAAGGCTGCCATGGATCCGGACAATGTTTTCGCCCCCGGGGCTCTTCCCGGAAAAGTGTAAAAAACAAATGTTTGAGGCAAGGCCTTTGGCCGTCTAAGGTTTGAGGAGCGCTTCGCTTTAGGTTTGAGGCAAATTCGGATCGAATCATTTTATTTCTGACAATCAGCCTCTAACCTCCAACCTCAGACCTCCAACAACCGAAGGTTCCGCCTCAAACCTAACGCAAAGCGGAGCTTTTAAATATGGATATTGCTGAATACTACGATCAAATCGCTCAATGTAACAAATGCGGTTTCTGCCAGGTGGCCTGTCCCATTTTTCGTTCCACGGGGCATGAATCCGGTGTCGCCCGGGGCCGTCTGGCGCTGTTGCGCGCCATTATCGAAGGGCGCCTGGATTGGAACAAAGAGCTCGAAGAACCCCTGTATGATTGTCTGGGATGTGGTGCCTGCACCGCCAATTGTTTTCCAGCGGTGCCCACTGCCGACCTTGTCAATAAGGCCCGCACCGAATACCTTGAGAAGGTTGAGCGCAAACCCATCCACCAGATGCTGTTTGACTACCTGCTGCCCTATCCCCGTCGGCTGCACCTTGCAGCCCGGGCTGTGGCCCTGGGGAAAAACACGGGTATTTCGAGCATGGCCCGGGCCCTGGGATTGTTGAGGATTTTTGGCCGCGATTTTTCACGGGCCGAAGAAATCATCGAAAAGCTGCCGCCCCTGCCCTTTCGGGATAAAATCAAGCCCGGGGTCTATGAAGGTTTCGGGGACTCCCTGCGTATCGGCTATTTTGTGGGATGCGGGGTCGATGTCATTCAACAGGAAGCCGGAGAAGCCAGCCTGGAGCTGTTAAAAAGGATCGGCAAATCGGTGACGCTCTTAAACAATTGCTGCTGTGGTCTGCCCGCTCATTCCTACGGCGACGTAAAGGCGGCCCGGAAACTGGCCGGTAAAAACCTGGATATCCTTGATTCCGACGAATTCGATGTCATCGTCACCGATTGCTCCAGCTGCGCCGGTTTTTTAAAAAAATATCCTGAAATTTTCGTCGATGATGACCGCCGCCAGCAGGCGGAAAAGATTGCCGGTCGCCTCAAAGATATGGTCGAACTGATCGTGCCCGCTGAGCCTGTAGAAATTACAGTTGAGAATCCGGTTGTGGCGACCTACCATGACCCCTGCCACGCATCGCGCGGACAGGGGCTCACCACAGAACCCCGGGAGATCCTAAAAAATATAAAAGGAATTGAATACCGCGAAATGCCCGAGGCCGACTGGTGCTGCGGCGGTGCCGGCTCCTACGCCCTGGCCCATTATGACCTGTCACAGAAGGTGCTCGATCGTAAAATGGAGAATCTTAAAAAAACCAAAGCCGATCTCCTGGTGACCTCCTGTCCGGCCTGCATGATTCAACTATCCTATGGCGTGCGGCGCCATGGGTTGGCGACGAAGGTATGTCATATATCGCAGGTGGTGGCCGGCAGGCAGGTTCGCCCGTGAGCCCGTTTGCGAGAGTTTATTGCAGTTGATGACGGCTCTCAGGTCAGTCCCGCGGAGCAGAGTATGTCGAAATCATAAAAAACCACCGATACTTCCGTATCGTCATTCCGGGCTTGACCCGGAATCCAGGTCTTTTTCAACGCCGTTCATTACTGGATGCCGGATCAAGTCCGGCATGACAGGAAGATATTCAGAGGTTTATTAGAAGCCATCTCAAAAATAGGATTTTGGGTCAAAATCGCGGCGGGGCCGTGTTTTAAACCGGAGGAATACTATAGTATTTCGAGGAGTTAAAATAAGTCACCAACAAAGAGTTTGGGCCAAAAGACATTTTTGAGATAGCTGCTAGATTACGTTACAGCTGCCAACGCTGGAATAAAAAAAGCTATATCATGGACACATCAATAAAAATCTAATTTAAAAAAGGAATACTGCTATGTCGTCAATTGATCTGAACGGAATCTTTCCGCCGGTTACCACGCCTTTTGTGGATGACCAGGTGGCCTATGACAAACTGGCCGCCAATGTCGAAAAGTATGGCCGCACCGGCCTCAAGGGAATTGTGGTGCTGGGATCCAACGGGGAGTATGTCAGTTTATCGGAAGCAGAAAAACGAAAAGTGGTTGAAACCGTGGTTCAGGCAACCCCGGATCACATGTCGGTTATCGCCGGCACCGGATGTGAATCTACCCGGGAGACGATCCGTTTGACCGCTGACTGCGCCGCCGCCGGCGCCCACGCCGCCCTGGTCGTCACGCCCCATTATTTCGGGGGCAAAATGTCCGATGCCGCCCTGATCAAACATTTTACAACGGTGGCCGACAACTCACCCATCCCGGTCCTGCTGTACAACGTGCCGCAATTCACCCATGTCAACCTGACCGTCAATGTCGTTGCCGAATTGTCCGGGCATCCGAACATCATCGGGATCAAGGATTCCACCGGCAACGTGATGCAACTGGGAGAATTCCTGGGACGGGTTGATGCCGGTTTCAGCATTCTGGTCGGCACGGCCAGCGCGCTGTATGGTGCTTTGACCCTGGGTTGTGTCGGCGGCGTGCTGGCCCTGGCGAATGTGACCCCCGACACCTGTGTTCAGATCCAAACCCTGATCCAGCAAGGCGATTTCAAGGCGGCTCAGCAAATCCAGCTGAAAATGATTCCGGTCAACAAGGCCGTCACGGCCGTTTATGGGATTGCCGGGTTGAAGTCCGCCCTTGACATGCTGGGCTATTTCGGCGGAGAACCCCGGGCCCCGCTGCTGCCTTCAACGGATGAGGCCAAAACTGCCATTGAAAACATCTTAAAGCAAGCCGGGTTGTTGGAATAAGCTATCGCTTAGTTTAACCTACAAGTTATCAACATCATGGTGGGAGCGGCTTCCAGCCGCGAATCGACCCTATATCGATGGTGCAAGTTGCGGCTGGAAGCCGCTCCCTCAATTCATGACCGCTATAATTTGAGCAGGGCAGCCCACCGTGGTTGCCAGAACAGACCTTCCGGATCAGGTCGGCACCCGTCTTCGCTTAAGCTTCGCCGCGCCGGGCAGTGGCCGACCCTACACATCACGTCATTCCCGCCTGCGCGGGAATGGCCACAGGGGGCTCTAGCATCAGAGCGCTTGCAATCTCAATTTCCATAGTACCCATTCAATCCACTAAAATAATCTGACTCGACCGGTCTCCTTCCATTCTCTACCCG
>JAFDCJ010000124.1 GCA_019312835.1 Deltaproteobacteria bacterium
AACCGTCTCGACAATCTTTTCCCGGCCCATGATGCAGACATGGACATCCGGGATGCTGGAAACCAGCCTGGCGTTGCCTTCATTGGTTTCGATCACGATGACACCGAGCTCGGCGATCCCCACATTGGCTCCGGTCATACCGATATCGGCATTCAAGAAATAAGGCCGCACATAGCGCCGCACGGCTTTCATAACTTCATCGGCATCGTTGGGAATCTCTTCGCCGGTGGCTTTGCGAAAGATTTCGGCAACATCTGCGACGGTTTTGTGAACCGCCGGGAAAACCAGGTGAAATGGTTTTTCGTGAACCTGCTGGATAATCAATTCACCCAGATCGGTTTCGATCACTTCCATTCCGGCTTCTTCCAGGGGCGCATTAATCTCGATTTCTTCACTGGTAAGTGATTTGGACTTGGCCACAATTTTAGCGTTTCGTTCTTTGGCGATTTTCAGAACATAGGCAATCGCCTCGGCACCATCTTTGGCCAGAAAAACCGAGGCACCCCGCTGCCGAGCCTTCTCGGCAAAACGGTCTACCAATTCATCCTGCTTTGACTGGCACCGCAGTTTGGTCTCCCGCACTTTCTTTCTGAATGTTTCGCCACCGGGCAACAGACCAACCGCCTGGTTTCGGTTGTCCCGTCCCCGCTTCATAGCGGTATACAGAGCATCCCGTATCCCCTTTCTGGACAGGGCCTGCTGAATCTTGTCATTGAGTCGGGTGTGGGATGATTCGGTCATGAGTCGGATCCTTTTTAATTTACGACGATCGCATGGGTTTCGGCAGGGCCATGGACACCCAGTATCAGCCGCATCTCAATATCTGCCGTCCGACTGGGGCCTGAAATAAAGGACACGGATGCATTGAGGGGATTCTCATTGTAAAAATTACGGATGGGAGCTGCGGCTTCGCTTAAAGATTCAATTATGTCCGCAGCTTGAAACACACCGATGTGAACCAACGGCAGCGCTGAAACCAGGCGGAAGGAATCGTCCGTGGCGAACTCCACCAGAGAACCGGTCTCGGCTATGGCGAAGGCTGCCCAGGTTATCCCAACCTGGATAGAATCGAATTCTGCCGGTAACTCAGCACCGTTGAAGGGTGGTTTCAGAAAATTCATGCCCGTTGCTGCGCAGCGCTGCTCTAAAGAATGCCCAATTTCACCTGGAAGCTCGGTAATCGCAACCTTTGCGGCTTTTTTTTCCTCGAGGATTGAAAAGACCCTGTCAGCCGCTGCATCCAATCCGTCCACCAGATGGACGATCCCTGCCAGGGATTCATGCTTTGCTTTAAACCGCTGTACAATGCCATCATTCATGCGCACAATGTCCTTTTAGTCCAATGTAGATATAGTTAATTCAGGGATCGTGGGGGTTTTTCCCTTTTTCCTTGTCATTCCCGCTCAGGAGAATATGTCGCAATTGTAAAAAACCACAAATACTTCCGAATCGTCATTCCGGGCTTGACCCGGAATCCAGTGCTTTTGCAACGCGTCACACAACTGGATGCCGGACCGGGCCTGTCCTCAACTTGATTGGGGATCCGGCATGACGAGGAAAACTCCCTCGGCCGGTCAGTTAATTAACTAACGGCATATATGAGTTTGAATTTGTCTGTCAAGTCTTTGCCAGAATTTATACTAAATTTTTCAATCGGTTGAAATAGGAAACATTTGTAAATCACTTTTAAGTTTGGTACAAAATTCGAGCAATCCAATCACAAACAGGAGATAAATCGATGCCAATGATGACAGCCGCACAATATGAAGAAAGCCTCAGGGACTTGAACCTGGTCGTTTATATGTTTGGAAAACAATTGGATAATGTCGTCGACGATCCCATTATCCGACCTTCCATGCAGGCGGTGGCCAAAACATATGAGTTGGCCCACCGCCCCGAACACGATGATATCATGACCGCCACTTCTCATATCACGGGGAAAAAAATCAACCGCTTCACCCACATCCACCAGAACATCGACGACCTCGTTAAGAAAAGCAAAATGGGCCGATTGCTGGGACGCGAAACCGGCTGCTGCTTCCAGCGCTGCGTGGGCATGGATGCGTTGAATGCGTTGTCGATTGTGACCTATAATATGGACCACCAACTCGGCACACAATACAATTCACGCTTTTTGAAATACCTGGAATATGTCCAGGAAAACGATCTGACCTGTGACGGCGCCATGACAGATCCCAAAGGCGACCGCAGCCTGCCGCCGCACAAGCAGCCCGACCCGGACCTTTATCTGCACGTGGTCGAGGAAAAAGCAAACGGCATCATTGTCAGAGGTGCCAAGGCCCACCAGACCGGTGCCGTTAACTCCCATGAGATCATTGTGATGCCCACCATTGCCATGCGCAAGGAAGACCAGGATTACGCGGTCTCCTTCGCGCTGCCGGCCGATGCCGAAGGCATCACCTATATCATGGGGCGCCAGTCCTGCGATACCCGCAAACTGGAAGAGGGACTGCTGGACCGCGGCAATATTTTATTCGGCGGCCATGAAGCCCTGGTTGTCCTGGACGATGTCTTTGTCCCCTGGGAGCGGGTGTTTATGTATAAGGAATATGAGTTTGCCGGCCAGCTGGTAGAAAAATTCGCCGCCTACCACCGCCAGAGCTATGCCTGCAAAGTCGGCGTGGGCGATGTGCTGATCGGGGCATCCCAGACGGCGGCCGAATATAATAATGTTGCCGGGGCTTCCCACATCAAAGATAAGCTGATCGAGATGAATCATTTAAACGAAACCCTGTATTGCGGTTGCATCGCCTGCGCCTCCGAGGGGAGCAAGGAGCCCAGCGGCACCTATTCCGTCAACACCCTGCTGGCCAATATCCACAAGCAGAATGTCACCCGTTTTCCCTATGAGATTTCACGCATTGCCCAGGACATTGCCGGCGGGTTGATGGTCACCATGCCATCGGAAATGGACCTGACGGCACCGGCAACCGGCAAATGGCTGGAAAAATATTTTACCGCCAACTGTGATGTCCCCGCGCTCAACCGCATGCGCATTCTGCGGTTGATCGAAAACCTGACCCTGGGAACAGCGGCCGTCGGCTATCTGACCGAATCCATGCACGGCGCCGGGTCTCCCCAGGCTCAGCGAATTATGATATCCCGGCTGGCTAATATGAAGGAGAAACAGAGAGCGGCCAAGAAGCTGTGCGGAATCGAAACAGATGACAGAAAACAGACGACAGCGGACAGGTGACTATCAGTAACTGATGCTAAAAGTAGGGATTAAATATTGCGGGGGTTGCAATCCTTATTATGATCGGGTTGCTCTAGTCAAACGGATTGCAGACCGTCTGGCAGGCAAAGTAAAGATTGTTGCACTTGATCATGATCGGATCGACCTGGTTTTAGCAGTGGAGGGGTGCAATACCGCTTGCGCGGAGTTGAGTCAGTTTGACGGCAAAAAAATTCGCGTTATCACCTACCCTGAAGACGCCAAAGAATTTATTCAGGGAATATTGGGTTAAAATTACATTGGGCATAGATGATATTACTATAATCAAAATAAAATTTGCCTGACTTGATTACTGCCGATGGTGATATCTTTATTTTAAACAAAGTTATAATATCATTTACATATCTTCAATTTTGTTTAGTTTGTGATCTTGGCAAGGTAATGCAGGTTTTGGTTTTTCTTTTCAATTAAATTCGATGCAGATTGGAGGGCAGTTTAATGAAGAGATTATGTTTTGGTATGGTAATTGTTTGTTGTTTGGCTTTTTCAGGCATAGGAGCGGCGGAGGTAACTTCCAATAGTGTCTTGAACAAAAGAGCTATTTTCTATGGCGGTATCCAGTACCACCAGGCCGATGGTAAATTCGCCTCATACGAGCCAGGGGAGCCCGATATAAAGGTTGACTTTGATGATCTAGGCCTGAATGAGAACGAGGTGAGTGCTTCCGCCGGGGCAATTTTTAATTTTTGGTCAAAAAGAATGACGCTGCGTTTGGACTACTACGGATACCACGACGACGCCAAGGCAACGGCCGATTTTACATTCGATTTCGACGGCATCACCTTTCCAGCCGGTGCGCGTCTCGACAGTAATTTCGACCTGGACGTTTATGTGGTAAATCTGTCCTACAATTTTATTCGTTCCGACAGAGCCCAGTTAGGTGTGGGACTGGGTGTTCATGCCGCCGACATTGATGTAGGTATTTCCGGTACGGTCGAGGTGGCTGGCGAGACGGTAGACCTGGGCAGTGGCGATGCCGATGTGCTGGCGCCGCTTCCCAATTTTTATATAACCGGTGCTTATGCTTTCACCGATAATTTTTTAATAAGAGCTGGCGGCGGGGGGCTTAGCTTGAGTTACGGGGATTGGGATGGCCAAATGTGGTTTGTCAATGCCTTTCTTGAATATTGGCCCTGGCAGCACGTTGGATTCGGGGCCGGACTTCGGTATTTTGGAGTTGATGTAGATTATGATGGAAGCAAATATAAGGAAGAGTACAATTTTGATCTACCAGGACCAGTGTTTTATGTGACAGCTGGCTTTTAAGGCCTAATATAACATTTTCCGTCCTATTTCGTTTAACTGATTTACATGTTTCTGCTTTTGATAATATATTTTGATACGGTTCGGCCACAATTGAAGATTTCTGCTATGTATCGCAGCTTTTGACATACCCAAAAATGTTGTGATATTCGTTACATATCTTAAAAAATCGTCAAGTTGTGCTACTGGCAAAAAAGCCCAGCTTGATATAATGATTCTGTTTCGCTAAATGCGTCAGAAAATCAATCTATTCGACAGGGCCTTTTGCTGATTCGATAGGGAACCAGAATGCTCGCACTAAAAGCATGTCGCTTTGCAGGGCAACTTATTTGAAGCGGTCACCGCTTAATATAGATTCACATAACGTATTATTCGATTTTTCCCCTTTTACATGATATGTGATTCTTAGCAATATTAATAGACCCCTCTCTGTTATCAACCCCAAAAACCTGAACAGGAGAAACCAATGAATAAAGCAGTCGTAGTTTTATCTTTGATATTGTCACTGATGGTTGTGGTGACCGCCTCGGCGGGCCCGAGCTTTGATCGCATCCTGAAAAAGGGAGAGTTGGTGGTTGGCACAAGCGGCAGTCAACCTCCGATGACGGCCGTCACCAAAAAAGGCGAAATCATCGGACTGGATGTTGATATTGCCAGAGCGATGGCCGCTGCAATGGGTGTTAAAGTAAAATTTGTCCTAAAACCATTTGTCGAGCTGCTCCCGGCCCTCGAAGCGGGCGAGGTTGACATGGTCTTGTCAGGCATGACCATAAAACCGAAGCGCAATAATAAGGTGGCATTTGTGGGACCGTACTATGTGACGGGCAAGGGACTGCTAGCCGTGGCTGCCAAATATACTGCTCTGCGGGAGGCCAAAGGGCTAAACACCGCTGATGTTACCATTGCGGCTCTTAAAAATTCAACCAGTCAGGAATTTGCCGAATCGTTAACACCCAAGGCTAAACTGGTCCTTACCGGGTCCTACGAGGAGGCCATTGATCTTCTTTTCAAGGGTGAAATCGATGTGCTTGTGGCTGATTTCCCCTATTGTGCGCTGACAGCTTATCGATACCAAGATAAGGGGCTGTTTGCAGGAAAGTCGCCCCTCACCTTTGAACCACTGGGCATCGCCATGGCCGAAGACACGTTGTTGATAAATTGGGTGGAGAACTTTATGATTTTTCTCCAAGGCACCGGCCAGTTAAAAGAAATGCACATGAAGTGGTTAAACGGTGGTCCTTGGATTAATGATTTGCCTTAGGCTGATAGAACCAGAAAATAAGTTCCTTGAATTGCTCTGCCTAATGTTTTGATTTCTGCTAT
>JAFDCJ010000125.1 GCA_019312835.1 Deltaproteobacteria bacterium
ATGAAAGTCGTATTCGTTCAAGCGGATCGATGCCTGGGCTGCCGCAACTGTGAGCGGGTCTGCTCGTTTCACGATTCCGGCGGATTCAAGCGCAAAGACGCCAACATCTGGGTGCACATCGATCTGGATCAGCGGTCCATCGCCGCTATCACCTGCCAGCAGTGCGAAACCGCGCTCTGCATGGAGGTCTGCCCCACGGCGGCACTCGACCGGGATCCGCAGACAGGCGCCGTCGTTGTGGATGAAACCGCCTGCGTGGGATGCAAGATGTGTGTCCATGCCTGTCCTTTCGGGTGCATTCATTTCGAGGGCCGGCGGGGGGTGGCCGCCAAGTGCGATTTATGCTCCGGTCATCCCAAATGTGTTCAAAACTGCATCGCCCAGGCGCTGCATTACGGAGACATCAACGATCTGGCGGCCTATAAACGGGGAAAATGGATCAAGGGCTGATTTGAAATGCCCGGTTTGACGAAGGAGAATATCGGCGATGGAGGTTAAAACGATAGTGCCGTCCGGGGTTGTTCCAACTCTCTGTCGCATGTGCGAAACGCGCTGTGCCATCAACGTGCATATAAAAAATCATGTCCTGACCGCCATTACGCCCTTCGAAGGCCACCCCGTCAACCAGGGCCGGATGTGCCCCCGGGGCGGAGCGGCGCTGGATCTTTTCTACCATCTGGATCGCATCCTGAAACCGTTGAAGCGTCAGGACAACGGCAGCTTCAAGGAGATATCCTACGAACAGGCGCTGGATGAAATCAGCGCTAGATTGGCAGCGCTCAAACAACAGTTCGGGGCACAGTCGGTCGGGGTGTGGAAAGGCGAGGGGCTCGGGTTCCATCAACAGGAGGGCTATGCCCGACGCTTCATCCACGGCTTCGGCTCCCCCAATTATTTTTCCAATGACTCGGCCTGCTTCAACGGCCGCTACCTGGGCTTTCATCTGGTGTGCGGGTTCTACAACCCCTTTCCTGAATTTAATCAGTCCCAACTGATCATGCTGCTCGGCACCAACCCGCCCATTTGCCATCCGCCGTTCATGCGTGAATTCGCCGATGCCCGCAGCAAGGGCGCCAAACTGGTCATGATCGACCCGCGCCTGAATCCGGTGGCCTGCTATGCGGATATCTTTGCCCAGCCCTATCCGGGCACCGACGGCGCCCTGGCCTGGGGGCTGATTCGCTATCTGATCAAGACCAATAACTATGACCGCGATCTGGTGGATCGCTACAGCATCGGTTTCGACAAGATCGCGGCCTATGCCGAGAAATTTACCCCCGAATACGTGGAACAGCAGAGCGGTATCTACGCGTCGGTAGTGGAAGAGATTGCCGGTTTGATCATTAAAAACAGCCCCGGCATCAGCATCTATCCGGGGGCCGGGTTGGAGCATCACGAAAACGGCGTCAACAGCATCCGCGCGTTTACCGTCCTTGCCTGCCTGTGCGGCACGCTCGGGCTGCCCACGGGCATGTTCCGGCCGGTGCCACTGGGCATACGGGAACTGGCTCCTGCTGACAGCATGACCCCGGACGGCACACACCCCATCGGGGCGGATAAATTCCCCGCGCTGTATGACATCCGGCGCGAGTGCCATACCATGACGGCCATGGATTACATGCTCGGCCGGGGGGCGTATCCGTTCAAAGGCCTTATCATTGCGGCGGCCAATCCGGCGGTGACCAATCCCAACACCCGCAAGGTGGAAGAAGCCCTTGCCAGCCTTGACCTGCTGGTGGTCAACGACTTTTTTATGACCCGCACCGCCCGGCTGGCCCATTACATCCTGCCGGGATCCACTTTCCTGGAGCGCGAAGAGCTGCATTTTTACCCCACCCAGCAGCGGGTCAACATTACCACCAAGGTGGCGAGGGTCGAGGGGCTGCACGACGAATACCTGATGTGGCGGGATCTGGCCCTTCGCCTGGGATTCGGCGAGGCCCTGTTTCCCTGGCAGGACGACACCGAGGTCAACCGCTGGCTGCTGGAGCCCACCGGGCTGACCGTGGACAAGCTGCGCCGGCACCCCGAGGGATATGTCTACAAACCGGTTGAATATCAGAAGCACCTGAGAAGTGCGCTGCCGACCCCGTCGGGCAAGCTGGAGTTTGCATCGCCCTATCTGCAGGAGCTGGGGTTGGACGAGATTCCGGTATACCGCGCGCCTTCCTACCGGACACGCGCCGATGACAACTATCCCCTGGTGATGACCACCGGGGCCCGCAAATCCTTATTCTATCATTCCCGGCATCAGAACATTGCGCGGTTCCGGGATGTGCATCCGGATGCCGAAGTGGAGATCCATCCGGCGGATGCGGCCGATCTGGGTATCGTAGAAGGTGAACAGGTGCGGGTGGTATCGGATCTGGGAGAGCTGGTTTTGCGGGCGGCCGTCAAGCACGCCGCCGAGCTTAGCCGGGGCGTGGTGGAGATCTATCACGGCTGGGAGGACTGGCGGGTCAACTTTCTGATCCATGACGATGTCAACGATCCGATCAGCGGGTTTCCGCTGCTGAAGGCCGTGCCTGTTCGCATTGAAAAAATTGATGCATAAGAGGATAAGTCAATGTCTGACAATTCCAATGGCATCACACCACCGACCCACAGCTTCGCCGGCCTGCCGGTGTGCACCCGGCTCGATGAGCTGGCGGCGGATATCGCCATTATCGGCATCCATTATGTCAGTCCCTATCCACCATTATTGACCACCGCCCCAAGCCCAACCGCAGCGGAAACCGCCCCGGATGCCATCCGTCTGCGCGCATCTGTTTTCGGCGATCATTGGGATCATTATGATTTTGATCGCAACGAGCTCTTTTTGGCCGATGGTCGGAATCGATTGGTCGATTGCGGCGATGCATCCCCAAATGGGTTAAAATCTTATCATTGGTTTGGCAATTCAAGAAAAATCGCGAGTTACATGGGCGGCCATAGCACCATTGGACCTTCTGCCAGATTGATGCTATACTATGATTTTTTGTGGCTGCGGCAGGTCATTTTGTGCCAGAGAGCGCCTTAACCCCCCTGGTCAGTGAATTGATGCTGACTTCCATAATATACAATCAGGTCAATATGAAGAGCCGATTCTTATACATTATCCTGGCGATCATGCTGGTTATCCTGATCAGTCCATATATTCGCTAAACCGGAACAGCCGGCCACCTTTTGACAACGCTGCTCACGGCCATGATTCCCTTAACCAGCTTCTATGCCCTGACGGCCGACAAGAAACGGGCCATTATCATTCTCTTTATCGCGGCACCGTTTGTAATTCTCGACGCCATGAGCATATTTTTTTCGAGCCGTTTACTGCTGCTGGCCGCCATTAGCTTTGGAACGATTTTATATTTTTATATCATTGTCCTGTTGGTGAAAAATCTGTTGTCCCACAAGGTGATAACAGCAGACCTGATCTATTGTGCCATATCGACTTATTTTTTGATTGGCATCATGTGGGCAACCACCTATATGGTTCTGGAGGGCATTTTTCCCGGCTCGTTCTCAGGGGTATCCGAAATGCCCGATCTGGTGTATTTCAGTTTCGTTACCCTTACCACCGTGGGGTATGGTGACATTTCGCCCCAGACCATCCTTGCCAAAAGACTGGCGATATTCGAAGCCGCCATGGGTGGCATCTATCTGGCGGTTATTGTCGCCATGCTGGTTGGAAGGTATATGTCAATGGGGGAAGAAAAAGATATTGAAGAAGAATTGAATTCCAAAAAATGACACGATCGCCTTTTGGATGTTCTGCTGAACTGAGTCAACGGCCACCAACAAAGCCCGTAGCCTGGACTTGAACGCCTCGGGTGTGTTACCCCCGCCAGCCTGACCCTTTCGATGTTCGCTTGATATTACTGGTAAATAAACAGCTTATGTGTTACTTAAAATCTGCATAGGTTTATAGTTCAAACCTTTTGGGTTGAGATTCGAGTCTCTCTTATTGAAAAATGACTAAAAAAGAATTCCTCAATTCCGTATCAAACGGGAAAATCGATGTTCTACAAATCCTTCTGGACGCAATGTCAAGCAAAGGCGTTGATTATTGCGCTATTGGGGGGCTTGCCGTCAACGCCTATGCTGAACCGGTGGTGAGTCTTGATTTGGATATTGTTGTCACGGCTGATAAAATTGAGACAGTCTGTCGTGAAGTTCAACAGCATTTTAATATTCAACGATTTGCTCACAGCATAAACTTGAGCACCGCCATCTCGGATTTAAGGATCCAGCTGCAGACGGACCCGAGATATCAAGCCTTTATTTCAAGAGGTCAAATCCACGATGTCCTGGGATACGAGATGAAAGTGGCAGAGTTAGAGGATGTCCTTCAGGGAAAGATCTGGGCCTATTCCGATGAACAGCGTCGAATGAGTAAAAGGCAAAAGGATTTAGCGGACATTTTGCGGCTGGTTGAAACATACCCGGAACTAATGGATCGACTGCCTGCTAAAATTCGCCATTTCATAGATTGAAAAATTTTTTTCAGGTCTCCTGTATTTTAAGCATCGCATCATTTTAACCTCTTTTATCCCCTGACAGGAACTCCCCAATGACTCAATTCAGAGGATCCAATTCAAAGCGGGAGATGGAAGTATACGGCTACGATGCCGTCATCAAAAGCCACTGCCGCATGTGCCACGGAGGATGCGGGGTGCTGGTCTACACCAAAGAAGGTAAGGTAGCCAAAATTGCCGGCGATCCGGACTGCCCCATCAACCACGGGACCCTGTGCAGCAAGGGCCTGGCATCGGCCGAGCTGGCCTACCACCCCGACCGCCTGACCCATCCGGCGCGCCGGATGGGCCCCAAGGGCAGCGGCCAATGGGAGCGCATTTCCTGGGACGAGGCCCTGGATACCATCGCCGAACGCATCCTGGACTACAAGGCGCGGCTGGGGGCGGAATCCATCGTTATGGGGTACGGCACCGGGCGCGAAAATGAAGCCGCAATCTACCGCTTTGCCAACCTGCTGGGCACCCCCAACGTGCTGACGGCCGGGCACTTCTGCTACGGCCCCCGCATCGCCACCAGCATCATCACCTGCGGATCCAATCCCATCGTTGATTACGAAAATGATCCCAGGTGCATCATGGTGTGGGGCAACAACCTGGTGATCAGCAACCCGGACTGCTACAAGGGTGAGCCCTTTTCGGTAAGCCTCAACAGGGGCGCCAAACTGATCGCAGTGGATCCGCGTCTGACCCGCATTGCCGCCCGGGCCGACATCTGGCTGCAGCTGCGGCCGGGCACCGACACCGCCCTGGCCCTGGGCCTGCTCAACGTGATTGTCAATGAAAACCTTTACGACAAAGATTTCGTGGAGAATCACGTCTACGGCTGGGAGCCGTTTGTCGAGCGTGTCAATGAATATCCGCTAGATAAAGTTGAGCAAATCACCCGGGTGCCCCGGGATAAAATCCGGCAGGCCGCGCGCCTGTTTGCCACCACCAAACCGGCGGCCGTCCAGTGGGGGGTTGCCATCGAGCAACAGATCACCTGTGCCGACAACAACCGGGCCCTGATGGCCCTGATGGGCATTACCGGCAACATCGATGCGCCCGGCGGGCAGGTGCTGTTCAGCACCGCCAATATCCGGAATGTCGGGCAGTTCGGCGCCCACCGGATGCTGCCCCACGAGCAGGCCGAAAAGCGTCTGGGCGGCGAGCGCTTCCGGCTGGCCGGCAACTTTGCCATCATCAATCCCAAATGCGTCTGGGATGCGATCCTTGAAAAAGAGCCCTATCCGGTCAAAATGCTTTTTTTTATCAGCTCCAACCCCGTGCTGACCCGGGCCAATGCCAGGGAAGTCTACCGCGCCCTCGAAAAAGTGGAATTTATGGCCGTGGCCGACTTTTTCATCACCCCGACCGCCGAGCTGGCCGACATCGTGCTGCCGGCCGCCACCTGGCTGGAGATGGACTATATCGGCGATTTCTGGAAGCGCCACGGCTACCTGCTGCCCCGCCGCAAGGTCATCCAGGTCGGCGAATGCCGCTCGGACCATGAGATGCTCAACGACCTGGCCCGCCGGGTCGGCCAGGGGGAGCACTGGTGGGATGATTTCGAAGGCGGCCTGGATTACATCCTCGAGCCCATGGGGATCACCTGGCAGGATTTCAAGAAAATGGACTATATCCGCGGCGAGGTTGCGTACCGGAAATACAGGGAAATGGGCTTTTCCACCCCGACCAAAAAGTTCGAGCTGTATTCCACCCTGCTGGAGAACTGGGGCTACGATCCGCTGCCCCGGTTCCGCGAGCCGCCGGAAAGCCCGGTCAGCACCCCTGATGTGCACAAAGACTATCCCTATATTCTGATTACCGGTGCGCGGTCGCCCGGGTTTTTCCACACCGAAAACCGCCAGGTCCCCTGGCTGCGGGAGCTTCACCGGGATCCGGTGGTGGAGATCCATCCCGACACGGCCGCCACAGAGGGCATCGAGGAGGGCGATTGGGTGATGATTGAATCGCTGCGGGGAAAAATCCGGCAGCGCGCCAAACTCTTTGCCGGCATCGCCCCCGACGTGGTCAGTGCCCAGCACGCCTGGTGGTTTCCCGAGAAGAAGGACCCCGGCCATGGCTGGGAGGCGTCCAATGTCAACATCCTGACCGACAACGCCTACGAAACCTGCGACCCGGCCATGGGGGCTACCAGTGTCAGAACGCTGTTGTGCAAAATCTATCCGGAAGAAAGGAAATGAACCTGAGATAGAACGGTGACACAGAATAAATTATGGAATGGATTCGATTTTTAAAAAGAAATTTTAGACAGGATTAACAGGATTGTTAGGATTTTTTTATTTCCGGTTTCCGGATGAAACCGGAAATACGCCATCCGCTTCGCGGAATCGTTTCATTACCACTTACTTGTAATGGTAAAAATTTGCAATTTAATCACAATTAGTCACACTAAGATAAGAGTTGGCAATTATTCCGCCGGCAGGCGGATGGAATTTGTAAGGTTTCATCCGGAAACCTTACAACAATCCTTTTAATCCTGTAAATCCTGTCTAAATATTCTTGATATAAATAGAATCCATTCCTTAATATATTCTGATATTCCGCAAATCCTGCTTAAGAGATAAAGGCGAAGATCATGCCCAAATTTGAAATAAGAATAGATCACGACCTGTGCTGGGGCTGCAAGACGTGCGAGGTGGCCTGCAAGCAGGAGAACCGGGCGCCCGAGGGCGTCAAGCTGATACAGGTTGAAGAGGATGGCCCCCGGCGGGTCGATGACAAACTGGAATTCAGCTTTCAGGTGAACCTGTGCCGCCATTGCGACGATCCCCCCTGCGTGGACGTTTGCGCGGATGAGGCCATTGGCAAGCGCGATGACGGCATAGTGGTCATGGATTACGACCGGTGCACCGGTTGCCAGGCCTGCATGGATGAATGCCCCTATGATGCCATCGCCTATGACCATGACCGCAACATCGCCAGCAAGTGCAACCTCTGCCACCACCGGATCGATCAGGGGCTCATACCGGCCTGCGCCGATAATGTCTGCCTGGCACACTGCATATACTTCCAGGCAATGACCTAATTATATATAACCTGCCTGTAAACCTGCTCGATTTTCTCGAAAACCCGACCCCAGGAAAAAGCTGCGATTTGATCTTCGATCTGCGCATGGTCAATTTCCGGTTGTCTGATGATGGCTTCAATCTGCTCCCGGATGGCATGCGAAAGGTTTTCTTGGAACAGGGCTTCATCTTCTTTAAACGGCTGATCGATGCCATGAAATCTCGGTGTTTCGACCAGCCGAACATAGTCGGTCTCCAGACCGCCCAGAACTTCGGTGACACCGGGAAGCGCTGTGGCAATCAACCGGCAGCCGCTGGCCAGCGCTTCCAAAAGGACCAATGGCAGGCCCTCAAAAAAGCTCGGCAGCACAAACAGGTGGGCACCCTGCATGATGGTTGCCAGCTCCGGCTGAGACAATGCTCCGTAGATAATTGTCCGTTTGCCCAATTTCCTTGCCATTTGGAGGCATTCTTCTTTTTCCGGGCCGCTGCCGCTGCCGATCAGGTGCAGCTGCCAGGGGAGATCATCGATATGGCCCAGGGCCCCCAGAAACCAGGGAACCCCCTTGGAGCGGTTGAGTTTGCCGGCATAGACGATTTGTACCGGATTGGGTGGCGGTTTGCGGACCGGGAAAAAAAGCGCCGCGTTATAACCGGCTCCGACCACATGAATATGGCCGCGGGAGATGCTGTATGAATTTGCGACCTCTTTTTTTTGGACCTGACTCAGTGCCAAAACACCGTCGAGGCTTTGACAGCCGTCCACAATCCGCTTGGCCAGATGCGGGCAATTGTGTAACTGGCGCAGTTCCGTGCCGTGGCAGGATGCAACCATGGGCAGCCCCGGATAATTGCGCCGGGCCACCGAAGTTGCCACCCATAAATGATGGCTGTGGATGATATCGGGTTTGAAAAATTCCACCACCGCCTTCAGTTTGCCGGCAAAGCAGTCTTCATAGTTATTCACTTCCGCCTCTGTAAGATCGCAGAAGCGTTTGCTGGGATAGGGCATGACGTCACTCATGCCGACAATCTCAAACGGCAGATCCCCACCGTCGAAGCGAACAAATTCACAGCTGTCTTCCGAAACGCCTTCAAGTGAAGGTTCTTGGCCGGAAGGAATGCCGGCCAGAAGAAAGTTCGCGTGTCCGCGATTTGCGGCTTCCCGCAGCATTGCCTGGATATAAATTCCGCTCCCGGTGGAGTCAGGGCGCTGACTCAATAGGTGTAGTATTTTTAAGGGTTGCAATTACGTTAATCCTGAACTGGGACAAGGATCAATGCCGGGTGTAAGAGCATCTATTTGGCTTGATGTCAAAACCCTGGTTAAAGCTGATCGGCCCAACCATTGAGCAGTGGCTTTTTTCGCGAAGCGGCCAGTTTAAAGCTTTTTTAACACCTCGATAGCGGTATCCGGCTCCGGCCGGATGGTATGATCGAGATTCACGTCAGCGGCTCGAATTACGCCCTGCTGATCAACGATAAAACGCGCGGGCATCGGCAAGGCCCAGGAGTTATCGCCGTTGAAGGTCGGCAGATCCAGTTTGAATATGTCTTTGTAGACCCACTGCCAGCTATCGGGAAACGCAAACGCCACCTTGAATCGGTGTGCCACCTGGTTGCCGCTGTCACTTAGGACCTCGAAGGGCAGTCGGCGCTCTTTTACCAGTTCCCGGTTATAGTTTTGAGCCTGGGGTGAGATCGCCACCAGTGTTGCACCCAAAGCTTCTATTTCAGCATACTTTTGCCGCAGGGCTACCAGCTCTGCATTGCAAAAGGGTCACCATTTGCCGCGGTAGAAAAGAACCACCAGCGGTCCCTTCTGACGGAGCGCCTCTGACTCAACCATGCTGCCCTCACCGTTTGGCAGCCTGAAGTCCGGAGCCGTATCGCCCACCTTGAGCGCGTTTTCAAGTACGCCGGCGTGTTCCAGCTCTCCGTGACCTTTTTCGATCGCGGCCAAGACTTCCGGTGTCATCATAGCCGCAGCTTTGGCCTTTATTGCGTTAAGCTGTTCCTGTAAGGTCTGCATGCATGCCTCCTTTTATTTACAAGAATTGTCATCACTTGTCTGCCAGTTCCTCTCTAAGCCTTCTAAAGATCGGTTGTACATTCACTCTAATCATTCCATAGTTAAGTTGCAAGCCATTGATCTGGATTGTAAACGCTGAGTTGCACTGTCCTGCAACTGAGATCAACTTGTAATTTTTATCACGTGTGAACGACTATGCTTCAGAAATGAATCCCAAATTAATCGCTTTTAAAAGAATTCGAGGGTCCGGATGCGTTCCGAGGACTAGTGCCCCATGAAAAGAATACAAAGATTTGTTCGATACCTGAGTGATTGTGTTTTCAGACGCCTTGAGGCACCCAGCAAAAAATATGAGCAGACCATGATAAACAACATGGACAATCTCCACCGCGTCATCCGCAAGGGGGATGTCGTTCTGGTCGAGGGCAACTCGGAGATCAGCCGGATGATTAAATTGCTCACCCAAAGCTCCTGGAGCCATGCAGCGATATATGTCGGGGATGAGCTGCTGAGAAAAGGGAATATACATGGGCAATCCCTGATGAAGCAGTTCGGCGGTGACGCCCATCACATGCTGGTGGAGGCATTCACCGGCACGGGTGTGACGGCTGCACCGATCCGAAAATATCAGGATCTTAACATCCGGGTCTGTCGGCCATACGGAACTGCTCCCCAGGACCTGAACGCAGTGATTTGCGACGTCATCGGCAATCTCGGCAAACAGTATGATCACAGGAACATTATCGACCTGGGCTTGATGCTCCTCCCGTCGGTTCTGAACCCCTTTAAAAGCCGATCCGAGATCAGGCGTTAAAAATACGCCACGACAGCCCCTCCAGGCCCCAAGTTTGAACGGATCATAATGGTAGGCAACGATGGGAAAGCTCATAACATACTGGCAGTCTGATTTTAAAGCAAATTACGTGACCTATTGGAACAATCTCTCACGATTGACGAACATGCTGATTATCAGCAACTTCAGCCTGTTTTTTCTTACGGAACTCGTGACCCGCGACCGGTACTATTTCACGCACCTGTCGCTGGGGTGTTTATTTATCGTTCATATCGGTTTGATTTTGCCGCTGGGGGCGCTTCAGCGGCTATGGTTTTATTGTGTGTGTCTGTTGCTGGAATTCATGGCGATATATTTTTTCATCATCAGCATCTGGTATTGGGTGGTGACCAATATTCAGTGAACGCCTTGAGCATGGAGACTGCCCGGCCTGGTTTGTGAACACCAAACCCCAAAAGCATGAAACCGGTGCAGGCCAGGCGCCTTATATGTTCAAAACCGATTCTAGCGGCAATGGCGCGTATGCCGCGCCTTTAAAAGAGTCACCCTATGGTAAGTGGCAGATGCTGATGATCGTGCTTCAC
Source organism: Deltaproteobacteria bacterium (assembly GCA_019312835.1). Classification (GTDB taxonomy): domain Bacteria; phylum Desulfobacterota; class Desulfobacteria; order Desulfobacterales; family JAFDCJ01; genus JAFDCJ01. The sequence goes on from JAFDCJ010000125.1 coordinate 10,935, forward strand.
CCCAACGGGGATCCCAAGGACATGAAAAACATGGTCGGGGCGCTATCGGCCAAACTTATGCAGAGTAGATCGTAAAGGGGGGATTTTCTTTTCCCCCAGATTCCAATTGACTTCATAGTGGTTTTTGAGTTAATCAAAAGCAATCAACATACATGCAACCGTGATCACTTCCCTTCCAACTAATTCTGGAAATCGAATTCACATGCCTTTTCCAACATCCCGGATAGCTGACAGCGTTAATTTCCGTTGATGCTTCCGGTAGAAAGGAGTGCCGCGATGATAGAGTTCGTTTATCAGATCCTGACCAAATTCGGTTATACCCATCCACTTCACCCGACCCTGACCCATGTGCCCATTGGCATGGTGATCGGCGCTTTTCTGTTTGCCCTGGCCGCCCTGATTTTTCGCTGGACGACTGTGACCCGGACAGCCCGGCACTGTGTCATCCTGGCCCTGATAGTGGCGTTGCCGACGACTTTGCTGGGCATTATGGACTGGCAGCATTTTTACGGTGGCGCCTTGATCTTTCCCATCAAGATGAAGTTGGTGCTGGCCGGTGTCCTGCTTATTTTTTTGACTCTGGCCGTCATCGTCGGATTTTTCGGAGAAAAATTTTCTACGCTTGTCCTGGCGCTTTATGCTTTATGCCTGTTAAGCGCCGTAGGCCTGGGATACTTCGGCGGGGAGCTGGTTTACGGGACCAAGGCGTCTGTCGCAGCGACGGTCGAAGACCCGGCGGCCGAGGGAGCCATGGTCTTTCAGCAGAACTGCTCGGCCTGCCACCTGACCGACAGCACGGCCCAAAAAATCGGCCCGGGACTAAAGGGGATATTCAAGCAGGATAAATTCCCCGTCAGCGGCCAACCGCTATCTGAAGAAAATTTCAAAAAGCTCCTGCAAAAGCCGTTTGACAAAATGCCGCCTTTTGGGCACCTGACGCCGGAACAGGTCGATGCGTTGACCGCCTATCTGAAGACACTATGAAGGAGGCCACATGTCAGTAGATTTGAAGTCAATATCGCGAAATAGCAGCCTAATTTTTATAATCGGCCTGTTGATCTCATGGACGGCTGCAAACTCTCAGGCACTGGCTCAAACCTATGTATCCGGCAAGGTCATCACCGCCGACGGTATGGTGGTGGCCAGCGGGGCGGTGGCACTGGAAAAAGGGCAGCTGCACAATAACGCTTTCCTGGCGGGAGGTGCCATCGGACCGGACGGAACTTTTAACATCCCTCTGCCCTCGGGCGGTCCCTGGGGGCTGCATGTATACAGTGAAAAGTATATTTATTTTCCGTTGCAGATACAGATCACAGCCGGCGTTGAAAATGATGTGCCCGTGATCCTGCCGGTTGACGGGAAGACCGACGATGACCCTATGATTTCAAACATTCAATTTAACGGGCTATCCGATCAGGTGTTTCAAATCACGATGCAGGTGGAGGATCCCAACAAAAATCTGGGCCCTCAGATGTTGGCCATCGATACCAAGCGTTTTAAATCCTACCGGCTTGTCCCCAAATCAGGTGATTTAAAAGATTTGAAGGCTGATTTTCCTGCCGGAGAATACGTGTCACCTTTCATTCCGGTTGCGCTGGATGGAGAGGATCTGCGCGATTGGTTGCTTGCGGTGGCCGATCATCAATGCAGCAATGGGATTATTTACAACGGGCTGGGGCAGTCGATCTTCAAACCATTGGTGGCCCATTCGGAGAGCCTGGCCTGCGAGGTACCCGGGATCTGGAAATCCAATTTTGATAAAGTCTATCAGTTTTCACAAACAGAATCCGGCGACCTAACCGGCGAGCAGTTTGAAGGTAACCTGGTCATAGATACGATGGCGCAAGCCGGCAACAAAGTATCCCTTGTCTTTGGCTTCGAAGGTAAGAAGGGCTCAGCCGATCTGCAATTAAGCTGCCGGGACAATGGAGTGCTTCTCAAAGGCACCTACCAGTATCCCGATAGATCCGGAGACTGGGTGTTTACCAAGCTGAAAAATGCCAACGTTGCCAAGTCGGGGAAAAAGCTTTTCGAGGCCAATTGCGCTGCCTGCCACTTTGCTGATCGCAAGGATAAGAAAGTGGGCCCCGGACTGGCGGGTTTGTTTAAAAGCCCCAAGCTGCCTTCGGGGAAGGCAACCACGGAAGAAAACGTTCGGGAGCGGATTGTCGACGGCGGCGAAAAGATGCCGTCGTTTAAGCATCTTAAAGATGATGAGCTCCGGGCCATTATTGATTACCTAAAAGGACTCTAGTCCCAATCGGGTTAAACCCAATTGGAAGTTATTCGTTTTGGTTGTTCGTTGAATCAGCCGTGACTCAGCAACTGATCGAGATAGATGGCCGTGGGAGCGGCTTGCAGCCGCGACTGGTACCTGGTGCCGGATTAATCGCAGCTGGAAGCCGCTCCCACGAAGAATTTGCAAATTTTTCTTAAATTAATAATGATAAAGTTAAATGAATACCGCATCCGGAAGTTATTTATTCCGGGTGCTTTTTTTCTTTTGGCGTCGATGGCTTTTTCATTCTATTCACTGGCCGAAGATATCCTTCTTACCCCTCCCGGGTTGCGTTATGTCAAAGACCCGTCCCTTGTGATTCCAGCCGGTTACCATTACCGGAATCAGCTGGTAAAACTGCCTGCTTATCGCGATGCCGCCGGAAAACCGGCCGACGGCTGGGCGAATAAATTCGTCGATACCCGCCGGTTTGTAAGCAATCAGAGTGCCTGGATCTATTTTCGAAAATCAGATTTGAAGCACTCCGTTGAGACGCCCAATGATGCCGAAAAAGGTGCCTTCCGCATCTGGCCGGTCGGAACCACCCTGGTTATTGAAAGCTATCAGGGGACTGCCATTACGAGAATCAAAGATAAATTGACAGAAATCGATGTGATGGTGAAAATCAATGAGGGCGGTGATTCGTCCACCCAGGCCTTCTACCCGGCAAACTGGGTCTATACCAGGTTCACACCGGATGGCAGCCCCGCGATAACGTCCGCCAAAGTTCGCGAGTGCCATCAATGCCACAGTATTGCCTTTATGCTAACGGGGGATTTGGTGTTCACGCTGTTTAAGTAGAACCCGATAGCCGGGAGGGAGGAAGCTTTGATCATAAAAAGCTTGTGAGCTTGCGAGCATCCAGCATCCCGGCATAACACATTATTCAGTCGGTAAATAAACGCCTTGTCGCCGATGGACAAAGGCTGTCAGGGATTACATATGTTGGAGTCGTATATGGGACATAAAGATAGAAACGTGCCGATGGTATTACGGTGGCTTGACATCCTGGGCGCAACCCTGGTGGTTGTTTCAACCGGCCTTTTTTCGGCGGTTCACAGCCCCCTGGGACGGCAGATATCTGCCGGTGAGAGTCCGGGGTTTACCTGGATTGGTGCCAACATCACTTTCTTGATGGGATTCGTCCTGGCTTATTTGGCACTGGTTTGCCGGCTTAAAATAAGACAGATGCGACAATTACCCCAACCCGCTAAAATGTTGCCGCTGCTGATCTGTATCGAAGTGGTTGGAATTGCCGTTGCGGCCCTGTTGATGTATTTCCAGTCTACAAAATTCCTGTCGCTCGCGGTAACTTTTTTACTGATTTCCCTTCTGTTGCAGGCCCTCTATACACTGTGGCGATCAGATCCTTCTGAGGACCGTCGGCAATCAGTGGTATCCGGCCCATATTCGACCAGCAGTGGGCTGTTTCTGGTTTTATTGTTTGCTATTGGAGCCGCCCTGGCCATTTTCGATCCTTCCTGGCGCAGATTGTCGGATCAGGTTTTTCTGGACTCGGATTGGGCCGACGCCCTGAGATACCTCTATCCGCCCGTTTTATCAGGTGCTGTCAGTGTTTGGTTTGGTATCGGTATGGTGGCTATTCTGCTTGGTTTGCGATGGATGCAGGTTAAGATGCGCAACCGTCAGGATCTCTATCGTGTTTTTAATTTTATCTCATTTTTTTCACTGGTGGCGACCCTGGCTGCCTTCCTGCTGGTGAGCCTATATTGTGCGATACCCTGGCAAATAAGCAATCTGAATCTGAATTACGTTGTCTTGCAGCTGTTCCTTCTTTTGAGTGCAACCGGCGGCATGTGGTTTGCAGAAGTCTTCGGCAGGCTTGCCCCTCAAATCCCCGGGGCTCAGCAAAAGTCTATGATCGGAATGGTTGCGCTCACACTTGGGAGCGCAATTCTTTTCCCGCTCGCCTGGTTTTGGATGTACCGGCGGCCCCAATATAGCTGGTTGCTGCTACCAATTTTGATCCTCGGTGTTTGTGTATTCAGCGGTTACCTGGTTTTATTCGGTGATTTCTTCAATCCCTGGTATACGGCCTTTTCCTATCTCAAAGGCGCCATTTTAAACACAATATCGGTGGTAGCGGCCGGAACCGGTGTCCTGGTCATCCGACAGCTTGTGTCCGTCGCTTCCGGATCTCCATCTTCCTTTAGCCGATCGATGATCACGTTGATAGTCTCTGGTGCCCTTGGATTCATCCCCTTCTATGCCCTCGACAAATTCCCCGAGATCAAAGCCGCCGTTCTGCAATACAATGAGCTTGCCCGGGTAAATGCCACTCTTGCCAGAGAGATTACCACTGCATTGGGATTCGGAGACTGGTTTCGCCTCGGGCAGCGGCCGCCGCCAAACGGCCGCCCCCATCCCTGGCCCCAGCCCTGGCGGCTGGAAAAGACCCATCCATCACAATTGCCGGAAAATTTCAACATGCTGTTGATTGTCGTGGATGCCCTGCGGGGTGACGCTTTTCGCTCTGCCGGATATCATCGCAACCTGACGCCCTTTCTTGACCGCTGGGCCGGGGAAGAAGGGCTGTCTTTTCGCCGGGCTTACAGCCAGGGCGGCGGCTCCTTCGCCGCCTATCCATTTTTGGTGGCAGGACGCAGCCGTCTTGATCTTTACGGCCCGGATATATATCAGCAGAATTTGTACTTTAAAATCGCCCGGGCCGAAGGCATTGAGCACCACATGCTGATGAAGGGGTTCGGTCCGCGGGACATCTTCCCACCGGATCTTGCGGTCACCGAGCTTGCGGTTCAACGGGCGGCCAGCGAGCGGCGCTCGGCCACTGCCGATGAAGTCTTTGATGCCGCACGGCAGGCTATCGGGGCACTGCCGACGGGCGCGCGATTTTTGTGCTTTTTAACCCTCATGGACGTCCACAACGATTTGTGGAAAAAAGAAGGCGGGACCGACTTTGGGGATACACCGCGGGATTTATACGACAATAATGTATCGTATCTAGATCAAGCTTTCGGCCGCTTCATCGCCTGGTTTAAAAAAGAAGCTAGTTATGATCGAACCATTATTATGTTTACTTCCGATCACGGTGAGCAATTCTGGGAACACGGCGCCAGCCTCCACGGGCATACCGTATATGAAGAAGAAATCCGTATACCGCTGATACTGGTTTCACACGCCATTCAAAAAAGATTTGAAGATGTGCCGGTGACCGCCGCCGACATGGCACCGACCATCGCCGACCTGGCCGGATACGCTGTCAGCCCCCCGTATGATGATCCCCGCATGGGCATCTCACTTGTGCCGCTGGTCCATGGAAATGAAAGGGAGCGCTATTTAAAAAGGGATGTGGTCGGCAGGGCGTCGTTTAAGCGACGCTATTTTTTGTACCGCAACTGGGAGTGGAAATTTATCTACCTTGCGGAGCTGGATGTGATCCAGCTGTTTAATGTCTTGACGGATCCATCTGAGAAGGTCAATCTGCTCGAGGAAAAACCGGCTCTGGCCGATGAACTGGAGCAGGAGCTGCTTGAATACCTCAAAAGTGTTGAAGGCAGAACCTATCGCGCCAATCTTTCCAAATGATAATATTCGAAACCAGGGTTGATTTACCTGTCAACAATGCATAAATTATCCGGACTTTAGGTTGGATATAATTGAGTTGATTTGAGGCCATAAAACAAAATGATGACCATGGGCAAGAATAAAAAGCAGAAGATACATACCCGTCGGATTGACATCGCCACCTACGAGGGGGGCTCTGATGCCATCATCGTTGAAGGTGTTTTGATCGATGAGCGCCTGGTAAATACTTACCGCCCCACCGGTGAAACCCGCCCCCCGGGCACGGTTCACCGCATGATCATCCGGATGGAAGTCCGGGGCCCCAAACTGGTCATCGAGGATATCGAGGTCGAGCTGCCGACGGTTCCCCGGCAGGAATGCCGGGAAACGCTTGACTCGCTGGTGCCGCTGAAGGGAGTGCCGATTGTCAGCGGCTTTACCAACCGGGTCAAGGACCTCGTGGGGGGAACAAAGGGGTGCGCCCATCTGGTGGCGTTGATTACGGCCATGGCACCGGCTGCCGTTCAAGGGGCGTGGGCGGCGATGTCAAGTAAGCGAAGAGATGCGGCCACCATGCTGCCGGGTGCGGTGGAGAGAATTAAAGACACCTGCCGGATCTGGCGTTCAGACGGCCCCCTGGTTAAAGAAATTGAAAAACAAAAGTTCAGGTAATCAGGATGTCGCTCTATAAATCACTGGGTTTCATATTTTTAGGTTTAGGTATGATCGGGGTGTTTGTGCCGTTGCTGCCGACAACCCCTTTTTTATTGGTTTCAGCCGCCTGCTTTGCCAAATCCTCTGACAAATGGCATCGATGGCTGCTGTCAAATCGGATTTTCGGGCCGATCATCAAAGACTGGCAGGAGCGTCAATGCATATCTTTTGCCACCAAGGTCATCGCCATCTCCCTGGTGGTTCTGTTTGGCGGCGGCTCGCTAATATTTTTATTGACGGGCCTTAAGCTGAGAATCCTTGCCGCTTTACTGATAGCGACAGGTCTGTTTTTTGTGTGCCGTTTGGCCGTATGCCAAAACAAATAAACGCCGCTCCCACGACAATATTTCAACTGTCTTCTAGTTAGGAGGATCTTATCCGGTATGATGCCTCTTGATGTTTTCCAGGTGTGACAGAAAATTGAAGGTGTTTTGTCCCGGCCCTCCTGCATCCGGTAATCGATATTTATGGCGGTCATAAAAATCGATCAGATCCTCAAAGGTGTCCAGATCGTTCCAGGCCGGCAGCAACATTGTGCGAATACCCAGCCGGTCGGCCCGTTGCAGGGTGACGGGTAGCACCGCATCGGTACTCCAGGGAATGTCCTCAAACAGCTCGGGGTGCGGTTGGCGCATGCCGGCCAAATAATAGCCGCCGTCTTTGCACGGGCCGAATACGGTATCAACACCGCCCGACATCAGGGCTTGAAAAGATTGCTCGACCATGGATCGCGGCATATCCGGGGTGTCGCTGTCAATAATGGATACGGCCGCATACCCCTGGTCCAGCTTATCGATGAAAATGTTGTTGAGCCGCTGGCCCAGATCGTCGCCCTTTTGGGCAAAGAGGTTGAAGCCGTTGCCGGTAATACGGCTAAACGTACCCCTGGCGCCCGCCGGTGTAAACGCCACGGCCAGATCGATTCCCTTGAGCCTGCCAACCTCCTCTAGGCGGTCCTGAAGGAAGCAGCGGTAAAGGTCGACGGCCTCTTCGGGTGTAAAATGAGGCAGGAGACGGGTTTTGACCTCACCCGGCACAGGCGCTTTGGCGACTACCACCAGCAGCAATTTAGGGTGATTCTGGTCCATTACAGACTCCATTGAACACCGCATCCCCGGCAGCATTGCGGCGGTCTTGCGGTTTGATGTGCTGTCCTGAATCTAACATAGGCTGCGCCAGACCAGATCTCCTCCAGCGAATTTTCGAACGCGTTACCCAGGAGAATCGAAGCATAGTCAGCAGTGGCAAATGGGGATATGCAGCACGGCAGCACATTGCCGTTGGCGGTAACATACATCAGGGTTAACGGACGATAGCACATACGCCACGGCCGACCTGTTTCTGTTTTGCCCTGCAGGCTCTCGACCGGACTTGTTTGACCGGAGGCGTTCAACCGGACGCCCAGTTTGGCGGCCATTTCCTGGCTTTCTTTAATCAGATTCGATGATCCGTCGGTCGAATCCTGGAGGGTTTTGGTGGCCCGGGCGACCCCGTAGCCCTCGTCATCCTGAAAAAAGACCAGGCGCTGAAGATACACTTCTCCAATGCCGATCTCGGCGGCGAGCGCTATTAATCCAGGCAGTTCCGAAATATTATCCCGGGTTCCCAAAAACCACAGCGACAATTTCGGATAAGTGACGTGGCGTTGTTTTTGAAGCAAGCGCAAGGATTTGAGGTTTGCAACAATTTGTTCAAATCGGTCACTACCGCGAATCTTCTGGTATCCACCAGTGCTGGCGGCGTCCAGCGAGATGCGAAGTTCGTCGAGCCCGGCGCTGACAAGCTCGTGCTGTCGCTGAGCGTTGAGAAGGATGCCGTTGGAATTAAACAGGGCATACACGCTGCGGCTTTTCAGATGCCGGATGATGTCGGGCAGCTCCCGGTTTAAAAGCGGCTCCCCGATGCCGTGCAGGTAAGCCTGTTGCAGATCGGGCAGCTGATCGGTGATCCGGATGAAGTCTGCCAGGGACATATCGCGATCCGGCTCCCAGCTACCCCGGTATAATATGCATCCTTTGCACCGGAGGTTGCAGCGGTTCGTCGTTTCAATATAAAGGATCTTTGGAAGCCTTAAATGTTGTTCTACTTCTGGCATTTATTTCTATCCACATTCTATTATGGGCAAGCGTTTAGCTCATAAGTTCGTAAGTTGGTAAGCTTATTATTCGGCGATGCGCTTTTTTATCATTAGTAACCTCACCTAAACAAAACTATCATATCCCCCTCCCTCAAGCCCTC
>JAFDCJ010000126.1 GCA_019312835.1 Deltaproteobacteria bacterium
CAATCCGCGGGAAGACATCGACATGCTGGAAGTTCATGACTGTTTTTCGATTACCGAGCTGGTGACCATGGAAGACCTTCATATTTCCGAAAGAGGGCAGGCCTACAAAGATGTGATCGACGGATTTTATGACCGGGACGGGACGATCCCGTGTCAGGTGGACGGCGGATTGAAGTGTTTTGGTCATCCCATCGGCGCTTCCGGCCTCAGAATGCTGTATGAGCTTTATCTGCAGTTTCACGGCCGGGCCGGGGAGCGTCAGCTGGCAAACCCCCGATACGGGTTGACCCATAACCTGGGCGGATTCCCGGCCATGAATGTGTGCAGTATTTCGATTATCGGAAAATACAAGTAACTGCCGGCGCACGGCGCAGGGCTCACGGCTCACGGTTTTGATGATTCGCATTTTGGCCTTGAGCCCTGCGCCGTTCGCAGCGAACAAAGTGAGCATTATAGATGGAAATATTGAAATATACAGAAGATCACCAGAATTTTAGAAAACGCCTGCGCCGTTTTCTGGAAAAAGAAGTGACACCCTTTGTGGACCAGTGGGAAGAAGATCGAATTGTACCCAAAAGCGTGTGGCAGAAAATGGGGCAGGCCGGGTTTTTATGCATGGATGTTGCCCCGCAACACGGCGGCCAGGGCGCTGATTTTCTCTATTCGGTCATCGTCCTCGAAGAGCTTACCCGAACATGGCATACGGGTCTTGCGGCTGCACTGCACAATGACATCGTGGTTCCCTATATCAGCTCGTACGGCTCGGAAAAGCTCAAGAAAAAGTATTTGCCGGGTTGTGTCTCCGGCGACATCGTTACCGCTGTAGCCATGACGGAGCCGGATGCCGGCAGTGATCTGGCGGGGATCCGAACCGCTGCCGTTGAAGAAGATGAAGAGATCGTCATCGACGGATCAAAAACATTTATTTCCAACGGTATCAACGCAGATCTGGTGGTGCTGGCGGCGCGGGACCCCGCGGTCGAGGATCCCTATCAGGCCATTTCCCTTTACCTGGTTGAATCGGGGACCCCGGGTTTTGAAAGGGGCCGTCATCTTGAGAAGATGGGGATGTGGAGCCAGGACACCGCCGAACTCTTCTTTTCCAAGTGTCGGATTCCCAAAAATAATCGCCTGGGCGATAAGGGATCGGGCTTTTTAATGCTGATGGGCAAACTCCAGCCGGAACGGCTGGTTTGTGCGCTGGGGGCGGTGGCCGCAGCGGAGCGCATTTTAGAATGGACTCTGGATTACTGTAAAACCACCGAGGTCCAGGGCAAGCCGCTTTCCAAATCTCAGGCGACCCAGTTTGCCCTGGTCGAGCTCAGCACTGAAGTCAAAATCGGGAGAACCTTCATCGATAAGCTCATCAGCGATCACATGGAAGGCAAAGACATCATCATCGAGACTTCAATGGCCAAATACTGGACAACCGAGATGCTCAACCGGGTGGCGAACCGGTGCATCGATCTTTGCGGTGATTACGGCCTGCTTGAAAAATGTCCCCTGGTGCGTGCCTGGCGAGACGCCAAGGTGATGACGATTTTTGCGGGCACCAACGAAATTATGAAAAATATCGCAGCCAAATTCATGGGGCTGTAAAAAGCGATGTTGACATCCGTTACAATTCCAGACACTCAGTTATCGGAAAATTCGGAAGTTTTTTGATTTGAGCGCTGGATGAATAATCGCCTGCGAAGCCCGCGCAAACTCGTGCATAAGGGCTTGTAGCAAAAGAACAGGTAGGGATATGGCACCAATCGGTTGGCAGAAAATTCAGCCTTTTCTGGGATTTTCAGCACCAGGACGATCCCTGTTCTTTTACAACAAGCCCTAATGCGCTCAAATCCCGCCATGGCGGGACGCGGTCTTCACAAACGATCATTCATCCAGCTCACCGCAAATGTGAGGACGTGATGGCAAATTATGACGCGATTGTGATCGGCGCCGGAAACGGGGGCTTGACGGCGGCAGCCACCCTGGCCAAAGAAGGCCTCGATGTGCTGCTGCTCGAAAGGCACAATATCCCGGGAGGCGCGGCTACCAGTTTCTGCCGCGGGCGCTTTGAATTCGAGGTCGCTCTGCATCAGCTCAGCGGTCTGGGGACACCGGACAAACCCGGCCTGCTCAGAACGGCGCTGGATCGCCTGGGCGTACTGGATGATCTGGAGTTTGTCGAGATCTCCGATCTTTACCATATTGCCACGCCGGACGGGTTCCGGCTGACCATCCGGCCGGATCGGATCGAAGCTGCTGCCGCCTTTCAGGAGAAGTTTCCTCACGAAAAAGACGCCATTCAGGGGTATTTTGATCTTCTGGAGAATTTTGCCAATGATTTTATCGGCGCTTTTATTTTTCGAGATCCGGAAGCATCCCGTGAAAAATATCCCCGTCTGTACGAGAATGCGTTTAAGCCTTCGTCGGAAATCCTCGATTCCTTTTTCAGCGATCCGCTGCTCAAAGCCGCTCTGTCCGTCTACTGGGGTTACCTGGGGGTGCCGCCCACCCGTCTGGCCTTTGCTTACCTGGCCATGATTTTTTTCCAATACGTCGAATTTAAGCCGTTTCACGTCAAAGGCGGCTCACAGGCCCTTTCGAATGCCATTTTGAACAAATTTTTGTCTTACGGCGGGACGGCGCGTTTCAATTGCGGGGCCAATAAAATTCTGGTGGAAGACGGCGCCGTAACCGGCGTGCTGACAGCGACCGATGAAAAAATTAATTGCGCCCATGTCATATCCAATGCCTCCCAGGTATCCACCTACACCGAGTTGATCGACCCGCAGCACGTGCCGGATTCGGTAACGATCGAAATGAAGGGGCGCCGCCTCAGCACCTCCGCATTCAGCATGTTCGTCGGATTTGACTGCAGTCCCGACGAGCTGGGAATCACCGTATCGACGAATTTCCTGATGGCCGCCCCCGATATCTCCGATGCCATCTTGGAGCGCATGCGCAGAATTGATATTGAAGACGAGCTGATGGTGATGAGCTGCTACGACATCGCCGACCCTGATTTCTCGCCGCCCGGTACCTGTCAGGTCAATATCGTAACGCTAAAATACGCTGATCCCTGGCTGCAGATCCCCCCTGCAAAATACCATGAAACCAAATATCGCTGTGCCGAAGGCATGCTCAAGCGGATGGAGGAGATTTTTCCGGGGGCTCGAAGCCATATCGAAGAAATCGAAGTTGCTACCCCGCTGACCCACATGCGCTACCTGGGGACTCCCGGGGGTGCGATTTACGGCTATGAGCAGCTACCCAAAGATTCTCTTTTCTTTCAGCCCGGACGTTACGCGCCGATAAACGGTCTATTGTTCGCCGGCGGCTGGATCGGTGATTGTGGATTTGAGCCCACATTACGATCCGGCATATCGGCTGCAAAATCCATTATCAAACGGCTGGGTCAGGGCAGGAAAAAATCATGAAAAAGGGCATCTGGCAAGAGTTCGACGGTTACAGCGAGATTGTCGCAGACATTGAAGCCAGCCGAAAAACCGGCGAAAAATTTACCGCTGAAAAATTTTCTCCCGATCAATTCATCAACCTGCTGCATCCCGATCGTTTAAGGCTGCAGGTCGAGGAGATCATAGATGAAACGATCTCAACCAGAACTTTTCGGCTGGTTTCAAAAAAGGGCGATCTGCCCCCATTTCAAGCCGGGCAGTATATCAGCCTTTTTCTCGAGATCGGCGGCATCCGCACCAGCCGGCCCTACAGTATTTCATCGCCGCCGCATTCGAGAGACACTTACGATATTACCGTGCGGCGGGTTGAAAACGGCCTGGTATCCAATTATTTGCTGGATGATCTGGCCGTCGGAAATGATCTGGTCAGCTCCGGGCCGGCCGGCCATTTTTACTTCAACCCGCTGATCCACTCCAAAGACATGATCTGTTTTGCCGGCGGCAGCGGCATTACTCCCTTTATGAGCATGATACGCGAAATCGTCGAATGCGGTCTGGATCGCAGTCTGACGCTCTTTTACGGAAATAAAAACACCGATGACATGATTTTCCATGAGGCCCTTGACCGGATCGCCGACCGGTTTGCCAACATTACGTATATCCCGGTCATCGAAGAGCCCGGCCATGATTACGACGGGGCCTGC
>JAFDCJ010000127.1 GCA_019312835.1 Deltaproteobacteria bacterium
AGCGGCACATCATCCTTTAACAAATTGGTTTCCGAAAGTAGGGCAAATACAGTTAAAATCTACCTGATCGGAAAGGGCATCCATCCACAAAAAATCATCTCAAAAGGCTTTGGCTCCGAAAATCCCGTCGCCAGCAATAAATATGAATTGAGCAGAAAATTAAATCGCCGGGTCGAAATCATACTTACATATCGATAAAAGTTGTGCTTATTTTTCGCTGCAGCTATCCCAGCCTCTGATCCTCCGGGGGATTGCATGCCTATGTTGGGCGGGCAACAATTCGGGGACGAATAAAAGCAAATAAAAAAAGAATGTGCCCTAGTCGAGGTTGGACGAGCGCTTTGGGCGCCTCCCTTCACCCTTCAGGTGATCAATTTGCCAGCTCCTGCTCCAGGGCTTCGATTCTGCGATCGATTTGGCTGGATGCGGACGTGAACCTGGCCAGAAGGGCATAGGTCAGTGGAACCAGAAACAGGGTCAGCACGGTGGACAGCACCACTCCGGATATGATGACAATGCCGATGGTGAAGCGGCTCTCAGCGCCGGCTCCGGTTGCCAGCACCAGGGGGACGGCGCCGATGGCAGTCGATACCGATGTCATCAGCACCGGGCGCAACCGCGTTCGGGCCGACTCCAGGATCGCCTCTGAGATTGATTTTCCCTGATTGCGCAACTGGTTGGCGAATTCAACGATCAGAATGCCGTTTTTGGCCGCCAGCCCGATGAGCACCAGGATACCGACCTGACTGTAGACATTCAGTGAGCTCCCGGCAAGATACAGACCGATGAGCGCCCCTGCCACCGCCAGCGGCACGGTCAGCATAATCGTTAAAGGGTGGACGAAGCTTTCGAACTGGGCGGCCAGCACCAGAAACACGACCAGCAGGGAAAGACCGAACGCAAAGGCCAGCGCACGGGAGGCATCCACAAACTCACGGGACTGCCCCTTGAAGTCGATGACCGGCGCGCTGCCCAGCTCCTCCCGGGCAATCTTCTCCAGATATTCGAGCGCATCCCCGAGCAAATAGTCCTCCTGGAGGGTGGCGGTCAGGGTGACGGCCCGCAGGCGGTTGAACCGGTTTTTCGATGCCGAATCTGCAAATTCTTTCAACGTTACCAGGCTGGAGAGCGGGATCAGCTCCCCGCTGTCGCTTTCGGACCGGACATAGATGTTGTGGATATCGGTGGGGATAAGCTTCTGGGCGCTTTTGCCTTCCAGGATCACATCGTATTCTTCGCCGCGATCAATGTAAGTGGTTACCTTGCGATAACCGAGCATGGTTTCCAGGGTCCGCCCGATTTGGGCAATGCTGACACCCACATCGGCGGCCCGATCTCTGTCGATAAGAACCTCCAGTTGCGGCTTGGTTTCTTTGTAATCGCTTTCCAGATTGGCAAGCCCGTTGTTTTCTTCGGCCCGGGCAATCAGGATATCGCGCCAGCGGGCCAGCTCATCATAGTCGCTTCCGCCCAGAACGAATTCCACCGGCTTGCCGGTCCCGCCGCCCAGGCCACGACGCGCAACGGAGAAGGCCCGGTATCCCGGCAAAGCCGCCAGCTTGCGGTTGACATCCGCCATGATTGCCTGCATGGAACGGCCGCGCTCCGACCATGGGCTGAGCACCACGATTCCCCGGACGCTGTTGACTTCGTTGGTGCTTGAAAAAGAAGCCGGCAGTCTCAGCAGCACGCGGGTTGCCTCGCCGCTCTCGTACAGCGGCATCAGGACGTCTTCCATGCGCTCCAGCATTTCGTAGGATTTGTCGAAACCGGCGCCCTCGGGGCCGTCGGCAATCACGAAAAAGGCCCCGCGGTCCTCCAAAGGCGCGTATTCCTTATCAACCAGTGTGTATACCAGGGGGATGGAAATCAAAATGATGGCGAACACAACGACGACCATCCACTTGCGTTGCATCAGGCTGGCCAGCAGCTGGCTGTAGCGATTGGCGGCGGCTTCCTGCAGGCGAGTGTGCCGGGGTTGTTTCGAAGATGTTGTCGCCGGTCGCGCCTTCAGGATTCGGGAGCACATCATTGGAGACAGGGTTAGCGCGATGAAACTGGACAGACAAACCGCACCTGCCAGAGCAATGGCGAACTCCGAAAAGAGCCGCCCGGTGTTTCCCTGCATAAAGGTGATCGGCACAAACACGGCCACGAGCACCAGGGTGGTGGCAACCACGGCAAAGCCGACCTGGCGTGTTCCCCTGAGTGCCGCCAGCAGGGGCGGTTCTCCCAGCTGAATGCGACGGAAGATATTTTCCAGCACGACGATGGCATCGTCCACCACCATGCCGATGGCCAGAATCAATGCCAGCAATGTCAACAGATTGATCGAAAAACCCATGATCGACAGAACCGCAAATACGGCGATCAGCGACACCGGCACCGTGACCGCCGGCACCAGGGTTGCCCGCAGGCTGCCGAGAAACAGAAACAACACGGCCACCACCAGGACTGCGGTGATGGCCAGGGTTTTGTAAACCTCCGTAATCGACGCTTCAATGAACACGGACGTGTCGTAACTCTGGATCAACTCCATTCCCTCGGGCAGGGCTGGGTTGACTTTCTCAGCCTCCTGCTTCACCGCATGGGCCACATCGAGGGTATTGGCTTTGGACTGTCTCACGACGCCAAGACCCACCATGGGGATACGGTTGCCCCGCAGCACGCTGCGGTCGTCTTCAGCTCCCCGCTCCACGGTTGCCACGTCCCGCAGACGGATCAGGTGGCCGTCGCTGCCCTGCCGGACCACCAGCTGCCCGAAATCATCCGCGGTGTTGAACAGCCGCGTGACCCGAACGGTGAACTCCTTGCGGGTCGATTCCACGCGGCCGGCGGGAAGCTCCACGTTCTGGCTTCGCAGGGCCTGCTCGACGTCGGCAACGGTAACGTTCTGAGCGGCCATGGCCTGCCTGTCAAGCCAGATCCGCATGGCGTAACGGCGGGCACCGCCCACCCACACCCGGGCGACGCCGTCCAGCACCGAAAACCGGTCGACCAGGTAACGCTCGGCATAATCGGTCAGCTCCAGGCCGTCCATGCGGCTGCTGACCAGGTTCAACCACATAATGACGCTGCTGTTGGAATCGACTTTGAAGATTTCGGGAGGATCGGCCTCATCGGGCAGGTTGTCCAGGATACGCGAAACCCGATCCCGGATGTCGTTGACCGCAGCCTCCAGGTCCCGATCGAGGTAAAATTCCACTGTTACCTCCGAAATCCCGTCACGACTCTGCGAATCGATGGAGCGGATCCCTTCGATCCCACTGATGGCGTCTTCGACGATCTGGGTCACACGGGTCTCGACCACCGCTGCCGCCGCACCGGGGTACCGTGATTCCACCGAAACGATGGGCGGATCGATATCGGGGTACTCCCGCACCGGCAGCCGCCCGAAACTGATGACGCCGAAGACGATCAGCAATAGGCTGAAAACCGTGGCCAGTACCGGACGCCGGATGGATACATCGGATATGAACATGGCCGGCACCTGTCCTATGACCTGGCCAGAGAACCGGAGAGGTGACCGGCCTTGCGAATCTCGACCACGTTAACGGAACTGCCGGGTCTGACGCGTGTCAGGCCGCTGATGATCACCTGCTGTCCGGCATCCAAACCGCTGAGTACCTCAACCTTGCCCGGACTTCGCCGGCCGGTGACGATTTCTCTTTTCTCGACCGTATTGGCGCCGGTTACCACCAGCGTAAACTTTTTATCTTTGTTCAGAACCACGGCTTCCTCGGGGATGATCAGCGTCTGGGAACGATCTTTGACCAGCTTGACGATCAGCAGCATGCCCGGCTTCAACAACCGATCCGGGTTGGGGATTTTGGCGCGGACCGTCACGGTTCGCGTTTCGGGATCGACCCGGCTGCTGATGGCGGTTACGGTGCCGTTGAATTTTCGATCCGGATAAGCGGGGCTGTGGGCTGCGACTTCCATGGCATTTCGCAGAACACCCAGGTAAGTTTCCGGCACGGTGAAGTCGAGCTTGATAATGCTGGTGTCATCCAGCGTGGCAATCACCGTATCCGAATCCACCACGGCGCCGTTGCTGATCTGGCGGATTCCCAGAATACCGGGAAAAGGGGCTCGAATGGTGTAATCGCTCAGTCGTGCCTCCAGAAGGGCCACTTTTGCTTCTGCGATCTCCAGCAGGCTTTGCTCTTCATCCAGCCTCGACCGGGAGGTGGAGTTGGTTTTTGCCAGCGTGCGAATCCGTTCGTATTGTTTCTGCTGTTCGCGGAACGCGGCTTTTGCCTCCGCCAGCTGGTGGCGGGCCTCATTATCGTCCAGTCTTACCAGCACCTGCCCCTGGCGAACCGCGTCGCCGTCTTCAAAACGGACATCGACAACGCGCTCTTCCACAGTGGGGGTGATGATCACCGACTCATTGGCCTTGGCCGTGCCCAATGCCTCCAGCGTTTCCGTGAACGTTTCGTTCGTTGCCACGGCGGTAATAACAGGGACCGGTGCCCGCGAGGGTGTCCGCGCCAGCGCGTATCCGGCGGGCGTATCCCCGCCTTCTTTCCACTGAGGGATCAGTGTCAGCCCTGCGGTGAGGAACAGCGTTATAAGCCCTGTGATTAGAATTATATGTTTTGGTTTCATGGGTACCCCAATAGTCGTTAGCAGTTGCGGTTTACCTTTGCACTGTTCTCTGTGGCAGGCGACCGGTCGAAAATTTTTTAACCGGTCGCAGTGTCACTATCAGATACCCTAAGCATCCCTGCGTTTGAATCAAGCGAAATAGCGGTAAAAGAATGGGGGTATATCGGTGTCGAAATGAGGGTATGATGAGGGGTCGACCTGCGGTTGGGACGGGTTCGGTGAGAAAGGCGGCCTGCCGAAGTAACAGATTGAAATGTTTTCATTTAAGATAAGAACAGGCTCGGATTTTGCCTTAAAACAGTCATTTTCCGGTTAAAAAATGACCTCCTAAAAACAGACAAGCCGCAATCTGTTCAGATTGCGGCTTGTGGATAAAAATTGTGATGGCGACCGTATTTGAAAAACAGAATACGATTTTAATGTCAAAGGTCGCGGCTTGGCACAAATGGCCCCTCCGCCTCTTTTCAATTTTCACATTCGGTCGGCGGTGTCAAAAGGATTCCAGGCCTTCTTCATCATCTGTAATTTTTGGTGGTGTTCCATCTGCATGTCACGGTCGCCTTTCATGGTCATTTCTTTTAGCACCTGGCTTGCTTCCAGAAGCAGTTCGCTCAGTTTCATCTGAGCTTCCGGAGTCAAGTTGCCGGTGCCCGATTGCTTTGACCATCTGGCCAATTGATCGGCGACGTCATTCAGGTTGGTCTGCATGGTGTATTCTCCGGCAAATGCGAGTCCACCGGAGAGCATCACCGTAAAAAAGGCAATGAGTGCCAAAATGGATGCGTTAAAGTGATGTCCAGATGTTCTTTGCATGATACCCCCTTTTGTGAATATGGTTTTTTTGGGTAGCTGGTTGTTCCGGTCCACAACCGATATTAACCAGCGATTACATTCTGGAAGGCAATATAAGGGGTATAATTCACAGGATCGTCACGAAAATATCGTTTTTCTGTAACAAATGAAGTCAGAGCGGGGCATGCATCGCATTCGCGGGGGCGTTTTGCAAAAGCGAAAGTAGGAACAAAAACCCTCGTCTAAAACGTCAATTGATGATATGGACTCCCGGTGTTTAGCAGTTAGCGGAAATTTAGCCTGCGCCCAAATCAGGGGGCGCGTGGATATAAATTGAAATGGGAGGGGGACATGAGAAAAAACGCCGTAAAATCGAAATTAAAAAAGGGGCAATGTGTTTTCGGCACCATGATCAAGGAAATCCTGAATCTGGGCATCGTCGATGTCCTGGAAATCGCCGGGTTCGACTATTTTGTCATCGACATGGAGCACGCCCGGTACGATATGGAGACCATCGCCGACATCCTGCAATACACCCGCAAGTCGGATATCACCGGCGTCGTCCGGGTACCCCGGCTCGATTATGCCTATGTGGCCAAGGCCCTGGATATGGGGGCGGAGGGCATCTGGGTGCCCCATCTGGACACCCCGGAGGAAGCCGGGCAACTGGCCGGCTATGCAAAATACCCGCCCCAGGGCATCCGCGGCGCGGCCGTGCCCATCTTTCGCAACAGAGAATACCAGCAGGCCGAGAGTGCGGCCGCCTATTACCAGCGGTGCAACGATGAGGTTTTGCTCATTGCACAGATTGAAAGCGCCCGGGCCGTGGGCAATGTCGCGGCCATCGCCGGCACCCCCGGCATCGATGTCTGCATGATGGGAACCAACGATCTTTCCCTGGACATGGGCTACCCGGGGCAGGGGAGCCATCCGGAGGTAAAAAAAGCGGTCCAGCAAGTGGTGGATGCCTGCCAGAAAGCCAATATTGTGTCCGGTAATCATATCGGCAGCCTGGAAGCGTTGCGTTACTGGATGCAGCAGGGCATGCAGATGATCACCTACTCCTTTGACTTTCAGTTGATCATTGACAGCGCCACAGCAGCCTTAACTATCTTAAATGAAGGAAACCTCAAAAAGGAGTAAAGTGCCTGAGTTGTGATTTCAGATATGGATTACCCTATTATTGCTTAAAACGCCTATTTTACGCCTAAAATGAGCGTTTTAAACATAAAAAACGACCTGATATTTAGCTATTTTGGGAGATTATCAATTACCTGGCTTGGGCGACCCCAAATTTCAAATTTGTAAAATTGAAGCCGGACTTGCAGATATCAAGGGGTCAGCTTTAATTCATCGCCAGGGTGAATGACCGAATCCGGACCAAGGTTGTTATACTCGCGGAGCTGCTGGATGGTTAATCCATGATACCGGCTGATGCGCGCAAGGGACTCGCCGGGCAGGACTTTGTGGACTTTCGGTTTTTTCTCATCCTGTGTCTCTTGCGCGGGCGCTGGGACATTTTCCTCGGATGAATTTTGAGTTAACAGCGATTGTCTTTCGCGCTCCATTTCCTTGATGGCCTGATCTAATTTAGAGGCGATATATACTTTGAGGGCAATAAATTCGTCTTCCAGCCGATCAAGTTTTTTTTCAATAGCCGCCACCCGATTATCATCTGCAAAGTTGCTGCCCCTGAAGATCAGAATTGCCAGAAGGGCGGCAAGGATGATAAACGCCGCTGCCGAGATTTTCACAAACCTCGCATGGTTCCTGCGGTTCTCTTCAATGGCGGCTTCATAGGCAGCATTTTCCAATCGTTTGTGTTTGCTGCCCTCATTCTCATTGTCACGGGAATAATTGTCGCGCCAGATGATATTTTTATCGGTCATTTTACAATCCCCAGCTTGTCTAATTGCAGTGCATCATTTCCTGATTGACTGTGCAAACAGTCCAACAGGCTGTGTTAACATTCCTGGTTTGGCTTTGAGGCAGTGGTTATCGGCCGAACTCACCGCACGCCAGGCTAACCACTTGATGTTATAGAATAAATAGCATAAAATCAAGTGCTGACTGGACTTTTCTGGGACGGACCACGATAAGTATACAATAATACATAAAAAAAGCTAAAAATGGAGTCGATATTTTGGCTTAAACCGGTAATTTTGAGGGCAAAATGGGGCTTCCAAGACTGCTGCCGAATGAATTCGCTGCTTGCAATGAAGCGATAGGGGTTAGATCCTAATTAGTAAGCTGTTGGCAATGATATTTGAATTGTGGTCTTTATAATTGATTTTTGATGCCTATTATCTTTAACAGGGCCAGTTCGAAGATCGCAGCTGTTTTCAACATTTTAGCAACGGAGGAGATTATGTCTGAATATCCATTGCCGGGATACCACTTTCAGGTCGAATGGGGCGGAACGCGACTTGGTTTTGCAGAGGTATCCGGTTTAGACATCCAGGTTCAAGTCATCGAGTATCGGGAAGGGATTAGTCCGGAATATTCCGCCATCAAAATGCCGGGCATCCCAAAATACTGCAATATCACCCTCAAAAGAGGCATCGTCGCCGGCGACAACGAGTTCTTTGACTGGATCAAGACCATCCGGCTTAACAAGGCAGAAAGAAGGGATCTGGTGATAAGCTTGCTGAATGAAAACCACGAACCGGCCATGGTCTGGAAAGCCAAAAACGCGTTCCCGGTCAAACTTGAAGGGCCGCTGTTGAAGGCCACGGGAAATGAGGTCGCCATCGAAACCCTCGAAGTCGCCCATGAGGGCCTCACCATTGAAAGTGAGGGGTAGGCGACTGATTTTTAATTCCAATCCGGCGACATTTAGAATCTCAAAATAATATCTTTGCTTTCAATCCAATACTGGCGTCTGAGAGATTAGATGAAGACAATCCCAGATCTGATAGCATGTGTAAAAGATATTCTCTGTCGAAGACCGGAGGTTATCGTCGACTTCATTTTCAACGATGGGCTCCTTTATATTGCCGTCAAGAATATTGGCGTGCGACCGGCCTATAGAGTATCTACGCAATTCGATCAGGAGATCCGCGGTGTGGCGGGGGAGAAGAATATTTCCGACTTAGCGCTGTTTAAGTGCATTGAATTTTTACCACCCCAAAAAGAAATCAGAACCTTTCTAGATTCAAGCGCATCCTACTTCGAGCGCAACGAGCCCGTCATGATATCTACCCGAATCAGTTATCAAGATTACCGCAAAAGGCGTTATGTCAATAAAATAAACCACAACCTGGAGATTTATAAGGACATCGGCTACATTCAACTAAAAGAATAGAACCTTTCGGGGACCGTTGGGTCGGACCACGGTAACCAGAAGCTATCTCAAAAGGCGCACCTCTTGCTAATTGAGATCGCTGCGTCATCCAGCTGTGCCGGGAAAGTTTTTTGACCTCCGCAATCCTATTTTTGAGATAACTTCTAATCAGTTATCAGGGAGATGTTCCCCGGTCGAAAACAGCCTGAACGGCAGTAGACGATCTTTATCTTTAACGCGTATTTACAGGTCATTTTTTTCTATCAGGATATTAATCCTTGTGATTTTTCAAAAGGACAGCAGGCAAGGAGGTTTCTACGATGCAAACCTACGATGTCGTTGTTGTTGGTTCCGGAACGAGCGGCCAAACAGCCGCATTGCAGTTAAATGAAAAAAGCCTGAATGTAGCCGTCATCGAAAAGTCCGATCGTCCCGGTGGCATATGTGCCCTGGCCGGATGTCAGCCCAAAAAATGGTTTTATGAAACCGCTGAGGCAATCGCCAAAGCCAGGCACCTGCAGGGCAAGGGAATTGTCACTGCCCCGGAAGGAAACTGGAGCCAGGTTCTTAAGCAAAAGCAGCGGTTCACTTCCGGCATCCCCGAGGGGACGATTAAACATCTTCAAGAGGCCGGAATTAACTTTGTATCCGGAGAAGCCACTTTTTTAGATGATGAAACGCTATCCGTAAATGGAAAACGAATTCAGGCCAAATTTTTTATTCTAGCGGCCGGCGCCAAACCGATGGACCTGCCCATAGAGGGAAAAGAGCATGTGATGACAAGTGATGGTTTCCTTGACTTGGACGTGCTGCCGCCCTCCATTTGTTTTATCGGGGGTGGCTTTATATCTTTTGAATTTGCCCATTTTGCCGCAAGGTTGGGATCACACAACCAGCAATCCGTAGTACTGGAAGTCATGGATCGGCCCTTGAAGAATTTTGACGCCGAAATGGTTGAATTGCTGGTGGAGGCGTCTCAGGCCGAAGGCATAGAAGTTAGAAGCGGCGTCGAGATCAAGGCGATTGAGAAGCATCACGAAGCGCTCATGATTCGTACAGCCCAAGGCAACCGCCTCAAAGCCGATCTCGCGGTTCATGGTGCCGGACGGGTACCTGATTTAGATACCCTGGGGCTAAATGCCGCCGGGATTCAATACTCTAAACGTGGCATCCTTGTCGATGATCGCCTGCGGACTTCCAACCGTCGGATCTTCGCAGTCGGCGATTGTGCCGCAACGATGCAGCTTGCCAGAGTTGCTGATAAAGAAGCCCAGGTGGCGGCTGACAATATCCTCGCAGAATTTGATATGGGCCGGAAAGCAACGATGGATTACGATGCGGTGCCGGCGATTCTTTTTACATATCCCCAGTTTGGCATGATCGGAAAAACCGAAGATTCTTTGCAACAACTCGGGACACCCTATCACAAAAGCTTCGCCAAAAACCTCAGCTGGCCGACCTACAAACGCGTCGGGTTGAAGCATGCCGCCTATAAAATATTGACGGATACGAATAATTTAATTCTCGGGGCCCACATCCTATCTGACCAGGCCGCTGGTTTGATCAATACCATCAAACAGGCCATGTTGAATAAAACGACAGTGGACGAATTATATCAACAAACCATCGTAAGCCCTTATCCTACAAGGGAAAGCGATTTGAGCTATATGTTAAAACCGTTGCTGTCCGGCTGATGCCGATAGATGCAAAGAATCGATTGGCGTTCGCAATGCAACAAATTGACATAGAATGGCCAATGGTGCGCGGTAAGATGGTGCCCGCAGGTTTAGCTGAGGGGTGCGGGATGGTATCTTCCGGCAAGTTATATTTTGACAATGGCGCTAAAGTGATTATATTATCTTATTGTAATTCAGCGTTTATTCCAACCGTAAATCTGTAAAGACTTTGTTGGAATTAGATTTAATTCAGCATTTCATTACTATCTCGCCTGTTTTAGACCTTTTTCTGATAATTTCCCAATATAGTTCAAACTGTCGCAATACCGTCAAACGGAATCAACATCATCCCGGCCGCCAGTAGCCGTAAACCGTGACCACGCGCGTTGGCCTTGACTAAAATTTACGCAGGCACAACCCATTTTTTCTGGCGGCAGGACATCACGAAGTCACCGATGCTTTAAAACCCCGGATTCAGCTGGGTTGACGCGTTGATCGGCCAAATCAGATCAAGTCAACGTGGTGATAGTCTGTTTGACCTGAAAAATGCTGCAATTTCACAGATCATCATAAACCAAAACAGCCGCGCTAAAACAGGGTTCGGCGAAATGGGGAGAAGATTATGCTTCAAAGATTTGATATCGCCCGGGATAAGCAGTCCAATTGTATTTCTATAAAGGAATTCGCTGTTCTGGAGACAAAGTCACATAAACGCCAGGACTACAAACATACGGCCAAGGATTATTCACTTGTACACGAGGTCTCATTCGACGGCAATTTAATTCATGCCGCTATCAAAGAGGGTCAGAAGGCTTTGATTTCCGAACTTCGCAGCGGAAGTTTTTTCCCCATTCATCATTGCGCAGAGCTCATCGCCAATCGTGTAACTGCGTTATTCAATGGTAATGCTACCCAGGATGTTGAAGTCTTTTTTGACGATCGAACCATCCTTTCTGCGCATGAGCAAGAATAAAAACCGCTTTGCACCTGAAAAGTCGAGCTTGCCAAACCACAAAGGTTTTACAGAAGGAAAATCAGAATGAATATCTATGTCGGAAATTTGTCCTACGATATCAAGGAAGCGGACCTGAGGTCCGCTTTTGAAGAATTTGGTGCGGTTGAGTCCGTCAACATAATCAAGGATAAATTCAGCGGACAATCGAAAGGATTTGGGTTTGTCGAAATGCCTTCCAAAACTGAAGGACAGTCTGCGATTGATGGCTTAAATGGCGCAGAAAAAGCTGGAAGAGTTCTTACGGTCAATGAAGCACGGCCACGTTCCGAAAAGCGGGGTGGTGCCAGAGGTTTTGGCGGTGGCAGAGGAAAACGCGGGGCAGGGGGTGCCGGCCGTGCCGGAAGACGCCGCCCTTGATTATACGAGTTGAAAAATTGAAGAATCTGAATCCGCCAGTTATGTCCATTCGGGAGCCTGCTCTCGCCGGCTTGACAGATTAAGGCTCTTTGACGGAATGAGACCTTTTACAAAGCGATGCCCCTCCCTTCAGCGTGCAGATTTAATCAAATCCAAGTGTTACGTATAAAAAGATCCATAATTCGCTTGCTATTGACCCGAATAGGGGTTATAGTCTAGCTTATCAATTAAGTCCCGCCTTACATTACCGGGGCAGTTTCTTTCTGAAGGAACAATCCATTTGCCGAAGCGGCATCCTCCAGTTTGCAACGTTGAAATTATTATGAAAGGAGGATGTTATTATGACCAATGGAACCGTTAAGTGGTTTAGCGACCGCAAAGGCTTTGGATTCATCGAGCAGGAAGACGGCCCGGATGTGTTTGTTCATCATTCAGCCATCAACTCAGCCGGTTTTAAATCCCTCAATGAAGGCGACCAAGTTTCCTTCGACATAGAGCAAGGACAAAAAGGTCCTGCCGCTGCCAATGTCACTGTGATTTAAACTTCAAACCCACCTACCAGGGCACTTTTCGACTATAGAGGAGTGCCCTTTTATTTTCACCATTTTCCGGAAAACGTTCTTCGAGGAAGCCATATGGCAAAATCTCATTTTTCAGTTAAAAAGCGGAAGAAAGAATTTGAAAGAAAACAAAAACAGGAGCAGAAAAGACAGCGAAAACTGGACAAGGTCAGAAAACGATCCGAAGGGGAATCAAATCAGCCCCAGGAAGGGATTATAAATATAGAAACATAGAGCAGGGCAAACCGCTTTTGCTCTATTTAAAAGGATAAACACAATGCTTCGTATTTTACCGGCACCGGTTCGGGGGATATTGGCCCTTTGCCTGTACATTTTAAACACCCTGTTCTGGTGCGTGCCCCTGTTTCTGCTTGTGTTTGGCAAAGCGGCCGTGCCTGTTGACGCATGGAGACGAAGATGCAGCCGAATGCTCAATGCTGTTGCCGAGAAATGGATTTGGGTGAACAACCAAAATCAGAAATTGGTCGGAAATCCGCTTTGGGATGTGAAGGGTGTGGCGACGCTGAATCGTTCGAATTGGTATTTGGTTGTAGCCAATCACCAATCATGGGTGGATATTCTGGTGCTTCAGCGAATATTTTACCGCAAGATTCCGTTCTTGAAATTTTTTATAAAAAGAGGGTTGATCTGGTTGCCCGTTCTTGGCCAGGCCTGGTGGGCAATGGATTTTCCGTTCGTTAAAAGGTACTCGAGAAGTTATCTCAAAAAAAATCCTCACATGAAGGGAACGGATTTAGAAATAACGCGTAACGCTTGCAGAAAGTTTAAAAAAATACCGATTTCCATCATGAATTTTGTCGAGGGGACACGCTATACAGACAAAAAGCACTGCAGGCAGCATTCACCTTATTCGCATCTGCTGAGACCCAAGGCCGGTGGGATTGCTTTCGTTCTTGGCTCAATGGGAGAGCAAATACACCGTATACTGGATGTCACCATTGTCTATCCGGACGGCGTATCAAGTTTTTGGGCCCTTCTCTGTGGTGAAATTCGAAAAATAAAAGTTCGCGTGAGGTCGATGCCGGTGAACCCGATGCTTTTGGGCGACTACGTCAATGACCGGCATTTTAGGTCAGGACTGCAAAACTGGCTCAACAACATGTGGGCCGAAAAGGATCGCAATATCGACGAGATGATGTCATCATTGCCGCAAGCGGATGGCGTCGCTTAAAAAACGCCTACATTTGGTCAACTAGACATTTTTCAATCTCGGCGTTTAACGATAGCGTGACCTGATACGCAATGGGAACCGTCATACAATGAATCAAGAAAATGATTATGTGAGCTACTTCTACGACAAATACGAGGGCCGAGTTTCAATTGGAGTTGGCTACGACCAGAATTTATCTGAGATATATCCATTTGTTTACGAAGACATTGCCGGCAAATCGATCGGCATTGTGGGCCTGGGTGTGTTCAGACGGGAAAGCACCCGCTATGTCCACATCTATCATGTTGGTTCTTTCAAAAACAATCGCGGCGACGGCAGCCAAATACTCCAGGCCCTGTGCTTTCAGGCAGACAAATACCAAATTATCTTAAGTCTTAGCCCGATTTCTATGCCCAATGGCAAAGATGAGCCAATGACCGACGAGCGTTTGAGAGAATGGTATGGCAACTTTGGTTTTAGGGGCAGTTCTCATTTCAGAAGAGAACCGTGTTTACTTAAAGATCAGTGATCTTGTCTGATGGGCGCTTCAATTTTATCCCGGCATTTTCTTATTTCAGTTTCCGCCCGTTCACCTTCGACAATCCTGGAGACACTTTCGGTAACTGCATAAATTAACCTTTTTTCATTCTCACTGAATAGTCCTTTTTCCATACCCAATTCGTACTCAGGTGAAATTTTGTAGATTGCCCATCCAGATAGGCAAAGATTCATTTCGAGAAATTTTACAGAAACAATTGTCGTCGCATTAGCCAGCGCTAAAACTTCCCCCGACGTAATCAAGATTTTTAGATCCCCGCCAAAATCGATCTGCCGCAATGATCAGTACAAAACCCATCAGGATCGAATCCTTGGATATAAAATAATTTGACAAATTTAATTTCGTGATAACTAGTAGTTATAATTATTTTTTCAAATGATAGCTGACTGATCTCAGCAAAGCATATAATCAAGGAGAAATATCATGAATTTACTCAGCAAGACAGTTGTAGCTACCTTGCTTTTGATCGCGTTTTCGGCCGGCGTCTTTGCGGCCGAAAAACATTTTCACCCCAAAGGCAAAATGCCGTCGAAGTTTACCGTTGATTTGCAGAACGCTTTGCGAGGATCACTGCCCTTTGAAGACCAGCGCGATTTTGAAGAAGCCAAAAAGGGCTTCATCGCAGCACCTCCCTACCGACAGATAAAGGCCGAGGCGGGGCATGTGGCCTGGGATATCGGCAAGTATGATTTTCTTCTGCAAGAAGGGAAGGACTTTGACAGCATCCACCCTTCGCTTCAGCGCCAGGCCATCCTGAACATGAACTACGGCCTGTATGAAGTGATCCCGGGCATCTACCAGGTGCGCGGCTACGATCTGGCCAACATCAGCTTTATCAAAAGCGACACGGGATGGATCGTTTTCGATCCGCTGACCGCCAAAGAGACGGCCGCAGCGGCCTTGAAGTTCATAAATGAGCAGCTCGGCCAGCGGCCGGTGGTAGCCGTGGTCTATTCGCATTCCCATGCCGATCATTTCGGCGGGGTTCGTGGCGTCGTCAACGAAGAGGATGTGCAGAGCGGCAAGGTCAAGATCATCGCCCCGGTCGGCTTCATGGATCACGCGGTGGCTGAGAATGTTTATGCCGGCAACGCCATGAACCGCCGCTTGTTTTACCAATACGGTGTGCTGCTGCCCGCCAGCCCGTTCGGTCATGTCGACCAGTCCATCGGCAAGGGCACTGCGGCCGGCAACCTCGGCCTTATTCCGCCCACCGTCATTATCGGCGAGAACATTGAGGAGCTGACCGTTGACGGCGTGCGGATGATTTTCCAGAACACGCCCGGCACCGAGGCGCCGGCGGAAATGAACACCTACTTTCCGGATCTCAAAGCCTTCTGGGCGGCAGAGAACATCGTCGGTACGATCCACAATATCTATACGTTGCGCGGTGCGCTGGTACGTGACGCCTTGGAGTGGTCCAAGCAGATCAACAAAGCGCTTTACCTGTTCGGCCAGGAGACCGAGGTGATGTTTGCCTCCCACAGCTGGCCGCGCTGGGGCAATGATCGGGTCCAGGAGGTCATGCGGGCGCAGCGCGACGCCTACGCGCATCTGAACAATGGCGTGTTGCACCTGGCCAATCAGGGCGTGACCATTAACCAGGTGCACAACGTCTACACCTTGCCCGACAGTCTTCAGCAGCAGTGGGCGGTCCGCAGCTACCACGGCTCGGTGGAACATAACAGCCGTGCCGTGATCAACCGCTATCTGGGGTACTGGGACGGCAATCCGACAACGCTGATTCCCCTCTCACCAGAGGACTCCGCGCCGTTGTACGTGGAGATGATGGGCGGTGCAGCCAAGATTATCGCTAAAAGCCGTGAGCTCTACAATCAGGGGAAGTACCGCCATGCCCAGGAGATCCTCAATAAACTGGTCTACACCGAGCCGGACAACCAGGGAGCCAAGGATCTTCTGGCCGATGTCTTCGAACAGATCGGCTACCAGCAAGAGAGCCCCAGTGTGCGCAACAGTTTTTTGGCAGCCGCCCTGGAACTGCGTTCCGGCATCCCTGAGGGGGCATCCCCTAAATCTTCGGGACCTGACATGATCAAGGCCATGACCACCGGGCTGTGGCTCGATTTTCTGGGCGTACGCCTGGACAGCAAAAAGGCCGAAGGCAAGCAGTTCAAGATCAACCTGGTCACGCCGGACACCAACGAGAAGTTCGTGGTGGAGCTGAGCAACGCCACCCTGACCAACATCGAGGGGTTTCAGGCGGACGACGCCGATCTGACAGTGACCATCGACCGCCAGGATCTGGAAAAGACGATGATGGGTGCGGTCAGCTTCGATGAGCAGATCTCCGCCGGCAAAGCCAAGCTCAAGGGCAACCGGCAAGTTTATGAGCAGCTCAAAACCATGTTGGTGCACTTTGATCTGGGCTTCGAGATTATGCCCGGAACCGGCGCCAGGGACCTGACCCCGGCACAGAAAACCTTCGAACAAGAGGAGCCGGGTTGGACCGACGGCGGATGATGCCGCAACTTTAAGGGGGCTTTACAGCGGATGAAATCCTGTGCTATTGCTGAGGCGGCAACTTGTGGCCAAACGACTCAATGAATCAGGAGGTATAATCGTCATGAAGGGTTCAGGATTTTTCTCTGCGCTGGCAGTCTTTGTTTCTTTTCTTATCGTACTGCCGGCCGGTGCAGGCGGCCTGCTTCTTTACGAACTCGGAACCCCCGACCTGGGGACCGCCGCTGCCGGCAGGGCCGCCATGGCTGCGGATGCCTCAACGGCTGCCGGCAATCCCGCCGGGATGACCCGCCTCGACCGGTCCCAGATGCTGGCCGCTTTCCAGGGGCTTTACGTTAATGCCCGCTTCGACACCGACATCGCATCTTTTGCTGGCGGCGACGGCGGTAATGCGGGAGGATTCGTACCGGCCGGCAGCTTCCACTATGTCCACAGCCTGACCCCGGACTGGAAGTTGGGCCTCAGCGCCGGCTCCTATTTCGGCCTGGGGGTGGACTACGGTGACGACTGGGCCGGTCGCTACTATACCACGGAGGCCGAGCTTCTGACCTTGGGCCTTAATCCCTCCGTGGGTTACCGGGTCAACAACTGGCTGGCCGTGGGCGGCGGCTTCAACATAATATACGCCAAACTGACGCAGAAAGCAGCCATTAACAACGGTGCCATACCGGGGCAGGCCGGCCTGCCCGATGGCGAGCTTAAACTCGAGGATGATGACGTGGCCTATGGATTCAACCTGGGCGTCCTGCTGGCGCCCAGGGATGATACCCGCTTCGGCATCACCTATCGATCGGAAGTGGATCTGGAGTTCAAGGACACAGCCGGCCTAAAGAATATCGGGCCTGTTCTGCAGGGTATTTTGAACCTGTCCGGTCTGGCCGGCAGCAAGGTGAACATCGACATGACGATTCCCCAACTGGTGATGATAAGCGCCTACCACCAGTTGACCGACCAATGGGCGGTCATGGGGAACCTCGGCTGGCAGGATTGGAGCGAGTTCGGCAAGCAGGACCTGACGCTGGAATCGACGACTTCAACGACGTTTACCAAAGACCTGGGGTACGACGACACCTGGCACGTTGCTCTGGGCGCCCAGTATCGCTTTGGCGAAAACTGGCTGTGGTCGGTGGGAGCGGCCTACGACACCTCGCCCACCGATGAGGACACCCGAACCCCGGACTTGCCGCTGGACCGCCAGATCCGTGTCGGCACCGGAATCCAATACGACTGGACCGAGGCGGTTACCCTGGGGGTTGCTTACGAGTATTTGGATGCGGGCGATGCCAAGATCGACCAGGAGGGAGGACCGTTACAGGGTTCTCTCAAGGGTCAATATGATACCAATGCAATTCACTTCTTTGCGGCTAATCTGATTTGGAAGTTTTAATGTCCAACTGGTTTTGAAAACGATACCAACACTTGATTAATGGGGTGGATGTCGGCTATTTACCTCGACGCCGCCGTTAGCATACGAGTTGACTTTTAAATAATCAATATTTATTGATAATGGTTATTATTCAGGAAAGCGGCATTTGAGGTCATCATTATCCGGGATAAAGGGGCTTCAGTTGGCAGACCACAAAGAAAGATTTGACATCATCATCCAAAAACTAAGGGACAATGGCCACAAGATAACGCCTCAGCGGTTGGCTATCGTAAAAATTCTTGCCAAAAGCGAAGGCCATCCCAGTGTTGAAAATATCCATGCCCGGATAAAAAAAGACTTTCCGACAATGAGTCTTGCCACTGTATACAAAAATATTATATTAATTAAATCATTTGGTGAAGTTCTTGAGTTAGGGTTCCCGGATGGGAGCAACC
>JAFDCJ010000128.1 GCA_019312835.1 Deltaproteobacteria bacterium
AATCTGGCGGTGGATGTCATCCATGACGTCGGGCCGCTCAAGGATTTTCTGGCGCAGAAGCACACCCTCAAACATATGAAATCCCAATCCCAGCCCAAACTGATCGACCGTAGAAGACGCTCCAAGTGGCAAGAGTTGGGCGGAACCGATATTTATGAGAGAGCGTCTGCCAAAGCCAGGGAAATATTGGAAACACACGAGCCGGATCCATTACCGGACGGAGTCCTTGCGACGATTCGATCGATCGTTGAAGGCGCCGAAGAAGAGTTAGGTGTGGAAAAGGCAAAGTAAAATTCAGATACGAAGTGGAATTTTCCTGGGACCCGAGGGAGAATTCCTTACCTTTCTGAAAGGTTTTGTAACGACAATATTGGGTTGGAGGTTATAAAATGAGTAGAGAAGACCTGATTAAAGCGGCCATTGAAGCTGTTATTAAAGGCGACGAAGAAGCCGCGGTAGGCGTTGCCAACAAGGTCATTGCCGAGGGCCTCAATCCCATTGAGATCATTAGTGAAGGCTTTGCCAAGGGAATGATCACGGTGGGTGATTTGTTTGCCAAAGAGGAGTACGCCTTGCCACAGGTGCTCCTGTCCGCAGGTGCCATGCAAGATGCTATGGATGTGC
The DNA here is from genome assembly GCA_019312835.1 of Deltaproteobacteria bacterium. Classification (GTDB taxonomy): domain Bacteria; phylum Desulfobacterota; class Desulfobacteria; order Desulfobacterales; family JAFDCJ01; genus JAFDCJ01. The sequence continues at coordinate 625 of JAFDCJ010000128.1, forward strand.
TGGATCCGCATATTCCCCGGGAAGATGTGAAAGAAAAGATGGGCGTTGTGGTGATCGGGACGGTTCAGGGAGACATCCACGAAATCGGCAAACGCATCGTTGGAACGATGTTGGAAGTCTATGGTTTTGAAGTGCATGATCTGGGTGCCGATGTGCCCATCGAAAAATTTATTGAGAAAGCCAAAGAGCTCAAAGCGGATATCGTGGCCACCTCGGCCCTGATGACCACGACCATGATGAGCCAGAAGAAGCTTGAGGTGGCGCTCAAAGAGGCCGGCATTAGAGATGACGTCAAAACAATGGTGGGTGGGGCCGCCGTTACCAAGGAATGGGCGGATTCAATCGGGGCGGATGGATATGGCCAGGATGTCACGGAAGCGGTAGACGCGGCCAAGAAACTGGTCAAACCCTCCAAGTAGGTTCAATGTCATATTAAACAAGCTGGCGGATGAATACATCCGCCAGCTTGTTTGTTATTTTTATAGAATAAAGAAAAAAAATACTAGCGCGTTTGGACCAAGCTATATTAGACGTTATGAATAACCCCATAAAGATTCAAACAACTGCCTGTATCGGAACGTTATTCTACCAAACGTGCTAATCGGCATACTTTTTCACTTCGGCAATTTGACTGATTCTCTCCTCCGCCATGCGATCGGCTGCTTGATAGGTCGGCAGTCGGTCGCGGTCGGCAATTTCAAACACCTGCTGCATGTTGTCATAAATGCGGGCTACTTTTGCTTTGCCGCGCTCATGGCTGACCCCACCGACTCCGAGGCGATCCGTATCATAGATGGTGCCACCGGCATTGGTGATGTAGTCCGGGGCATACACAAACCCAGCTTCCTCCAACCGGTCACCATGGCGCTCTTCGGCTAGCTGATTGTTAGCCGAGCCGCAGATGATTTTGCATTTCAGGCGGCTGAGGGTATCGTCATTGATGACTTTGCCCAGAGCACAGGGGCAAAAAATGTCACAGTCCACATCGTAAATGGCTTCGGATTCCACGGCGTCGGCACCAAAACGCGCTGTCATGGCGTCCACTTTGGCGGGATCGATGTCAGTTACAATCAGGTTGGCGCCGAGCTCGTGGAGCTGTTCGACCATGTTGTGACCGACCGCCCCCAGTCCCTGCACCGCAACCTGTTTTCCTTCCAGGCTGTCCGAGCCGTAAACCTTCTTACAGCAGGCCTGCATGGCGCGGATGGTCCCGTAAGCTGTCATGGGGGCGATGTCACCGGCCCCGCCTAAATAGGTCGGCAGGGTGACGACATGCTCTGTTTCCATGCGAATGTATTCCATATCCTGCAGGGTGGTGCCCACGTCTTCGCCGGTGATGTATTTTCCGCCCAGGCGATTGATGAATTTCCCCAGCGCCCGGAAGACCGGCTCACGGTCCGTGCGTTTCGGATCGCCGATTATCACCGCCTTGCCTCCGCCCAGATTCACCCCGGCGGCCGCGTATTTGTATGTCATTCCCCGTGCCAGCCGCAGGGCGTCTTCGACGGCATCCATCTCGCTGGTATAATCCTGCCACATGCGGCAGCCGCCGGTGGCGGGACCCAGCGTTGTGTCATGGATGGCAATGATGGCCTTGAAATCAAGCGCCTTGTCCTGACAGAAAAACAGGTTTTCGAAGTCGTATGTTTGCATGTATTCAAAGATGGATTCCATGGTTCACAATCCTCCCATAAAGTTGATGCAATTAATCCTTAAGGCGCGCTGACCGGCGCGCCCGTTTGAATTTATTCCGCTGGAAATTTGGAAATACCATTTAATCGGTTTTATCCAAGCTTTCTTCTGCGTACATACGTTTGACTTCGGCCCGATCGCCGATAATGGCTTTGACCACCAGGGCATTGTTCGGCGGGCAGCCTTTGACATGCCGCTCGGTCTGGTTGTCTTTCATACACAGCCCGATGGTGACGATATTATCAGGGGACGCATCAGCAGGAAGGGGCGCTTTGCCCGTGACCACCGTGACACCCGGCAGGTACATGAGCTGATCGGCATTGCGCATATCGATCAGGGCGCTCATCACCGTATTGCGACAACCGGTGCATGCGGCTTCCCCGTGAATCAATTCAAATCCCTCCACTTCGACCGGGTCATCTTCAATCGCCCTTAAAAAACGACGTGTGACGCCTTCCAGTGGTTCGCCGATGATATTGATCGATTCGGCATCCATCACACCCAAACCGCGTGCCGCGGCATTTTTGGTCAGTAAGGTTTCTTCCGGATCATATCCGATCAGCCGGGCACAGACCGCATCTACGGCGACCACATCCTTGCCGGCCAGAACGAGATTCATTTCCACCGGTTTGCCAAAGACCGGCCCCACGCCTTCCTGACAGACGACCGCATCGACAACGGCAAGCCGGGGCTTTACGGCTGATAACAAATCGATGACGCCATCAAAAAGACCTTCCTGGTGCATGGCCTTTTTGGCCTTATCGGTCAGCAACCCCTTGAGCTTTTTTATGGCGCAGGTCATTTCGGTTTGATCGTGGGTTTTTAACTTGGGCACACTGATGATGACATCTGCCTGCTTAACCAGCTCCCAGCACTCAACCTGATTAAAGACGATGCCGTTTTCCGCCGGTAGATCCACCGTTGCCTTGGTGGCCTTCAGGTTGACGACTTCGTAGCCCAATTCCAGAAGGTCACGATACCCTGAGCTCTGAATGACTTTCTCAGTATCGACACCGACCGCGGAAGATTCGGCGATTACCGGTCGCGCGCCAGCAGCCTTGACGATATCCGCAATGGCCCGCGCAACTTCAGGCAGGGTAATACAGCCGGCTTCTCTTTCGACCGGTGGCGCCACCCAGCTGGGATTAATCAAAACCAGATGCCCGGGCCGGACAATGTCTTCGATGCCGCCGATGAGGTCCAGCGATTGTTTGACGGCCGCATAAATTTGCTCAAAATCGGGCCCGGCGGGTGTTTTTACGATAGACACGGTTGCTTTTTGCATGTTTGTCTCCTCATTATTCCTTCGGATCTTTGATACCGGCCAGACGCTTGGCCAGCTTTATCTTCTCTGCGAGTTTGCCCTCCCGGTAGATCATGATGCGCTGCGCCTGGGGGGAGCCCGCACCGTGCATCGACTCTACCAGTGCGGTGCCGCCGGTCATGGCCTCGATCATTCGTGCAATTTTGATGCGATCCTCCGTCGGGATATCGGCTACCCCTGAAAAATATTTTCGTACCAGATGCCCGACATCTTCATTCTCAAAATCGTGTTGACTGGGCAGGGTGGCAATAAATCCGCCGGCCAGATCCAGCGCCAGGCGGGCCACTTCAAAATGGAAGCGGGTGACGTTCTGTTTGCAGACATTGGCCAGCATCGTATCCACCATGAAGGCCCCGGAAGGTGTCGGCCAGCCTTCAGCCGAACAGGCAATCGATGAGCTGTAAAGTGTTTCGCTTAAATGGGTCATCTCCGTGACTTTATCCCGCACATGCGACCCCTTGGCGGTGCCCTGAATAAGGCTCAGATAGCTCACGGCACCAATGAGCACATCCATCAGACCGGTTTTGCAGGCCCCGTAGTTGGCGCGGTGGTGGGCGGCAAAGCGGTATACGAGATCGCCCGTAAATTCGGTTTCACCATCCATGAAAACGTTTTCATGCGGTACGAAGACATCCTCGAAAACAAGTACCGCTTCGCCCCCGACGGCCCCGAAAGAAGGCTTGCCGACATCGATGCGTTCCATGCGGTCCCGACGATCGTCGTTGGCCTGTCGGCCGAAAATCAATGTAATCCCGGGTGCGTCAATCGGCACCGCGCAGACAACGGCATAATCTTTTGAGGCTTCATCCATGGCGGTGGTCGGCATCACCAGGATTTCGTGGGAGTTGACGGAGCCGGTCATGTGAAGTTTGGCGCCTCTGATGACGATGCCGTCATCCCGGCGTTCCACCACATGAACATATTGATCGGGATCAGGCTGATCCGCGGGGCCTTTGGAGCGGTCGCCCTTGGGATCGGTCATGGCACCGACCACCATGCGGTTATCGTCCTGGATATGGGTCAGCCAGCGGTTAAAGCGCTGCAGATAATCGGTGCCCAATTTTTCATCAATTTCGTAGGCCACCGAATAAACAGCATTGATGCCGTCGAAGCCGACACAGCGCTGAAAACATGTCCCGGTTTTCTGACCCAGGACGCGCAGCAGTTTAACCTTTTTGATCAAATCCTCTATATTCTGATGCACATGGGTAAAGCGACTGATCGTACGCCCCGTCAGGTGGGATTTGGCCGTTGCCAGGTCCCGGTATTTTTCTTTGGCGGCCAGGGAATATGTCATGGCGGCCGCGCGCACATGCGGCGCCGTGGCTGGATGCCGCGTGACGTCGTCGATGCGTTTGCCTTTGTAATAAATGACGGGGTTCAGGGCCCGCAAGCTTTCGATATATTCGCCACCGTTTTGCAGTTTCATGTGAAGCCTCCTGTTCGATGATTTTTATTCGGATATCAGCCCGTATTTTTCAATGTTGGTATCGGCCAGCGCCTGAATTTTTTTGATTTCAAGCTGTCCCTGCTCGGAGTCGAACAGGTGCCGATATCGTTTTTGTTTGTTCAGATAATCGGCGACCGGTATTTTGCGCTTGATTTTGCGGCTCGCGGTGACTTCCCCGTTTTCCTTTTCAAACAGCGGCACCAGCCCGCTGTTGACGCCCAGCCGGCCGATTTCAAGCGTGAGATGTGACGCAAAGCTCCACACCGATGGACAGGGGGTGTCGATCTGAATATAACGCGGCCCGTGATAGGTCATGGCCTTTTTGATCTTTTTCTTTAGATCGCCCAAATAGGCGATTGATGCGGTGGCCACATAAGGAATGCCGTGCGCCGCAACGATCTCGGGAAGATCCTTTTTCATTTCGGCTTTGCCCATGGATTGGCGGCCGGCCGGGGCCGTCGTCATCGCCGCCCAGGTAGGCGTTGCAGCGCTGCGCTGTCCCCCGGTGTTCATATAGGCCCCATTGTCGACACAGATGTAGAGGACATCATCGCCGCGCTCCAGCATTCCCGAAATGGCGCCAAACCCGATATC
>JAFDCJ010000129.1 GCA_019312835.1 Deltaproteobacteria bacterium
GCCGATATCGATCCGGCCCGCATCAAGCTCATCATCGAGGCCACCAATATCGGTGAAGATAAATTCGACCCGGGTCCTCTGGTCCGGCATCCTTTTGAACTCGTTCAGAGCAGCTGCCCAAACGCATTGGTGCTGGATCTGTATGCGGGCTGCCCGGGTTTTAATGTATCCGTCGAATTTGTGTTCATGATGACGCTGGCCGGCTTGCTTCAAGGCGGTGATCTTTCGGTTATTATCGGTGCCGAAAATGTGCACCGGGCCAAAGTTTTCCCGCCGGACGACACTGCCAACATTATCTTCGGTGACGATGCCGCAGCCACCCTTCTGGAAACCAAAGCGCATATTCCAGAAGCGGGCTCCGTTGAAGCGCCGGCAACGGTAGAATTTAATGCCGGTGAAAACGCCGCACGCCAGATCGCCGACGAACTGCTAAAATTAAAAGGCCCTTATAAAATAGAAGGTATTCTCGTTGACAATCAACTGGGCAAACTCGAGCACAGAGTACCGGCACTGGCCGCCAGAATTCAACAGCACCTGACAGCGCTGTCCTATCCGGAAGCGGCCGCAAAGGGAACATTTCAGCGTTTTCGCGATGCCCTGGCATTTTACGATCAACACGTTAACGCCTTTGCTTTTGATATCATGACGGTTGACCGGAATCCGGATCACGTTGCAAAAATTGCCGGTGCTTATGCAAATGCAGGCAAATACAAGAGCATCGCCTCGGCCTACCTTGGACCTGACCATAACGTCGTGCTTTCCCTGCACAGGGGCGCGGGGGGGGCTTATCGCAGACCCCGCTGGGGTATTGTTGACAGCCTGACACGGACGCATGGCTGTTTCGCTCACTACATAGAAGTCATGCCCTTTGACGCCAGGGAGGATATGTTCGGCAAAATGGATGGGAAAGGGGTATTTCTGCACGCCACCCGGGGCGCAAAAAATCATCTGGAGACATTATTGTCTCCGAACCACCTGGTCATGGATGACATTGACCTTCTGATCGAACACCAGGCCAATTTTGCCATGATCCCGTTAACCCTTGAACAGGTAATGAACAGGGGCCAAGCGGATTTAAAAGATGCGGTTGCGAATATGATCGCCAATAAAATGGCGACCAATATTCACGTCCGTGGTAATTGCTCTGTGGTTTGTATGCAAAGGCTGCCCTATGACCTCCAGCGCAACGCGCTGAAACCTGACCATATCCAGGGATATGCGGTAAATCAAAACGTTGAAAAATTAAAACACGCCAGAACGATCTTATACGATTCTATCGGGGCGGGTATGACCCGCAGCTCGTTTATCCAGAGAAAAAAATAAGGATACGTCAACTCAAGGCCCTTTAGAGCCGTCTGAATCAATGCCATTGTAGATATCCACCACGAATGATTATCGTAATTCGAAGAAGTACGATTGGGGCAGCGCTCCAAATGGAATGCTGGCATACTGGAATATTGGAAAAATGGGTTCCGACTTGCGGCTGGGATCGCCTTTAAAAAGCATTATTCCATCCTTCCATCATTCCATTAAAGAGACCTCAAATGCCTTTGAAACGCAAAATCGCCATACCGATTATTGTCTTCCTGCTGCTGGTGGTAATCGGTACCGGTCTGTTTTTTCTGGCCTCATATCTTCTGCCCGGCTTTCTGGAATCCAGAATCATTGCTATTCTGAACGAAGAGGCCGGAATTACGGACCTGGCGCTAGAATTCCAGGAGTTGGATCTGACAGGTGCAAACCTGGGATCAATACGAATCGGATCAGCTCAAAATCCGGCATTAATTGTTCGCTCCATTCATGTTGATTACTCGCCGGGAGAAATTTATCAAAAAAAGGTTAAGCAAATTGTGGCCAGCGGCGTTGAGCTTTACTGTGAATACAAAAACGGCCGGCTGGGGTTGCGCGGCTTTGATCTGAAGAAATTTTTAAGCCGGCTCGAATTTAACGCAAAAAAGCCGGCTGCCTCCCGGTCTGATCCGCCATTTCCGCACCGCATTGAAATCAGGAACGGCATACTGGTCGGCATCGCAAATGGCCGCGAATACAGAATTCCTTTTGAAATCGACATGGTTTCCGCAGAAGGAACCAGAAGCGCTTTAATCGCCACCGCCCATCTTTACCCGCGCGGGCAGATGCTAAAAATTTCAGCCCAGATGGATCTGGAGCAAAATCGAATCGTATCCTATCTGGAAACCAAAGAGGTGCAACTGCTGAGATTTGCCGATATATTTCATTCCATCGGCGGGCTGGAGTTAGCGGGCTTTGCCAGCCTGGAGGCAAAGGCTGAATTACAGTTTACACCGTTTAAAGCTTCATCGATATCCGGCCGGCTAAAAAGTTCATCAATCGACATCCGCTATAAAAACCTTCGACTCCGCAACCGTTCAGCGAATCCGGATAATCGAAGGCCGTTGATGATCGACTTCAAGGGGGCGGGCCGGAAAAAATGGAATCTGACACTATCCGGTCTTTCGGCAGTGGCACCGGTGACGGCAGCGATTGTGGATATGACGGCAGCGATTGAAACGTCCGA
>JAFDCJ010000130.1 GCA_019312835.1 Deltaproteobacteria bacterium
CCTCAGGGAAGATCGGTGGGGAAGTGGGCAGGCGGACAAAGGAGGTAACGCATGAACCCGATTGTGAAACTCGGCCATTATGTTCGACGCATCCGCCTGCTTGTGGACAGCGGCTACTATCCAGAGTACCTCAGAAAGCAGGGGGTCCGTATCGGCAGAAACTGCGTTATCCTTTATCCCTCCTATATCGACGGCCGCTTGCCTTATCTGCTGGAGATCGGTGACGATGTCGTCATTAGCCTCTATGTGACCATTCTCACCCATGATGCAGCCTCCGCCTGGGCCGGGGATCTGGTCAAGGTCGGGCGGGTGCGCATCCACGACCACGTCTTCATCGGCGCCAACACCACGGTCATGTGCAATGTCACCATCGGCCCCCATGCCATTGTGGGGGCCGGCTCTGTGGTAAGCCGGGACGTTCCCCCCAACTCGGTGGTCGCCGGCAATCCCGCCAAAGTGGTCTGTTCCATGGACCAGTTTACGGCCAAACACCGGGAACTGGGCGGCCGGCAGCCGCTCTTTGAAGGAAAGGATTTTCGGCACCCCTATATTTCCGACGATCGCAAAACCTTTTTGAGCGAACAGCTGCGGGACACATTCGGCTATTTTTGTTCCCGGCTGCCGGACAGCCGGCCGGAAACGATCCCATCCGCCGGAAAGGGCCGCCAGGAGGGCGACAAGAAATGATAAAAAACAGCGGCTTGCGTTTCCCGGCGATCCTCAGGCACGCCGGGCAGGCGGTCAACACCCGCACGCGATCCGGGAAGCGATGAGGGCCGCGCTAAAATCGATAGGGCCTGAGCCATTTAAGATCGGATCCGGGCGACCGGACCGGAGGGACGTTGTTTGATGTTTGCGAATCTCAAAGAAGATCTCAAAACCTACCAGGGCGACTGGAGCCGCCAGGGCTTCTGGGTGATGATCGTATATCGCTTCGGACGCTGGCGCTACACCATCAAGTCCTCACTGTTGCGAAAGCCGTTTTCGCTGCTGTATAAAATCCTTTTTAAATTTATCCAGGTGATTACCGGAATTGAGCTGCCCTGTGAGGTTACGGTGGGCCAGAATTTCAGAATCGATCACTTCGGCGGTATCATTATCAGCGGCTTTGCCAGTTTCGGTGATAACTGTGTTATTCGGGACGGCGTCACGGTGGGCCTGCGGCGGGTGGATGACCCGGTGGCCCCGAAAATAGGTCATAACGTCGACATTGGGACCGGTGCCAAGGTTCTGGGTGATATTACCATCGGGGATAATGTAGTCATCGGTGCCAATGCCGTCGTGCTCGATGACGTCCCGCCCAACTCCGCAGCGGTGGGCGTGCCCGCCAGAATCAAAAACAGGGTGAAGCATGCAGGCGAGCCTACCTGAAATCGGCGTCGTTATCATCGGCGTCAATGTTGAACGCTATCTGGCCGATTGCATTCGCTCGGTTCAATCAGCGAACTATCCCGGCGAGCTGCTGAAATTTGTGTATGTGGACGGCGGATCGCGGGACGCGAGCACCCGTATCGCCGCAGAATTTGAAAATGTCGCGGTCATCGAGCTCAATGACCGCCATCCGACACCGGGCCGGGGACGCAATACCGGCTGGCAGTATCTTGCAACGCCGCTGGTCCAGTTTATGGATGCGGACACCGTCCTGGATCCGAGCTGGTTTGAGCGGGCCTGTGCGGCGCTGGATGATTCGACTGCGGCGGTCTGCGGCCACCGGCGTGAAAAATATCCGCAAAAGAACGCCTACCACCGTTTCACTGAAATGGAATGGCACTATGAAACGGGACCCTGCCGCTATTTTGGCGGCGAAGCGCTGGTCCGTCGAAGCGTGCTGGAAGCGACCGGCGGATTTGATGAAAATCTTGTTGCCGGGGAGGATCCGGAGCTCAGCTACCGCATCCGCCTTAACGGCTGGCGGATTTTGCGCATTGATGCACCCATGAGCGTCCATGACATCAACATGACGACGCTCCGGCAATATTTAAAGCGGGCCTACCGCAGTGGCTATGCCTACGCCGAGATTGCCCTGCGCTTTATCCGCAACCCGGAAAAGTTGTGGCTCAAAGAATCCATCCGGATCCTGGCCAAAGCCTTGCTTCCAATTGCTCTGGTTATCGCAGGCGTGCTGACCGGAAACACCTGGTGGGGACTCTTGCTGGGATTGCTGATTATGCTCCGACCGCTAATAAACATTGGCCGTATGAAACAGGAATCGCAGCAACCCTGGAGCTTTGTGCTTCTGTATGCGGGTCACACCGCCCTGGTGGTGTATCCCCAGTTCTGGGGAATGGCACGCTATTTTTGGGGTCTGGCAACGGGTCGACCGCTGCGCAACAAAGGCCTGGTCGAGCAGGGGCCCATGAAGGTTGCCAGAGATGTGAACAAAGCAGCTGATTCAAAGACAGGAGGGCAATAAATGGTTTTGCAATGCCATGGTGCAAGCCTTGGTGGCGTGATTCTGGTGGAACCGCAGGTGTTTGAAGACGACCGCGGTTTTTTTCTGGAAACCTATCAACAGGCCAGATACACTGAGAAAGGGATCGTTCCGGCATTTGTCCAGGACAATCATTCCCACTCCCGCAAGGGAAGCGTCCGGGGCCTTCATTACCAGCTGAAGCATCCCCAGGGCAAGCTGGTTTATGCCGTGGTCGGCCGGATTTTTGACGTGGTGCTGGATATCCGCCACGGTTCCCCGACCTTTGGCAACTGGTGCGGGGCCGTTCTCTCTGATGAAAACAAACATCAGATTTATATTCCCCCGGGGTTTGCCCACGGATTCAGCGTTCTCAGTGAGCGCGCCGATGTGATCTACAAATGTACCGATTTCTATGCACCGGGGGACGAGTACGGCATTCGCTGGAACGATCCCGAACTTGACATCGACTGGGGGGTCGAGCACCCGATTCTTTCGCCCAAGGATCTTGCGTATCCGCCCCTGGGCAAAATTCCACGGGAATTGCTGCCGGTCTTCGAAAACACCGGCTCCGACACCTGATGTTGACCAACCGCATTCAAAACAAGAGAGATTGTTATGGAACCGCTTCAGGCGATCATACTGGGAATCGTTCAAGGGCTGACGGAATTTTTGCCCGTCAGCAGCTCCGGTCATCTGATCATTTTCCAGCATCTTTTCGGATTGCAGGAACCGGAGCTTTTTTTTGATATTTGCGTCCACCTGGGAACGCTGCTGGCGGTGATCCTTGTCTTCCGTCAGGAAATCCGGGAGTTGATGCGGTCCTTGGGGCATCTGGTGTGGTTGGTCTTTGTCAAAGATGCCCATTTTGAACACCTGTTCAGGGACTCGGAATTTAAAATGCTTCTGCTGGTCTTTTTTGGATTTTTCCCCACGGCGGTGCTGGGGGTGATTTTTCACGAATTCGGCCAACGGTTGTTTTCATCCGTTCTGATTGTGGGCCTCATGCTCATGATCACCGGCGGGCTGCTGTGGCAAACGCGCCGGGTGAAGCAGGAAGGCGGAGGTCTTGAAACATTTTCAATCAGAACCGCACTTATCATCGGGCTGGTTCAGGGGCTGGCGATCATGCCCGGCATATCGCGGTCCGGTTCAACCATTGCCTTGGGTTTGTTCCTGGGACTGAACCGTGAACTGTCGGCCCGGTATTCATTTATGCTGGCCATTCCGGCGATTCTGGGTGCCGGAATATTGAGCCTCCATGGTTTAATTGCGCACCCGCATGTGGACTATACCATCGCCCTGATTGGTGCCGGGGTTTCCTCCGTTGTGGGGTATTTTGCCCTGGTTTCACTTTTACGCTTGGTTAAACAGGCAAAACTTTATCTGTTTGCACCCTATTGCTGGGCCGTCGGTGTCGCTGCGCTATTTATTTTCTGGCGGTAACCGGGGGTACAGACATGATGCTAATCCTAAAGGAAAAGGACGTTGAAATATGAAAGGTATTATCCTGGCTGGGGGTTCCGGCACCCGTCTGTACCCAATTACGCGGTCGGTCAGCAAACAATTGCTTCCGGTCTATGACAAACCCATGATTTATTATCCACTGTCCGTCCTGATGCTGGCCGGTATCAGGGAGATATTGATTATTTCGACCCCCGAAGATTTACCGAAGTTCAAACATCTTCTGGGTGATGGTTCCCAGCTGGGGCTGTCATTGTTTTTCGCGGAACAGCCCAGGCCGGAAGGACTGGCCCAGGCGTTTATTATCGGTGCATCCTTTATCGGCAGCGATCCGGTTTGCTTGATTTTAGGGGATAATATATTTTACGGTCATGACCTTTCCGAACATCTGCGACGGGCCGTAAAGCTTGACAGCGGCGGCCTGATTTTTGGCTACCTGGTCAAAGATCCCGAAAGATACGGTGTGGTTGAATTTGATTCGAGCGGCAACGTGATCGGGATCGAGGAAAAGCCCGAACGGCCCAAGTCAAATTATGCCGTCCCGGGCCTGTATGTCTATGACAACCAAGTGGTTGACATTGCCGCCAATCTCAAACCATCGGCCCGGGGCGAGCTCGAAATCACCGATGTCAATCTGGCCTACCTGCGGCGGGGGCAGCTCAAAGTCGAGTTGTTGGGCAGAGGCTTTGCCTGGCTCGACACCGGGACCCACGAAGCCATGCAGCAGGCTGCCAGCTATGTGCAGGCGATTCAGGAGCGGCAGGGGCTCAAGATCGCCTGTATCGAAGAAATTGCCTATCGGCTGGGCTATATCAACGAAGCGGATGTCAAACGCCTGGCAATGGACATGACCAAAAATGACTACGGCCGCTATCTGATGTCCATCATCGCTGAGTAAAGGGAGCGCCCCATGGTCAGAGAAACGATCGTCATTCTCGGCATACCCGTTGACAACCTCGATATGGATAAAACCATCGAACGGATTTTTAACCTGATCGAAGCCTCGCGCAGGGACGGCAGGGCCCGACAGGTGGCAACGGTGAACGTTGATTTTATCGTCAACACGCTGACCTGGCGGCTGTCTCGATTTCGGCATCCCGAGCTGATCAACATTCTAAGGCGCGCCGATCTGGTCACCCCGGACGGTATGCCGATCATCTGGACCAGTCGCCTGCTCGGCACCCCTTTAAAGGAGCGGGTCACCGGTGCCGATTTGGTCCCCCGGCTGGCGGAAGCGGCCGCGCGCAGCGGTAAATCCATCTATTTTCTGGGTGGCCAGGGCGATGCCGGCAGCCGGGCCGCCCGGCTGTTGCAGGCGCGATTCCCGGATTTCAGGGTTGCCGGGGTGGATTCACCCTATGTCAGCGTTGAGGGCCAAGCGTTGTCGGATGAGATCGAGAAGGACCGGGAGGTCGTCGAGCGCATTAACCGCTCGGGTGCCGATATACTGCTGATCGGTTTCGGCAACCCCAAGCAGGAGGTGTGGTTTGATCGCAACCGGCATCGCCTGAAGGTTCCGGTTTCCATCGGCATCGGCGGAACCTACGAGTTTATTGTGGGCTCGGTGGCCCGGGCGCCGCAATGGATGCAAAAGGCCGGATTGGAATGGATTTTTCGGATTACCCAGGACCCCAAACGTTTGTGGAAACGCTATTTCGTGGGGTTTTTCAAGTTCGGGCTGATGATCCTGCCGGCGATCGCCTACTACAGGGTTAAGCGGCGTGCCCTCAAAAGCTCATCCACCGGGGCGCCGCAATTTGATATCCGGGACCATTCTACCGGTGTGCCGGAAGCGGCTTCCATTCGGGTTGTCCGCCTGCCGGAAGTCTTAGATGCCCGCGCCCTTGAAAGCGGGCGTGCGTCTCTGGAAACTGAAATTATGACCGCGGTGAACCCGATTCTGGATTTTACAAACGTGACGTTTATCGATTCTGCCGGGCTGGGTTTTATCGTCGGCCTCTGGCGCCGGGCGAAGACGGAGAACAAAAATCTCAATCTGATCGAAATCCGGCCGGCGACGCGGCGATTTTTTGAGTTAAGCCGCTCCATTGATGTTTTCAAGGACCGGGTGTTTGACAACCTGGATGCGGCCGTGACCACGATCGCCACAGAAGCCAAACAGCCGCCCTTCTACTATATCGAGGTCCCCCACCGAAAAGACGCCATGCTCAAGCTCTGCGGCTCCCTGGACGCCGCTCAAATGCCGCATCTGGATAGCGAGGCGGTACTGAAGGCGATCGGCGACAGGGATGGCCTGATTGATTTGCGTCAGCTTGATTTTGTTGACAGTTCGGGCATTGTGCTTTTTCTTAAGATCCAAAAGCATGTTCAAAAAATCGCCCGGAACTGCGTGCTCTTCGGCCTGCAGGACAATGTGCGCCAAATGTTTCGGATCACCAAATTGGACCGATTGTTCAACATCACAGCCGATATGGCTGCGGCCGAGCGTTATCTGGAGCAGGCCGGACCCAATCAGAAGACCATGGGGTCGAATTGAGCGCCCGGTGCGTCGCGCTGAGCGCCGGCGGCTCATTCAGTTGCGTTTGGCTTAAATTATGTTAGGGGTTTGAAATGAAGGAATGCACCGTACTAGTGGTCGGCGGCGCCGGGTATATCGGCTCACATATGGTCGACGTGTTACTCAGAGGCAAATTTGAGGTTATAACGCTGGACAATCTTTCGACGGGCCATCGCGAACTGCATCCCGGCGGTCTCTTCATCGAGGGCAGCCTGGGGGACATTGGATTGCTGGACGATATCTTTTCGAGCCGGCGCATCGATGCGGTGATGCATTTCGCCGCTTATTCTCTTGTGGCCGAATCGGTTGCAAGCCCCTTAAAATATTATCGCAACAACCTGGCGGCCAGCGCCGAACTCCTGGAGGCAATGCGGCGCCATAACGTCAAGCGGTTTATATTTTCGTCCACCGCAGCTGTATATGGAGAACCGACGCAGGTTCCCATAGCTGAAGATCACCCTTGTGACCCCACCAATCCCTACGGTGCATCTAAACTGGCGGTGGAGCGCATGCTGCAGGATTGTGATGTCGCCCACGGCTTGAAATTCATCTCACTGCGCTATTTTAATGCCGCCGGTGCCGACGAATCCGGCCAGCTGGGAGAAAGGCATGAGCCCGAGACTCATCTCATTCCACTGATTCTCAAGGTGGCAGCCGGCGAACGGGAGCACATCAATATTTTCGGCACCGATTATCCCACGGCCGATGGAACCTGTATTCGCGACTACATCCACGTCAGCGATTTGGCGCAGGCTCATATGCTGGCATTAGATGCCTTGCTGTCAGACAAAGACAGCGCCATTTATAATCTTGGCAACAGCCGCGGGTATTCGGTCCGTGAGGTTATCGATATTGCCCGTCATATCACCGGCCACAGGATTCCGGCAGTTGAAAGCAAACCCAGGCCGGGGGATCCGGCGGTTCTGGTCGCCGATTCTGCCAAAATCCGCAACGAGTTGGGGTGGCAACCGAAGTTTGAAAATCTCGAGAACATGATCCAATCTGCGTGGCGCTGGCACCAACTGGATCAGGTCAAAGGAGCCGACGCTACTGACAAAAGCGCATGAAGGCAGGCGCGTATCGGACAATCATCGCCTGTTACACAAAGTTGCAAATCATGCTGTCGTTGGCTGTGTAGTTCCACCACGGCAGATCCACCTCTCTGGCGACGTAGTTGGGCACCACCACCCCGGATTCAAACTGGGCATAATTAACGAACGTTCTCCCGTCGATGCGAACCTTCATGCCGCCGACCGGATGCTTCAACGGTACGATCGCAAAGACATCCCTGTATTGCGATTCAGCATCCGGGAATCCCAGCTCGGCGGCTTTGCGGCCAATGTTGATTTCAAGATAGTGCCGAGAATTTTTGCTAATGTTTTCCCGGTAGTCTTCGCCTATTTTGGTCAGTATTTCACTCAAATTATCCATGGTGTTTTGTTTCCTCCGTTGCGGTCAGGATAGTCGCATCAGCCATCGAATCATGCGGGCCAGCAGCAAAACCGCTGCCAGTCCCCCGCACCACAAGCCGACAAACCAGACCCACTGCTGTTGTTTTTTAGTAAGCGGCTTCATGGGACGTTTTTCCGCGAAAGATGTAGTAACAATAGCCCGTATACGCAAGCACCAGCGGCAGCATGATGACCGTTCCGACCAGCAACAGGGATTGGGATTCAGGTGCCGCTGCCGCCTGCCAGAGCGTGATTTCAAACGGAACCAACCAGGGCCACAGGCTGATTCCCAGACCGATATAATTCAACAGAAAAATACCCAGGCTCAAGAAAAACGGTCGGTATTCTTTTTGGGCTTTCAAGTCACGTGCCAGCCACACCACAATGACAATCGATAAAAGCGGCATCGGCAGCAGGATGAAGAAATTGGGCAGACTGAACCAGAGATTTTTTACATCTGCATTTAAAAACGGCATGCTGATGCTCACCAGCGCCATGAACAGCGCCACAAAAACCAGCAGGTAAGCGGCACATTTGCGGGCCCAGTCCTGGGTTGCATCCTCGGTTTTCATGATCAACCAGGCTGAACCCAGCAGGGCATAGCCGCATACCAACGCCAGACCGGTCATGACGCTGAAGGCGCTGAGCCAGTCCAGCGGACTGCCGGCAAAGCTGCGACCCTCCACTTCAATTCCCTGAACAAATCCCCCCAGGATCATGCCCTGCATGAAGGCCGCACCCAGCGAGCCAAAATGAAAGGCATAATCCCAGATAGTCCTTGAATGGCCGGTGGCTTTGAAGCGAAATTCGAAGGCCACGCCCCGAAAAACCAGCCCCAGCAGCATGAGAATTACCGGGATGTACAGCGCCGGCATGACGATCGCGTAGGCCAGGGGAAAGGCCGCAAACAGACCGCCGCCTCCCAGAACCAGCCAGGTTTCGTTGCCGTCCCAGAAGGGGGCAATCGAATTCATCATTCGATCCCGGCAGGTATCCGAAGGGGCGAAGGGAAACAGGATGCCCACCCCCAGGTCGAAGCCATCCAGAATGACATACAGGAACATGGCGGTTATAATCAGACCGTACCAGATGAGCGGCAAATCCAGAAAACCTTCGAAACTAAACATGTTTGCCTCCTCCTGTTTCAGAGCCCAGGTCGGTGACCAGGGGCGGTGTCTTGATGCCGTGATCACCGTAAGCCTTTCCCCTGGCACCGGGTCCCTTGGCGATCAGTCGCAGGATATAATAGCTGCCGGCCCCGAAAACGAACGTATAGGTAATAATGAAGGCCAGCAGAGACAAGGCTATACTGGGGCCGACTACCGGCGATACCGTATCCGCGGTTCGCAATACCTCATAAACGATGTAGGGTTGCCGGCCGATCTCGGTCACAAACCATCCGGCAAGCACCGCGATAAACCCCGAAGGGGTCAAGGCCATGCACCATAATTGAAACCAGCGGGTTTCAAATAATTTTTTGCGGAAATAAAGCACGACCGCAATTGCGCCGGTCGTAACCATCAGGATCCCCATACCGACCATAATTCGAAATGACCAGAAAACCCATGCCACCGGCGGACGATCCTCCCGGGGCCATTCTTTCAGCCCCCTTACCTCGCCATCCAGTTCATGGGTAAGAATCAAACTGGATAGCTTGGGGATTTCAAGGGAATATTTGGTTCGTTCCTCGTCTTGATCTGGCCATCCGAACAGCTTTAACGGCGCCCCCCGCTGGGTTTCCCAGAGACCTTCCATGGCAGCCACTTTGGCCGGTTGATGCGCCAGCGTGTTGAGTCCGTGCAGATCCCCGATGATGGGCTGAAGGGGTGCAACGAATATCGCCATGATCATGGCCATGCCGAACATCACCCGGGCATGTCTGACGTGCTGTTTGCGCCAGAGGTAATACGCCCCGATGCCGCCGACCACAAAGGCCGTGGTCAGGTAAGCGGCAACCACCATGTGTGCGAATCGGTAGGGAAAAGACGGATTGAAGATAACCTGCAACCAGCTCGTTGGATAGAAAAGTCCGTATTCTCCCACCCGATACCCCTGGGGTGTTTGCATCCAGCTGTTGGCTGCCAGGATCCAGAAAGAGGACAGCAGGGTCCCAAAGGCGACGATAACGGTGGATGCAAAATGCATTTTAGGACTCACCCGATTCCAGCCGAACAGCATGACACCTAGAAAAGACGCTTCCAGGAAAAAAGCGGTTAAAACCTCATAACCGAGCAAAGGGCCCAGTACATTGCCCACCTTATCGGAAAACACCGACCAATTGGTGCCGAACTGATAGGACATGACCACACCCGAAACGACCCCCATGCCAAACGTGACGGCGAATATTTTCACCCACATGCGGTAGACTTCCTGGTAGACGTTTTTGCCGGTTTTCAGGTAACGCCATTCGACCACCGCCAGCCAGCTGGCCAGACCGATGGTAAATGCCGGAAAAATGATGTGAAAACTGATGGTGAACGCAAATTGAATCCGCGCCAGCAATACCGGATCTAAGTTTGCTAACATAACGTTTCCTATTTTTTTAACCGATAGTGTGAAACAATCCATTCCCGGCCGTCACGGTAATTCCACAATTCCGCGCAAGCCATAAAGAACATCCGCCAGCGCTGCAGCCAGCGGCTCGCATCCGCCAGGCCGTAAACATCCTGAAAGACCGGCATGATGCGCGCACGATTTCGATCCAGATTCTCGAGCCATGCCTCAGCCGTTCGGCCGTAGTGCTTCCCGTTGACCCGCCAGTGTTTCTCAACCCTTAAATGGCCCTGAAGCTGGAACAGCAGGTCATCAGAGGGCATTATCCCGCCGCTGAAAAAGTGGCGTCCCATCCAGTTGTCGTCACCGTGGACCTCGAAGGGGTAGGCGAATTTTCGATGGGTAAAAACATGGATAAATAATCTGGCCTCAGGCTTCATCCAGCGGCTGATACGCTCCAGCAGCAGCGGCCAGTTGCGCATGTGCTCGAACATTTCCACCGAGACGACCCGGTCGAATTGCTGGTCGATGCTAAAGTCATTCATGTCGGCGGTGATCACTCTCAGGTTATGCAGCCTGCGCCTTGCCAGCTTGCCTTCAATGAATTTTTTTTGAGAGGCGGAGTTGGAAACAGCCGTTATCCGGCTATCGGGATAATGTTGCGCCATCCACAGCGACAGCGAGCCCCAGCCGCAACCCAGCTCAAGAATGTCCATGCCGTTGGACAAGTCCGCCCGGTTACAGGTCAGACCCAGCATCTGCGCTTCGGCCTGATCCAGATTTTGAGTCCCTTCAGGCCAGTAGCAGCTGCTGTATTTCAAACGCCGGCCGAGAACCTGTTCAAAAAAGGCTGCCGGAACCTCATAATGCTGCTCATTGGCGCTGCGGGTTTTAATGGCGACAGGACTTTGACGCATTTCGGCGATAAACTGTTCGCGGCGACCGTGCGGTTGATCGTGATGGGCTTGATCTTCTTCCTGCAGGCGCCTTTTATCCAGCCGGCGGATACCAAAGCGGATCAGACCATCCGGCAGCAATCTGGTTTCTGCCATATCGATCAGCAAGCTCATTTTTCCTCCTTTGCCGGCAGCCAGGGCACAAAGGCGCTGGTGCGCTTGATGTATTCGCTGTATCCGGGACGTCTTCTGACCAGTTCCCGTTCGGTTAATGGAATGCCGGTCATCTTCAAAAGTACCGCCGTAACGATGATGGGGCTTAGTATCGTCCACCAGCCGTTGGGCGTTGCCAGGGTGATCAGATAGATTCCCCACCAGATGAGAAATTCACCAAAATAATTCGGGTGGCGCGAATAAGCCCACAACCCCCGGTCCATGACACGGCCTTTATTGGCCGGGTCCGATTTAAATCGTGCCAGTTGCCAGTCACTCAGGGACTCGAATCCAAAACCGATCGCCCAGACAATGATTCCCGCAATATCCAGCCATGTAAGCGCGTCTGGCGTTGCCGCCAGTTGACCGACCTGCACGACGAGCGCAATAACCCATAAAAACAGCGCCTGGAGGATAAATACCTTGAACAGACTGACCCACCAGAACCGGTCACCGCTCTTTGTCCGCCAGAGGCCGTAGCGGGGGTCTTCACCCTTACCCCAATTGCGCCATGACAGATAGGCGCTCAACCGTAATCCCCACAGGGTTACCAGAACGGCGATCAGCATTTTTCTTGTCCAGAATCCATCCGACAAAGTAAACGTCAGCCAGGCGATCAGGACAAACCCCATACCCCACAGGCTATCGACGATGGTCACATTGCGCCGGGCGGTGCTGATCAACCAGCCGCCGATCATCATGGCTGTCACGGCAGCCAGATTCCAGCCCCAGACTGTCACTGCATCCTGCATGACTTTCCTCCTACAATCCTAAACCAGCTTTTGGGCCGGTTTTAGCGGATTTACAGCCGTCAGGCCGGCCTGTCGCCGCGCAATAGCCTTGCGAATATCGACATGAATACGATTGCTGATGGGATAGGCGCAGGCGATAACGATGGCCACCAGGTTGCAAAGAGACGGGACCAGGGCATACAAAATGCGCAGCGTCATCTGGACCTCGGCGGACTGTTGCACATTGGGTGTGTAGCCCACCAGCCCCAGGATCGAAAGACCGGTGCCGATTCCCACGGCAGCCGCAAATTTCTTGGCGATCGACCACAGCCCAATGTACTGGCCCTCGCGCCTCTCGCCGGTCAGAAGCTCATCATAATCGATCACATCAGCTTGAATCGCAGACGGGATGGCCAGGGTGGCGCCGAAACCGATTCCGGATATAAATACCAGAACGCCGTAAACAGCCGCATCACCCGGTCCAAGGAAAAATACGCCTGCAAATGCGCCTGTGTTAATGACCATTGAGGCGAGCCAGGCCGCCTTTTTCCCGGTTCGACGCGATATGAAAATCCAGCCCGGTAAAAATGCAATCCCGGTCAAAAAATACAGCATTAAAAAGAAATCAGCCATTTGCGATTCGAGCACATACTCTACGTAATACAGGATCAGTGTTGCCGGCAGGTTGTTGCCGACGGCACTCACGGTATAGGCGATCAACAAAATGACAAACGGGCGATTGCGGCCAACCTGGGCCAGGCCATGCCAGAGATTCAATGGTTGCTTGTGGTCGGCAATTTGCCTTTCCCGTATGCTATACACACACCACCAGCTGGTTCCAATAAGCAGCGGCGCATACACGACGGCGATCCAGAAAAACTTAGCACGCTCCCCGCTTGCATCCGCGGACAAGGTGAACAACCAACCAATCAGCGCCGGCGAGCTGGCCGCTGCCAGGGTACCGGCTATCAGAAATCCATCGCGCAAGCCAAACAGCGACGTCCGCTCATTGTAATCATAGGTAATTTCCGGACCCAACGATTCGAACGGGACCACAACTGCCGTCCAAAAAAGAAACAGCAGGTAGATGGACAGTCCGAACCAGACCGTATTCAGGGTTGACGTGATTGCCGGCGGGTTAAACAGCATGATCATGGCACCGGCCAGCAGAATTGAGCCCAGCGCCAGATAAGGGCGCCGTCGACCGTAGCGGGTCCGGGTCCGGTCAGAAATGTAACCGATAGCCGGATCGGTAACCGCATCAAACAATCGAACGCTCAGCATGATATAGCCCAGTACCGCAATGTCAATGCCGACCACATCGGTGTAGAATTTGGGAATGTACACGTAAACAGGAATCCCCACCACGGCCAGGGCGAAAGCTGGAGCGGCATAAGCAATCTTGTCCAGCATGCTCACCCGATGTTCTTCTGCGGATGCCATTGCGGAACTTACCTCTCAGCCGACCGGTTGCGCACGAAGGAAAGTCGCCGCCTGGTCAGAGCCGGTTTGAGCAGGTAAACTCTATCTGCAATCACGTAAACAGCTGTCATTGACATAAACAAGATTACCTCGATAGCATTGTCAACCATTTTTTCCTACCTTTTCCAAGCATTCACATTTCATGTTCATAGGTACATTATTAACATCCAGCCTGACAAATCAATGGGAGAAAAAATTGGGCGTACTGATAGTAAAAACCTATTAAGACAATTCCGTTGGTTCGACCGCATCGGGCTTGATATTTCTCAACAGATACTTAACTTTTTCTGCAATCAATCGAATTCCTTTGCTCATGAAAATCTAAGCATCCCAACATCACCCTAAACCTCAAGGAGAGTGCTCATTATGGACAAAAAAAATATTTTCGTCGTTGGGGGCAGCTCCGGTATCGGTCTTGAAATCGTAAAAAAGCTGAGGATTGATCAGAACGAAATCTATGTTGCGTCGCGAACCAGCGAATTCCTGAGCGATTATCCGGATATCCACCATCTCTCAACCGATATAACCGAGGAAATACCCGAACTAGACGGGCTGCCCGATGTTGTCCATGGACTTGTTTACTGTCCCGGAACCATTGTTTTAAAACCCTTTCAGCGATTGACAATGGCTGACTTTCGCAATGATCTCGAAATTAATCTTCTGGGAGCAGTCAAAATAATCCAGTCCTGCCTGAAGAGATTAAAGAAATCCCCAACC
>JAFDCJ010000131.1 GCA_019312835.1 Deltaproteobacteria bacterium
CAGCCGAATTTGTCACCAGCGCCGTCAAACCGTCCCAGTATCCGCCGGAGGACCTGCCGGAGATCGCCTTTGCCGGACGCTCCAATGTCGGCAAATCCAGCCTGATCAACACCCTGGTCAACCGCAAACACCTGGTTAAAACCAGCTCCACGCCGGGCCGCACCCAGCTGATCAATTTCTTCGACATCAATGGCAACATCACTTTTGTCGATTTGCCCGGCTACGGCTATGCCCGGGTCCCGGTTGCCGTCCGGAAGAAATGGGGCCCCATGATTGAAACCTACCTTTCCAGCCGCAAAACCCTGAAAGGGGTGGTCATCATCATGGACATCCGGCGCCTGCCCCGGGAGGAAGAACAGAATCTCATGGATTGGCTGGCCCATTATGCGCTTGCCAGCGTATTGGTGCTTACCAAAACGGACAAGCTTTCCAAAACCAAGGTAATCAAACAGCAAAACGCCATCGTCAAGGCCCTGGCGGTGGCCAAGGAAGATGTGATCCTGTTCTCGGCCAAAACCCGCCGGGGCAAGGATGCCGTCTGGAATGCCATCTTGTCATTGACAGGGCCGCAATCATTGCAAGAATAAAGCGGCCGTGATATCTAGAAGATGCCAAACTAAAACGCTTCAAAACCAGTGAATCCATGACTGACATCCCCGAACAGTATACCGGTTTTAAATCCGGTTACGTTTCGATTCTCGGCGCACCCAACGCCGGCAAATCGACCCTTCTCAATCAGATCCTGGGGGAGAAAATCTCCATCACCTCCAAAAAGCCCCAGACCACCCGGAACCGCATCCTGGGCGTGCTGCACCGGTCGACATCTCAAATGATATTTTTTGACACACCGGGCGTATTTGAGGCCAAAGACAAGCTGAATGTGCGCATCGTGGATGCCGCCTTCGCCGCCCTTGGGGATGCGGATGTTGTGCTGGCGATGGTGGATGTTTCCAAACCGGATCCAAATGCCGAAAGATATCTGGTCAAAAAACTACGAAACCAGAACCGGCCCGTGATCCTGGCTTTGAATAAAATCGATCTCATCGAAAAATCCGGTTTGCTGGAAATCATCACGAAATGGTCGAAGGTATACGGATTCAAAGATGTCGTGCCGATATCGGCCCGGCACGGCACCCAGGTTGACGACCTGATCGCGACCATGGAAAAGGTTTTGCCCGCCGGCCCGCCTTTTTTCCCGGAAGATACCCTCACCGATGTGTCGGAACGGTTTATCGTGGCGGAGTTGATCCGCGAGCAGATATTCCGGTTGACGGGTGAAGAGATTCCCTATGCCACCGCGGTCACCGTGGATACATTCAAAGAAAAAAAGGAGGGGCGGCTGGTCGCGATCGAGGCCACCATTCACCTGGAGCGAGGCTCGCAGAAAGGCATTATCATCGGTAAAAACGGCGCCAAGCTGAAGCAGATCGGCACCCGTTCCCGGGAACAGATTGAGCAGCTGCTCGGCACCCAGGTATTTTTAAAGCTGTTTGTGAGAATTCAGAAAAACTGGCGCAAAGATACCAGGGCCATTCGAAGATTCGGTTATTGAGTTTGATAAAGTGCTATAAATGGCATTAAACGTCTTTTCGGCCGATATGCAAAGCTGCCAGCTCAGTAACATCACGCCTGTCCCCCTTTTAAGATAGGGGGAACGCAAATTGATCAGACATCGCATTAAACAACCATTCCCTTTAACCGTCCCAGTTGCCATCCGTCTTTCCCCCTTTGAAAAAGGGGGCAAGGGGGGATTTAATAAACATAAAAAACCAGGTAGTTAAAGAACGGCGGCCTTGAAGTTCTCGATGCCGATGCGCTCGACAAATCTGGCCAGGCGTTGTTTTCCTTTGGAGTTGGCCCGGTAAAATTCCAGGGTGCGCCGGGTCAAATCGATAACCGTTTCTTTGGCAATATCCTCAGCGAGAACATCGCCGATCCGGGGTCGTCTGCCCGAGCTGCCGCCGATGATAAACGTCCAACCGGTTTTTTTGCCGTAAATGCCGATATCGCGCACAAAACTCTCGCTGCAACAAAAAGGGCATCCTGAAACACCAATTTTAAGCTTGGCCGGAAGATCCAAGTCTGCAAAAAAGGCCTCTAAATCGCGGCCAAGTCCCATCGAATCCTGTATTCCGAATTTACAGAACACGGTTCCCGGGCAGGCCTGAACGTAGTGCAGGCAAAGCTCGGTGGCCTTGCCCACCTCCATATTCAGTTCCTGCCAGGCGCTGTCGACATCTTCTTTTTTCAGCCCCAACAGGGCAAAGCGCTGACCCGAAGTGATCTTGACCACCGGAATATTATATTTGCGAGCAACCCGGGCCAGTGCCTCCAGGTTATCCGGGGTTACCAGCCCCACCGGTGTGCGGGGAACAATCGCATAGGTTTTTTTATCACGCTGCAAAATAGCGCCTGTCGGCTCTTCACTCATAACGAATCTCCATACAAAGGTTGGGTCGGTTCGCCCGTTACCCGTTTAGCCCGCTAAAATTAGGTTTTAAAAGCATAATTCCGATTTGAACCGGCGAACGGGCCAACGGGCACACGGGGCAAGCTGTATTATGCCATTTATTGCTAATGATAGTTTGAAACCAATCTTAGGCAATAATGTCTGTCAGCGGTTGTATCTCCCCCCTCTCAAACCCAATTAACCACCTTTTGCGCCACAACCCGCCGCCGTAACCCGTCAGGCTCCCATTACTGCCGATGACGCGATGACAGGGAATGATAATGGCGATGGGATTTTTGCCGTTGGCACTGCCAACCGCCCGGCTGGCATTCGGCCGGGCGAGGATATCCGCGATAACCCCATACGATGTGGTCATACCGTAAGGAATTTGCAGCAATTGCCGCCAGACCGCCTTTTGGAAATCCGTGCCGGTGGGGTCCAGGTTCAGGTAAAAATCCCGGCGGCCCCCCTTAAAATATTCGTCCAACTGCTTTCGGCACTCCTTTACACAAACCGGCAGTTCATCATCGCCAACCAGCATGCCCTCTACAAAATTCACCGCTAAAATGTTGTCCTGGTTCCCGACGATTTCAATGGGCCCCAGCGGGGACTTGTAATAAGTTATATGGGTCTGCATGGCGGATCCCAGGATTCGAGAATTTTAATCTTTTATCAAAGCATAAGGTACCTTCAAGAGTCAACCAACAACCATTAACTGATCTCCTTGGGAGCCTCCACATACTTCTTGACCGTGCGCCGGTCGATTTTCAGGCGTCTGGCCGTCTCGAGATAGGTGCCGGCAACCGCGTAAACCCGTGAACAGTACAACCGGCAAAGCGCATCAAGGCTGAGGGCACCCCGTCTAAATGCTGACAGCTGCCGTTCATCAAGCCCGGCGGCCGGTCCACCGGCCGGGTGGTATTCGCGACGCAGCATCACGTTGCGAACGCATTGCTCCAGTTCGCGAATGTTTCCTGGCCAGGGATAATCCAGTCCGAGGTGATCCCGAATCCAGTTATGCACTTCAACAGCGACCATTTGCCCTTCAGGACCGGCTTCCCGCTGGGAAAGATAGCCCACCAGGTCCCACAGAACCTCGGGGGACTCTGTGATCTGCTGGTGCAAAGACGGGGTTGTGATAATATCCGAACACAGCCGGTAATAAAAATCCTTCCTGAATTTCCCCTGCTCCATAGCCTGATGAACGTCCCGGTGGGTGGCCGCTACAATCTTACCCTTAAAGCCACGCGGCCGGGTTGATCCCAAGGGCTGAAAGGTGCGGGTCTGGATAACCCGCAGCAACTTAACCTGGATAAACGGATCCAGCTCCCCGATTTCGTCTAAAAATACCGTGCCAACCGGGGGACAAACTTCCAGCCAGCCCTTACGGTCTTCAAGCGCTCCGGTAAATGCGCCGCGCCGGTGCCCGAATAATTCAGATTCAACCAGGGTGGATGGCAGTGCCGAGAGGTTGATGGGGAGAAATGTTTCGGAAAAATCCTCTGCAAAGGTTCGGGACTTTGGATCAAAGGGAATATACCGTGAGAGCCCGATGGCCCGGGCGACAAGCTCTTTGCCGGAACCGGTGGGCCCGATGATAAGGGTGGTAAAATCGGCCATGCGCTCGTAGAAAGAGCGACGAAAGCGCCGCATGTCATGGGTGAAGATAGACATCCAGACCATGGCACGGAGACGGGCGGCTACCTGTGAGCGCCCGATAATGGCCCGGAATATATAATAAAAAGCCCTGCGGACCTGAAAGATGCAGGCGAAGATGTGGGCCGCCTCCTGTTGCCGGGGCAGCCTGTCGACGGGATAATTGAAAAAATGCCGCCAGTAATGGCTGAATTCGGTGAAAAAGTCATAAGGCAGGTCGTTTTGAGGGCTGACAATCCGATCTTTAAAGCGCTGGGCGTAATAGTAATACAGCAGAAACAGCACCGTTTCCTCATACAGCTTAAGCTCCTTCCCACTGAGGTTCAGACCCTTTCTCAATTGCCGCTGCATGCGGGCAATGATGGCATAGGCCTTTTCGGCAATCTTGCGGGTATTGACCTGCTGGGTTTCCGGGTCGTCGCCGAGGAGGTTCCAATCGGCCCGGGATTCATCAAATTCGGCCCCGAGGGCCTCCCGCTCATGGTCAATGCGCTCGGATAGAAAGGGATTGGCGTAACTGATCTTGACCACCACTTCTAGAAACTTCTGCTCTTCCGGTTTTAAAAAGGCCATATCGATCTCCTGGCCAAAACAGGGACCTGCCGCAATGAATTATCAAAGTAAATGTACATAATTTGTATATTATAAGCTAACACCACTATAATACATTAAATTCAAAAATAGATAAGCGCGTTAAAACGTTAATCATCTCGATAACCATGACTGTTCCGTCAATGGAATAAAAAAATTTTTAATCCAATTATTTCTAATTATTCATGATTTATTAAATAATGAACGCTTATTGCCATCCAACATCGTCTATTCAATATTTGTACTTTATATATACATAAAATGCTTATAATTGCAACAAAAAATGAGCGGGTTGTTTGACGGCCGTCCAAAAAAAACGCTTTTATTTCGAAACTTATCGGCAAGTTGGCAATTTTGCCCTCCGGGGCAGGCCAGAGCTGGCACAGGTGTTGCTCCCTGGCCAGGGCAGATCAACGGGTGCTCCCATTGATCGACGCTTGGAGCATTGGGGAATACGATTCTAAATTCCGGCAAAGCCGGGCCAGGAGGTGCAAAATGAAAAAACTAATCCGTTTTATAATTTTCATCTTATTTCTGGGGACGGTCCCCGGCACAAGTTTGGCAGCAGGTATGTTAACGCCCACCGGATCTGGGCATCAGCCCATCCGGATCCGCGATCACCACGTCAACGTGGTCATCAACAACGGGTTTGCCATGACCGAAGTCCTGCAAACCTTTTACAATCCCAATCAGCAGGATCTCGAAGCCGTCTATAGCTTGCCGCTGCCGAAAAGTGCCAGCCTTTCGGAGGTCACCATCTATGTGGGTGAACGGGAAATCAATGGGGAAGTGCTTGAAAAACAAAAAGCACAGCAGCTCTACGAAGACGAAAAAAGCCGCGGCAATGAGGCCGGCCTGGCTGAAAAAAATGAATTTTACACCTTTGATTTCCGGATCCAACCGGTGCCGGCCAACGACGAAACCAAAATTCGGTTTCTTTATTACCAACCGTTGAATATCGACACCGGGGTGGGCCGCTACCTTTATCCCCTGGAAGATGGCGGAACCGATGATGCCGGCATGAGCTTTTGGACGACCAACGCCAAAGTCGACAACACATTTTCGGTAAATCTCGAATTAAAATCAGCTTACCCTGTCCAGGATGTTCGCATACCCGGATTTGAAGCCGCGGCTCAGATCAATCAGCTGGCCGAAGATCACTACCGGGTGGAGATGCAGCTGACGGATATGAGCTTGAGCCGCGACTTTATCTTTTACTACCGCCTGCAGGACGGTCTGCCTGGCAGTGTCGAGGTGATTCCTTTCCGTGACAGCCCGAGTGAGCCCGGCACCTTCATGATGGTGATAACCCCGGGTATCGACCTTAAGCCCCTGACCAATGGCGTGGACTATTGCTTCGTAATGGACGTTTCCGGCAGCATGCAGTCTAAAATGGGCACCTTCAAGCAGGGTGTTATCAAGGCCATTGAAAAGCTTAAGCCCGAAGATCGGTTCCGGCTGGTGACATTTTCCAGCAGCGCCAGCGAGCTGACCCGCAAGTGGCTGCCGGCCTCCGACGCAAACCGGATCAGGGCCCAAACGATGATCGATTCCCTGCAGGCCGGCGGCAGCACCAACCTGTATGCCGGCCTCAGCCTGGCGCTCAAGGACCTTGACGACGACCGGGCCGCCAATATCATTCTGGTCACCGACGCGGTCACCAACACGGGGGTCGTCGATCCGGTGGAATTTCACAAACTGCTGCAGCAGGTCGATGTCAGGGTTTTCGGGTTTCTGCTGGGCAACAGTGCCAACTGGCCCCTGATGCAAACCATTGCCGCAACCACCGGCGGGTTCTATGACTCGATTTCAAATGCCGATGACATCATGGGCAAGCTCATGCAGGCCGGCGGCAAAATTAATTACGAAGCGCTTCTCGATGCCGAGGTGAAAATTTCAGGGGTCAGCGTGTCTGACATCACCGACGACACCTTCAAAAAGATCTATCGCGGGCAGCAGCTGGTCTTGTTCGGAAAATATGAAAAGGGCGGTAAGACCCGGGTGACCCTCAAGGCCAATTTGACGGGCGAGGACAAGACCTACACCACGGACTTTGTGTTTCCGGACACCGATACGGACAATCCGGAGCTCGAACGGCTGTGGGCCCTGGCCATGATAGAAAAAATCGAGGCCCTGGAGAGAATCGGCACCATGCCGGTAACCGAGTCGGAAAATGCGATCCGAGATCTCGGTCTCGAATACCAGATCGTCACCGACTTTACATCCATGGTGGTGCTATCCGATACGACCTTTGCCGATCACGGGATCGAACGCCGCAACCAGAGCCGTATCGCCCGGGAGCAGCAGGCCCGGAGTCGGAAAGCGCAGCAGCCGGTCAAAAACTACACCGTTGACCATCAAAAGCCGGCCTTCAAATTCAAGACCCCCAGTCTGGGCGGCGGCGGGGGTGCCATCGATCCGCTGACCGGCGGGCTGGCGGCTGTTTTAACGATCCTGGGTGCCGTCAGGCTTGCCATTCGCAATAAAAAGAAGCGCTAACGCAAGGTAGACCAACATGAACGCCGTCATATCACGCATACTGAAGACAGTGGGGCGCGCACCGCGCGCCTCACTGCTGCTGACCTTCGCCGCGGTGGTCATTCATCTCTCTTTCAGCATACGGGTACGACTGTTGTATGATCGCACCACCCTTGGCCACCACGAGTTGTGGCGGCTGTTGACCTGCCACTGGGTGCACCTGTCAGGGGACCACCTGTTCTGGTCGGCCATGACGTTTCTGGGCCTGGGGTTCCTGTGCGAGCGGATGGATAGGAAAAGGTTTTATGCCACCGTGGCCGTCTCCGCCTTACTGATTCCGGCCGTCATCTGGCTGGGTATGCCGCATTTGGTAATCTACGGTGGTCTGTCAGGGCTCGACTGCGCCCTTTACGCGTTGCTGATGATATTGATGATCAAACGTGAAATTCAATCTCGCAGCTGGACTTGGGTTGCCTTGTTTGCGTTGTTGCAAGGGGGATTAATCGCCAAAATCACTTATGAAATCGTCACCGGTTTAACCATTTTTGTCAGCAATACGCATGCCGACATGATCCCCGTGCCCCTGGCTCATCTGGCCGGGGGGGTAGCCGGAACCGCAATCGGGTTACTGAAAGATTCGGTCGTTGTCCGCAAATCCATGCCGCAAATGTCCAAACGACACTTCTATGAAAAAGCGACCGGGCACCCTGACGGCTAAGGATCGATATTTAATTTCCAATAATCCTTTGGATCATTTCTAACCATACCGCTCACCGGCTGAGTACATATAGATATACAAATATACATGCCGGGCTCTCAATTGTGTTGACCCCTTATCTTGTTTTTAATAAGATCTGGCTATCGCATCTATTTGATCCTTTATCCGCATGATCGCTTGCGACAAGCTGAAAAGGAGCGTCGATATGACGACGGGTGTGGTCGGCAGTGCCGCGGAACTTCTGGTTTACGGTGCGGCCGTAACATTAAGGCAGGATTAATTTTGATTCAAAAAGGGAGGCCTCAAAATGAAGGGGTGGACGGAAGAAGAAATCCAAAACAGGGATTTAATGGCCCCTTGCGGGCTGTATTGCGGGGCATGCGGGATTTATATTGCCACCAGGGACGGCAATGAAAAATTCAAAGCCATCATGGGTAACCTCTACGGAACCAGGCCCGAGGAAACGGCCTGTTTGGGCTGCATGCAGACGGACCCGCCTAAACAGCTTTATAGCTGGTGCAGCGCCTGCAAAATCAGGGATTGCGTAAAATCGAAAGGATACTACTCCTGCCATCAATGTGAAGAATGGCCCTGCAGCGAAATCGAAAATTTTCCCCTGGCAACCGGCCTGAGGGTCATCAAAAGAGCCATTGTCCAGTGGCGTGAAAAAGTAGCCGCCTACGGCGACGAGCAGGGCAGCATCGAATGGGCCCGGACAGAATGCGAGCGCTACCACTGCTCGGCCTGCGGCAATCCCCTGTTCAGAGGGGCCCAACGCTGCAGGGCCTGCAAGCAAGACGTTGCCGAGGAACTGGATGGATCATTATAAGCTATAAACGCTGCATATAATCGGCTTTCCGCACACGGCTTGCCGCGGCTTCGTCATCTGGACCAACCTACCACAGGCCGACACCATAAAATTTATACTCTGTCTCGGCCGCGAGCAATTCCGCCATACCGATATCGATCTCCATGCGACGCGAGGTCCTATTCCATTGCTGCCAATGTTCAAGGGTCGTCCACCTGCTGATAACCAGGCATTCATCGGTTTGCTCTAAATTGAACAGGGTCTCGCCCGAAATGTAACCCGGCTGTCTAACCGCATGGGATCTCAATTCAATAATGTGGGGCAAAAGTGCTTTGGCATTAACCCCCGGCTTGGTCACCCGTCTTATCAACACTTCAATTGCCATTTTAACCTCCCGATGTGGCTGACACTGAATTGAAAAGGCGCTTTCAAATTGATCAGTTGATGCGCCGTCCCCATCACAGTGGGTTCTATGCCTGAATTGGTGGTGATCGAGACAACAATGGTTTGGCAAGACACAAACGCTGAGGGGCAGATCAGATTCCGTTCAGTGGAAGATAACGAGGACAGGAAGATGAAGCCTGAGGTGCAGCATCTGATGATGGCGCTAGTTACCACGATGTGCTATCGAGTGTCAAGTCCGATATGAAGGGCTTTCGGTGAGGTGCGCATCGATTGGTTGCAAAAAACTGGATTTTTGCATATGACATCTACATCATCAGAAAAATCAGAGGCGATCATCGTCATACCGATCACCGTCGTTTCAGACCGGATATCTGCCCATTGCCGCTATGAATGCCGAAAACCAGACACAAGCCGTCATCCTGATGGTCGATGACAACACAATCAATCTACAGCTGCTGCATGAAACCCTGGACGGTCAGGGCTGCCGGTTGCTGGCGGCCAGCTCCGGTGAAGAGGCTCTGCGGATCGCCCGTAAGGCCCAGCCCGACCTCATCCTGCTGGACATCATGATGCCCGGAATTGACGGTTACGAAACTTGCGCCCGGTTGAAATCCGATGAGGAAGAATTCTATGTAAGGGTTGGGCCCCGAAGCCGCCGCCTGTCCGCCGACGAAGTGGTTGCCTATGTGACCAATCGACGCACCGCTTCCTGATCGAATGTGTGTTTTAAAGACATCTTAACAGGGAGCCAGAGACCCGAATGACCGATACGACCGACCAAATTACCGATTATTACCAACTGCTGGGAATAGAGCCCGATGCTGACCAGCAAACCATTAAAGGGGCCTATTTGAGCAAGATCAAGACGTGGCATCCGGATAAAAATCCCGGCCGCGCCGAGGAGGCCGAGGAAAAAACCAAGATCCTCAACCAGGCCTACCAGATCCTGAAGGACCCCGAACAACGTAAAAATTACGACCGGATGCTGCGGTACACGAAGGGGAAGGATTTCAACGAGTATATCAATGATGAAGCTATCAAGGCTAAGATCGATAAAGCCTATCCGGCCCTGAAAACGGCTCTGAAAAGCGTCCGCGTGCTTTACGCCCTCTTCAGGGACGCCGTAAAGGAAAACTATAAGTTGCACCCTTCCAGTGTGGCCATGATCGGAGGCGGGTTGCTATATTTTATCCTGCCGGCCGATCTGATACCGGATTTCATCCCTGTTGTCGGTTATCTGGATGACCTGGCCATATTAACCACCATTATGAGCTCTCTTAAAAAAGAAATAAACGACTATCTCGCCTGGCAGGATACCGCCAATCAGGGGCATTCCCAGGATTCCTTCCAGGACTAGCGCCCCGGAATTATCCGGATGTCATTTCCCCGATGCGCCTGCCCGCCGTCCACGCTTTGGCATAATTTCTGAATGTTTCCAAAAAATCAAATTGGGCCAAATTTTCACTTGCAATTTTAAAATGTATCATGTATTTATTTGAGTCAACATCAATGGTTCAGCTTCGTTCTATTTGCTGAATTACATTCAACATACTTAATTTTATTAATTTTTTGTTGGAGGCAGGAAATGATCAGATTAAAAATAACCTTGAACTTTGTGATCGTCGTCGCAGTGCTTTTCGGACTGATAGTTGTCATCGGATGCGGAGATTCGAAAGAAGTGCAGGCGATGAAAGATTTTTTGAAGCTTTACAGCGACACGGTGGATGAATACGCTGCCGCTGACGAAGCAAAGAAAACCGAATTGAAAGCGAAATTGGATACTTTTGAATCCAAGTGGTCAAATATGGAAATGGAAATGGATGGTCGTATCACGCCCAACGATTTAGAGAAGTTTGATAAAGAATACAAAGAAATTCAAAAAAAATACGCCGAAATTGCTGGCAAATCATAGAATTTAAGGCATTTTGTCGCCGATATTCCGCCGGCGGTATCCACCACTGCCCACCGGTGGCCGGCCGGTGCGGCATCGTTTCAACCTGGACGGAAACATCCGGGGAGGCCGAATTTATCTAACATCGGCCTCTCCCCAAAAGCTGGCTGTCACGCCTTTCCGCCGTAGGCGGTGATGTGTTCCGGAAGGCTCTCGTCGTCCCCGTACATGAAGTGCTTGTGCATATTTTCGGAATAGCGGCTGGCCGGCGGTTTGCGACCCATGGCTTCGGAAACCTCGCGAATATGCACCGGCGCGGCCCCGCAGCAGACGCCCTGGTATTTGATGTTTAGCTTCCAGGCTTCTTCCGCAAATTTACGGATCTCGTAGCGATTACAGTAAAGCGGATCAAGAGCGGTGGGAAAAGTGCGTCCATGGGGCGACGGCACCTGGCATCCGTTATTGTCGTCGAGGTTGAAAAAGGTCGGTTGCTTTTCATTCGTACGGTAGGGCACCGGCAGGGCCGCCACATGACAGCTAACCGCTTCTCGTATTTTCCTCAGGTAAGGCATCATTGTCTCCGGCCCCCGAAAGCAGTTCATTCCCACAACGTCTGCTCCCCGGGTTTCCAGTTCCTTACAGGTATCCACTATTGCCCAGTTATCCCGCATCATATTTTCAGCCATCGGTGCAATGGTAACCACGGCCGGCAGATTGGTTTGCTTGATGACCTCAAGGGCACAAAAAGCTTCTTCAGCATAATAAAATGTCTCGCCGATGATGTAGTCGACGCCCGCTTCATTCGCCCAGCCGGCCATCTCTTCGAACATCTCCCGAACCTGGTATTGACTGGTTCGGTCTTCCGGATTCCAGATATTGGAATTTGAGATATTTCCGGCAACCAGGTTGGGCTCCTGCCCTTGCGGCACATCGGCAGCGACTTCGATGGCGATCTTCAATGCATTGCGGTTTAAGGGTTCAAGTAAATCTTCTTTGTTAATTATGCGCATTTTTTCCCGGTGAGCATTATACGTAAAGGCTTCAATCACATCCGAACCGGCATGCTGAAATTCCTGATGAAGCCGTCGCAAAACCTCCGGATGATCCAGCGCCACCTCGGGAACAAACTCGCCGGCGGTCAAATACCCCCGCCGCTCCATCTCAAACAAATAGCCCTCGGCACAGATAACACCGTCGGCGTTCAATCTTTCCAGCAATCCTCTTTTCATGACAAACTCCCATTTAAAAAGCGTTGTTAACGACCATTGTAAATTCAACTTAACATAAACATGATGACCTTTATTGCAACGGGGTGGATAACAGGAAATTTTGAGCGGAATACGATTGGATATTGCCGGCCGGCGTCCGGGGAGACTAAAGATGCCTGTACCAAAAATGGCAGCGACCGTTTGGATGGCAAATGACCGCTAGGGTCTATTTCCGGGTTGAGGCGAGCTATTAAACTTCTCGAATGGGTTCATCCAGATCCTTGCGGATATTATCCCAGGAATCGTTATTGACCACCCTTACGATCGACGTCAGGATTTTCTTGTTGCAGTCCAGCAGGACCCGATTCGATTTTTTCCGTAGCAGCGAATAAAAGTGACGCCCGGCTTCGGTTTCAGAAAAGGCGATATATTTTTCCAGCTCCTTTATTGACAGCCCGCGATAGGTATAGGTAAAACCGGCAAATACATATTGGGAAGAGAATATGTCCAGATAGGGATCGATTTCATCTTTATATTTTTTTATGATCTCATCAATGGATGCGCGATTCAACCTTTTGTTCTCTAACAAAATGAGATCCAATATCTGATTCTGTACAATCAGATTGGTTTGCAATTCAATCATCAGTTCCGTGGAAGAAGTTGCTTCGTCCAGCCTGGCAAAGAGATTGGCCCTTTCCGCGCTTTGATATCTTGTCAAACGATGTGCCAGGCGCAGCATGTTGACGTGATCTCTTTTTTCGGCATAGGAGTTGTATTCGATTTCGGATATCTTTTTTCCCAGCGGGGTTTGATACCACTTGAGAACCTGCTGGAGTTCAGGAATCGTCAGCTCGGCGGCCAGGTTATCCTGAATGTACGTATTTATTCTTTCCGGATTGGTTGCCAGCTTGATAACATCGCTGTACCTGGCCAATAGCTCATCAGCTTTTGCTTTGCTCCTGATGCCGGCTTCCTCGTATTTCTCTTCAAAAGAAGCCAGGATCATTCCGGTCAACGTTTCGTTCTGTCTGGTGATGCCTGACTCTTTTATAATTTGAGATGCCAGCTCGGCTTTAAGGGCCCTGCTATTGGCAAGCGGTTCTTCCTCTTGTTCTATTTTCTCCTCAGCTTGCCCGGGTCTGATGTGTTTGACAATTTCTTTGCGAAGCATTTCAATGTTTTTATCTGCTCGCGTGGTTGACTTTTTGCTCCAGGCCGCCACGCTTAACAGGTGCTGGGCCTTCAGGCTCACAATATTTTCGCTCGGAATGGCAAAATTAAGATTCTGCCCGTCTAATACCTGCAGAAACGCAACGCCCACGACCCTGCCGTACATATCGATGACGGGACTGCCGCTGGAACCTCTTGAAATCGGCGCCGTCATCTGATAAACAAGCCCCCTGTCCGGAATTTCTCTGACAGCCGAAATGATGCCGTCGCTGACGGTACGCCCAAGTCCCATAGGCGTGCCGACAACAATAATTTTATCGGCAACGTCGGGTAATTCCGGATTAATGTCCAGCCACATTCCCGGCTCGAGCGAGCCTCCCGGAATATCAACCGCCAGCCGGACAAGATCTTTTCCCTCGTTTTCAGCCAAAACGTACGCCACGTCCCATTCGACTTTGTCCTGCAGCTGGACAACAATGGAATAAGCACCTTTGATAACATGGTAGTTCGTGATAAAATGCCCGTCCCTGTTAATAAAAAACCCACTTCCTTGACTGAATTTGTTGTTTCCGCTGTCATAGGTAATGACGGTTGCAACAGCTGGATTAACCTTATTAAACAGATCTCCGATATTCAGTTCCGCATTATTCACCGAAGTCGCTACTGGCGAAAGCTGATCGGCCGTGGCGAGCTCAGCAACGGCAGGTTCATGATCGCGATCGCTACTGGAACCTGTGGCGTCATTCTGTGCGGTAATTTGGATGTTATATTTTTGCATTAGAAAAAAAGCAGCGCCACCACAGATCAAGAGCACGATACAAACCGAACAGACGACAAGCAGCGACGAGTTCTTTTTTTCGACAGGTTCCTGGATTCCTGGTTGTCTGTACACAATGGCCCCTTTTGAAAATATATTTGTTATTGATTTACCGAGACGACTGTTTTATTTTTACCTCGGTTTTGATAGTTTTGAACCGGGTTTTGCGAAATTCGGCACTTTCTGACTTCTATCAGAATTATCCGCTATTAATCCGAAAACTTGAGGAAAAAAGGACGAAAACATGACAGACCTGCTCAAAAAATTCTCCGCCGCCGCCCAAACTTTAAAATCCAACACCCATCCGGTTCGAGTCTGTGTCTATGGTGCTTACCGTGAGCACCTTAAAGACATCAACCCGGAGGACCTGCCCGAAAATATTCAGATCATCTATGAATCCGTCAGAGACAGATTGACATCGGTAACGCCCACGGGAGACATCGGCGAAGATGAAGCCGGCCATCTGGCCAAAGACATTTTGCACATGGCCGATATTGTGAAATCGAATTCCAAAGGCGGGTAACCTGATCATGGCGCCCAAACGATATCTGACCGCCCAGGAATTGTTGAATGATTCCTTCGAACTGGGGCTGCGCATTTTCCAAAGCGGATTCAAGCCCAGCTTTATTATCGCTGTTTGGCGAGGCGGCACGCCGGTGGGCATTGCCGTTCAGGAAATGCTGGACCATTTGGGTGTTAAAACCGACCACATTGCCATTCGAACCTCGTCTTATTACGGTATTAAAAAAAGGGGGAAAAAAGTCCGTGTCCACGGGTTGGAGTACGTCATCCAACAGGCCAACTGGGAAGACGGCCTGCTCATCGTGGATGATGTCTTTGACAGCGGCTCCAGCATTAAGGCGGTGATTGAAGACCTCAAAACCAAGATGCGCCGGAATCTTCCCCGGGATATCAGGGTTGCCACACCCTGGTTCAAGCCGAAATACAACGTAACCGACCTGGCCCCGGACTATTACGTCCATGAAACCGACCAGTGGCTGGTTTTTCCCCACGAACTCGATGGCCTCACCCGGGAGGAGATATTTGCCAACAAACCGGGCATGCGGGAACTATTTGAAAAAGGCGGGCTGAAATAGAAATCTGCTGGATTACAGGAAATGAAAGCGCTCAGGGAAGAAATTTTTGCTCTAAAAGACCGACTTGAAAAAGCTGTTGTCAATGGCAGCCCGGTTGAGCGTCAAACCCTGCACTATTTAAGCCTCCTGGCTGAAGCGGATGATACGGCACTGGCGCGGGGTCTGGCCGACTTAGAGCAGTTCTGGCTGTCCTCCATCGACTGGTGCTCGGAACTATCCAAACAAATAGAAAAGGTGATCATCATGTATGAGGACCTGAGGGATCTGCCTGTTCCCGAAAACAAATTGAAATCCTGAGAGATATGTCTTCATGGACCCGAACGCGGCCGTTAAAAACATAATCGCAGCCCATGGCGGAGAGGATATTTGGACGGGAATCGAGGCCCTCGAGGCCGAAATTTCGACATCGGGCCTGCTGTTCAAATTTAAGCGGCGACCGGTCTTGGACCATGTCAGGGTCACTGCTTCTGCCCACGAACCCCGCTTTGTATTCCATGATTTCCCTTCAGCGGGTTTGAACGGTGAACTCGTGGGGGATAGAGAAGTTCGCATCGTTTCGCAAAGTGGTAAGATCGTCCAAAAGAGGGAAGCCCCCCGGGCGGCATTTCACGGCCTGCGCCGGATGTTCTCCTGGGACGATCTGGATTTCATCTATTTTGGCGGCTATGCCACCTGGAACTATCTGGTTGCCCCCTTTTTTTTCATGCGGGACGGATTTTATTTTGAATGGCTGGAACCGGTGAGGGTTTCATCTCCTTTTTGGCGCAGATTGAAGGTCACCATGCCGGAAGATTTACCGACCCATTGCCGTGAGCAGATTTTTTATTTTGATGACAACTGGCACCTGCAGCGCCTGGATTATGTTGCTGAAGTTGTGGGCGCCTGGGCCCATGCCGCCCATTTGTGCGAAGACTATCAGGATTTCAATGGCATCAAAGCCCCGACCCGCCGGCGGGTGCGACCGATTCTGGTTGGAGACACACCCCTGCCGGGACCGATCCTGGTCGCCCTGGATATCCATCATATCCAGCCGGTATGACGCTTGAAAGCGCAAATAATCGAGAGCGCGGTGAGTTTTTCATTCAAACCCTTTCAGCAGGCGGAATGCAGGATGACCTGCAGAATCCGCGCACGGTCTGAATGGGTTCAGGATCGTTGCTAAAGAACAGGGATTTGATGCATCTTCAACAACTTTAATCTACATCCAACGACGCTTTACATTGATTGCATTTAACAGCGCCACGGAAAACCTTATTTCCGCATTCAGGACAGATATAGCGGGCCGCTTCATCACGAACCCATTTTTCCGTGCCGAATTTTCGCCGGTAGGGAATCGCTCGCAGAATTACCTTTTTGCCGACCGCCATGGGAAAGTTATCGATATGCCGGCAGGGAAACTCCTCACACTGATGGCATCCGGTGTACCCCTTCTGCGTCGTACACTGTCTTATATCGCACTGGTCGCAATGCATAAAACGATTTTCAGACAGGCATCCGTTGCATCGAATGTCATCGGCACAAAGCGTTTCACTGCCAGGAAGCGTGCCTTTGCCGGCTACTTTCCCCTTGTAAAGATCCACTAACCTTTGCTTGAATTTTAAGTTGTTGTCGCGGTCTGCAATATAGATTGCACATACACCGCAATATAGACCGCATGGCGAAAGCAAATCTGGATTAACTGTCATGATTTGGCCCCTCCCTGGCATGCCTGTTTCCGGCATTGAATTGAGTCAAAGCTGACCGTATGGAGTTGACATCACCTCGGTAATACTTTAGATTCTAAATAGCCCATTTTCATTCCTGTATTCGGTTGTGGTTTCCAATGAATTCTCTGTGATTGTTTATCATCTCCTGCTGACCTGACCTGCTGGTTGTTCCCGTGTCTGCCTGGATTGCCGAAGATTGTTGCCAGCTTCATAACTGACCCGACAGTTGATATCCCATGAACCGTTTTTAGAACCGGTAGATGGAAGCCATCTCAAAAAGGCGGGAGGCCAAAAGATTTTGCCAGCATAGCTGAATGACCCATCGGTTTTTAGCGTCAAGATGGTGGGCCTTTTGAGATAGCTTCTAACTTAAACCCGGAAAGGAGGCCAAATGAAAAATCTGCGGCTTAATTACGATGCATTGATTTCAATTTCCAGATCCCTATCAAAATCGAAAGATCCGGATGAAATTATCCGCATGACGGTGGAAAGCTTAAAAAAAGCACTGGATATCAAAGGATGCTCATTGTTTTTGATCAATCAACAGTCAAATGAGTTGGAAGTAGCCGCCTCGACCGGTCTGAGCGAGGAATATTTAAATAAGGGGCCAATCAGCGCGTTACACTCGATTGCCGACTCCCTGGAAGATGGGCCCATCGCCGTCTATGATGTCCGTGACGATCCCCGCATCCAATATCCCGAGGAAGCTACCAAAGAAGGAATCGCCTCCATTCTCAGTGTGCCGATTATGATCGGTGATAAAGCCATCGGTGCCATCCGGGCCTATACCGCCGAGAAGTGGGAATTTACCTTAGATGATGTTAATTTTGTACAGGCACTGGCCCAGATCGCTGGTATCCTGATCGAAATGACCCGGTTGTACCAGGGGCAAAGCGATCACATCGAGGCGCTGACCACCATGTGCGAGTCCCCGGCGCTGTAGATGCGATATTCAGCCGTAACCAGGAAGCTCTCACGTTATCTTTTACAAGATATGTTTTCACCACGGAAGCACCGAGGCCACCGAGATGATGTTTTAGGTTGGATCGGGAGATGACGATCCTACAAAGGCTCCCGGTCCTTCGAACCGTAATTTTACGGATTCGATTATCTACCGCGCAGCGGAGGTTGTTTTTCCTTGGCCCTGTCTCCGGACAATGGAAGATCTATCATAACGCCGTGACCGCCGTGTCTCGAGCGCAGCGGGTGGTGAAATTTATAAAAATAAATTTAAATCCGGCAATCAGCCCTTGAAGCATCGGCGGCAAGCCTAGGTGCCAGCAATCGGCACCAGCAGCGCGCTGTGGCTGAGGCGGATCGCCGGTTTTTCAATCCATTGCAGACCGCATGATTGTGCGATTGCCAGCGTCCTTTCTAAATCGGCAGCTGTGACATGCATCTTGGGTTCAACGATCAACATCCGGCCTGCGGCCCCCAGCAATAACTTGAGCTGATTGAAAAATTTGTTCTGATCGGGCACTTCATGGACCATCCAGAAGGCCAGGATAAAGTCAACCGGCTCCATTATCCCGATATCCTCCGCCTGGCAACGGTGAGGCAAAATGCGGTCGGCCAGTCCGGCCCGGCGCACACGCCGTTCCATGACATCCAGCATTTTTTGCTGCAGATCTACGGCAATGACCCTGCCGGTATTGCCGACCAGGCGGGCCATGCCGATTGAAAAATGTCCCATCCCACAGCCTAGATCCATCACCGTCATGCCCGCTTTTACATAGCTTCCGAGTACCTTGGGCGGGTTATGGATGAGCCTGCGAAGCGGATTGTCAAAAGTGTAGGCGATCCACCAGTTACATATGCGGTGCGTTCCGGATGAATTAAGCGAACGGGAAACCATCGTGCCAAACCTCCTGCAATACATCGGATTTTGAAATCAGTTCGATCCAATACGTGCTGGCACTATAGATGATCCTGTATACCAATGCTTTTCTGTAATGTAAACATTCGTAACAAAGTGTATGCGTGAACCATAACCGCCAGGGCCACAAAAAACGGGGTTGACAGACCATCCGTCAACCCCGATCACCGGTATCCGCACCAATCGGCTAATTATTTATCCCGGGCCATGATATCCCGCCGGAGTGCCGATGGTGAGGAACTGAATTATTCTTGCATATGAATCGATTGAATGACGTTGCTTTTGTCATATTCAATCGTTACGGCATCTCCTTTTTGTATGGTTTTGAGGTCATTATCGGGACCGGCCTTCAGCATGAAGGTTTTGCCGGCATCATCGATGACGGCCACCTCTCCCGAGTTCGGATCAACTGAAACAATCGTTCCCTTAACGGCCATGACGGAATCATCCGCCTGGGTCAGGGTTGCGGTGGCCACAAAAAGTGCAAACAGAATAACGGCTATCAATGCAAACGGTTTTTCAATCCTTAGGGTTTTCATTTTTTTCTCCTTTTTATGGTGGCTTAGATCTGTTGCTCGGGTCGAAAACAATCAGATCTTGCAGACCGGAATTTTAATTGGAAGATTCTCACCCCCTTTCGGTTCATGTTTCAGGACCCGGAATCCATGCCCGCCGGGCGAGCATTCGTTTTGGCGGCTGGCACCTGACAGGCCCGTGATTACGACCCTGGGCCATCAAAAAGCAAGGGATGTGCCATTTCCGGAAGATTGTCGTATCACGCTGAAATTATTTAAATTTTTATCTTACAAAAAACTGCCGCTGTCCAAAGGGTGAATGATTTTTTTTACATCGGGCTGTGTAACCGGCAGGCTGACTTTTCTAACATATCGAATTTACTTTGATTTTAAGCGTATCCTATTTCATACCCCTCTTCGGATTGCTTTTTTTAAAGCGGCGGTCATCGGAACGGTTTACAGGCAGGCTACTGCTTTTTGCAGTCAAAGGTATAGGTGAAATCTTCCAGGTTGGTTCCCATGTCGACTTTGAAAAACCGGTAGCGGTTGCCCTCAAACCACTGGGGAAGATCACCGGTCCATATCTTTTTCTTATCGGATGGCGTTTCAGCGTAAAAATAGATATAGCGGTTATGGGTGTCGACGACATGCTTCTTTATACCAGGTTCGACGCTGAACCATCCGCGGGTCTGCCAGGAGGACGGGCCGTTTTTCCCGTCCAGGTAATATACGATGACGTCGATGGTGCGGTAACATTCATTTTTGACGAAAACCCTGGGAAACGTATTGGGGGGCACGGGTTTGCGGTTCAATTCGGCTTCGATCTGGGTTAAAATTTGAGCGGCCGTGGCCCTGTCTCTGAAGACGTGACCCTCGACCGCGTTGACCCCGACCTTGGTGGTAACGGTCGTAACCGGCATGATCGTGATCGTGATATCCAGTTCGGTGGTAGATGCCTTGATTTCGGTTTCGTTTTTTTGGGTTTGCATGGACTCAAACCGAACATCCATTTTCTTCAAAGCACTTTTGGTGGCGGCTTTGACCTGGACGGCATCTCCCATTACGGTTTTTTTGACGACATTGGAAGTGCTGTAGTGGTATACCTCACTGGCACCGGTAAATGCCCCGGGGACAATTAACTCGGCGCAGCCGGCCAGCAGCCCAAAAAGGCCGAACAAACCCAGTTTTGCCGTGGTTTGCTTGATCAAATTCATTCCGCGCTACCCTGGTTTTTAGTTTATTTGCGATCGGTTCGGCAGAATTTAACAACATTTATCCGGCGAATCAATTGTTATTGAAACAGATCGCCCACTGAATACCTTCTTGATATTGATAAGATTAATGTGATTAGATAGATTCCGAATGAAAGGAAGGTCTCTTGATAAAGGAAAAACAGAAAAAGCAACCCTCCAAGATCGAACAGGCCGCCTCAGATCTGTTTAATTATGCCATTGACCGCGAAGACGTCAACTGGCTGATGGCAAACCTGTCCGAACAAGCCGATATTAAACGGACCACGGTGGAATATGAGCTGCCGATTTTGAAAATTATCAGTGTCGGATGGAGCCTGTCTTATTTTCTTCCCGGCGGCCCGCAAAAAGACGAGCTGTCGAATCTTTACTGGACGGCCATCAACGACTTTTCAAAAGACCTGTCGTCGACCACTGAGATGATGACCGGTCAGAAGATCGATTATTTTGAAATCCTCAAAGAACGCCTGGACATGTACGTAAATACACTGGAGCAGCATCCCGAAGCACAGGATCCGGCCACCGTCATTGGACCGGAATTTGCGTGCACCTGCGGTAATGCCGACGATATCTTCACCTTTATGGCCGGCTCCAAAATGTTTATGTCGGTCATCGGCCGGGTCAAGGAATACCTGGAAGCCATTAAATTACGGTAAATGCTAATTTGTTAATCTATTTTAGAAGTGGTTTCAAAATTCCAGATCACGTCCAAAGACAAGGCGCCGATTTGGTTTAAAAGCGGAGCCTACTCGTCGTGGGTGAGCATGTAAAACCAAATCGCAACGCAGTATTTGGGCGTTAGATGGGGTTTTGAAACCACTTCTAATCGATATGTTGCAGCACCTGGGCCGTCCGGGCCGGCAGATACAGGCTGAGGAAATGGTTTTTGTGATGGGCGTCGGCTTTTGAGGCCGTCAGGTGCTCCTGTTCCGGTTGCAGGCGGCGATGACCGCCGTACCGGCCATCATCCGTGTTGAATAGCATTTTATATTTGCCGGGCGGGGCTTCAAAGCGGTAGTCCGAATAGGACCGATCCGGATGAAAGTTAAAGGTCAGCAACAGTCCGGCACGCTCGAAAATAATGATTTTGTTGGCGTCATGCTCATGTATGATGTTCGGGCCGGGGCTGTCCAGCAATTTGAATTTTTTAGCCAACCGAATCATATCCCGATCAAAACAGGCGCTGAACTGGTATTTTAACCCGGGGTCATCGGCCAGATGCCACTGGCGGCGGGCATAATGACAGGACCAGTTATTGCCCTCCCGCGGAAAATCAATCCACTCCGGATGGCCGAATTCATTGCCCATAAAATTAAGATAGCCGGCACCGGCGGTGGCCAGCGTGATCAGGCGGATCATCTTGTGCAGCGCCATGCCGCGCTCCACTCGGATATTTTGATCTTCCACCCGCATGTGATCATACATATCTGCGTCGATTAACCGAAAGATGATGGTTTTATCGCCCACCAGGGCCTGATCGTGGGATTCGGCATAGCTGATGGTTTTTTCCTCAGCCCGCCGGTTGGTCAGCTCATGCCAGATCTGGCCGATGGGCCACTGTTCATCCGGAACTTCTTTAATCAGCTTGATCCAATTGTCCGGGACCCCCATGGCAAAGCGGTAATCAAATCCAACGCCGCCGCTGGACAGGGGCGCGGCCAGACCCGGCATCCCGCTGACGTCCTCGGCAATGATCCGCGCATCAGGGCGCACGGTATGAATCAGTTCGCCCGCCAGCGCCAGATAGGCCAGGGCCTCTTCGTCCACGCTGTCATCGAAATAGTCGTCATAGGACGTAAACGCTTTGCTGAGACCGTGGTGAAGATACAGCATGCTGGTGATACCGTCGAAGCGAAACCCGTCGAAGTGGTATTCGTCCAGCCAGAACCGGCAGTTTGAAAGCAAAAAATGCAGGACCTGGTGTTTGCCGTAGTCAAAACAGCGCGAATCCCAGAGC
The DNA here is from genome assembly GCA_019312835.1 of Deltaproteobacteria bacterium. Classification (GTDB taxonomy): domain Bacteria; phylum Desulfobacterota; class Desulfobacteria; order Desulfobacterales; family JAFDCJ01; genus JAFDCJ01. The sequence continues at coordinate 22,593 of JAFDCJ010000131.1, forward strand.
TCATGGCGCCCCCGGGGGCCGTCATGGAAGTATTGATGCAGGGTACCGTCGAAACGGCTCAGCCCTTCGATTTCATTGGAAACGGCATGGGAATGAATGATGTCCATGAAAACCGCCAACCCGTTGCCGTGGGCTGCGTCGATCAGGGCTTTGAGATCATCGGGCGATCCAAAACGGGAAGAAACGGCAAAAAAGCTGGATACCTGATAGCCAAACGAACCGTAATAGGGATGCTCCTGGACCGCCATGAGCTGGATGGTGTTGTAGCCGGATTTTACAATTCGGGGCAGAACATCCGCGGTAAACTCTTTAAATGAGCCGATCTTGCCTTCTTCCTGAGCCATGCCGACGTGGGCTTCATAAATCAGCGGCGCTTCAGCCGGGGGCTGAAAATTCCGGTACTGCCATTGATGGGGCGCATCGGGATACCAGACCTGGGCGTTGAAAATCAATGTTTCCGGATCCTGGACCACTCGGCGGGCATAGGCGGGGATGCGGTCGCCCTGGCCGCCGTCCCAGTATATCCGGAGCCGGTAATGATCAAGATGCTTCAACCGCCCCGCTGCCAGGCGGATTTCCCAGACCCCTTCCTCATTGAGCCGGTTTAAAGCAAAGGCGGCGTCTTCATGCCAGCCGGTCATATCACCGATCAGGAAAATTCGCCGGGCATTGGGTGCCCATTCGCGTAAAACCCATTCCGTGTCCTGCAAATGCAGGCCGAAGTATTCATGGCCCGAAGCAAAATCGGCCAGCGTCAGTTTGACGCCGGTCAAACGCCTTTTGGTTGCAGCGATCTTCGACAGGCGACGGTGAATGATGTCGGCGTAGGGCTTTAAGTACGGATCGCCCCGCAGAAGGCGCCCCAATCTTTCCTCGATTTGCCCATTATTGGAAGGTCTTTGTTCCTGGGGAGGCATATTTATTGAGAAGTCGTGTCGGTTTTTGTGTTACTGTCTTTTAAACCACGGATTTTTCACCCCGGTTAAATAGGCTGCGCATGTAACGGGACAAGCGGAGTTACACTGAAATTTTATCAACAAAGGCATTTTCAGTGATTTTCTGCGCGCCGCGCCATCGCTTTAGCAACGGCTGGCGTTCCTCCGTGGCGAATATTTTTTTATTGTATGCTGCATTCCGGCACCAAGCCCCTGTTGATCAGCGGCCGTTTCAGCATTTTTTCGTAGAGCTGGATGTATTGGCGGGCCGTATTGGCATGGGTGAAACTGGCCGCGCTTTCGGTCATAATGCGACGGATCTGTTTGCTTTTTACTTTCGGCGCAAGATTATAAAAGGACATGGCCTGCTTTATGGCCCACAGCAGCCCATTGGGATCGAAATGCTTGAATAAAAAGCCGTTGCCCGTATTTTTTTTGACATTCAGATCCGTGACCGTATCGTGGATACCGCCGGTATCATGGGCCACCGGCAGTGATCCGTAAATCGGGGCGATCATTTGCGGCAGGCCGCAGGGTTCAAAACTCGACGGCATCAGGATAAAATCCGAGGCCGCGTAAGCCAGGTGCTCCAGCGCGTTACTGAAGTCATAAATCGCCACCCGTTTATGAAACCCGTGGTGATTGACGATATCTCTGAAAACCAACTGATGGTCACCGTTGGCCACAAAAACCACTTGCAGGTTTTGATCCCAGTGATCGGAAATGACCTGATAGAAAATTTCAGCCAGCAAGTGACAGCCTTTTTGAACCGGATCCAGCCGCGACGGCCAGAAAAATATGGGGGCCTGATCGTCCTGGATCAATCCCAGCTTTTCTTGTAAAAACCGCTTGTTTTCTTTTTTGCCCTTGACGTGATCCGCCGGACCGAATTTTTGGGCCAATTCATCGTCCAGGGTTGGATCAAATGAAGGATCCGGTGCGTTGAGGATCCCCGCCGCGCATTCGGCCTGGACCTTGTTGGCCAGCTCACGACGTATCTGGGGCTCAACAAAAGAATGCCGGTCGCCGACGATTTCTGTCAGAAAGGTGGGGCTGACCACATTTACAAAATGAGCCGCAAAAATTCCGCTGGTCAGCAGGTCCACCGGGATGCTGTTGCGAACCTGTTCGTAGCTGGTGGCCATATTCTCGTAATAGAGGTTTTGCCAGAAATAGGCCGCATCGATGCCGCGGTCTTCAACATGGGCCAGTGTGGTTTTTACCGTATGGATATTATGGATGGTGAAAAGACAGGGAATCCCGTGTTCTCTGGCCACGGCCGGGATCAGTCCGGTCATCCAGTCGTTGCAGTGGATGAGATCCGGCTGGACCCGGGGAATGATGTTGTTGATGACTTCGCGTTGAAAGGCCAGGGCCAGCTTGATGTTTTCATCCCCATAGGCAGAATATACCCGGTTGATATAATAGAAGGCGCGATCTTCGGCCAGGTGAACACGGTCCGTGGGCATCTTGTCTTGGATACGGTTGATTTCTTTTTTTAAAACCGGGGCCAGTTTGTCGCTAAAAACCGAACGGTAATCGGGGATGGCCACATGAACGTCGGCTCCCTGTTCAAA